>NZ_CAJGBM010000001.1:0-498497 GCF_904426495.1 Pseudomonas sp. OF001 | reverse complement strand
AGGCGTCTTCGAAGTTTGGAAATTCCATGGCGCGGAGCTTGCCGGCAATCTGCTCGGGAGAAAAGCGTTTTCGCAGCAGGTGGACGACCAGCTCGAACAGCTCGTTGCCGGGCACCAGCTTTTGCCGGGGCCGGCAGGACATGCGGCGTTCACGCATCGCTCGCTGGGCATGCTGGGTGATGTAGTCGCCCTGAGTACTGCGGTTACGGCGGATCTCGCGACTGATCGTCGAGGGGCTGCGGTTGAGCATTCGGGCAATGGCCCGCTGGCTCATGCCGCGCAGCAGACCGACCTGGATGTTGGAGCGCTCTTCAATGCTGAGTTCGTGGTAAGACATGGCAACACCGTACCGGAAAGGTCAGGTGTTGCACTCAGTTTTTGCCGCCGCCAACAGATAATCGATCAAAACGGACTTGCAAGATTCTCCACATGATTCGCTTGAGATTAACCACAATACGTACATCGCCCGCCAAAGGCCTTTATACAACGCGCGTGACCGGATCCCCTAGCGAATAGCACCCAAAACACCAACTTCAAAAAGCCAGCTCTCGGAGAAGGACCTATGAGACTAAAAGCAGTTTACATAAAAAATTTCCGCTGCTACGCAGACAAAATAAAAATCCCTCTCGATGAACTAACGACCATTATAGGCAAGAACGACATCGGAAAATCATCTATTCTTGAGGCCCTTGAAATATTCTTCAACAACGATACTGTATCTGTCGACCCTAGCGATGCTAACGTCAAATCAGAAGACAAGCGCGTCGAAATATGCTGCGAGTTTGATGACCTCCCAACATCCATGACCCTGGATGCAGGAGCCGAAACGACATTGGCTAACGAGCACCTCTTAACAGAGGACGGAACACTTAAAATCCTCAAAACGTTCAACTGCGCCAACAAAAAACCAACAGAAGAAGTATTTATAATTGCCAACCACCCAACGGCTGCCGGATTCAACAATCTTCTTGAACTCAAAGAAAAAGAACTGCAAGCCAAAGTCAAAGAGCTTGGACTAGACGTCCCCCTTAAGGGAAACCCGGGAATGAGGCAGGCAATTTGGGCCTCTGCCCCTGACCTGTCATTGGCAGAAACCATTATCCCAGCAGGCAAAGCAAAAGAAGACACAAAAAAAATTTGGGAGCAAATCGAAAGCCATTTGCCTATATTTGCACTATTCCAGAGTGATCGGAGCAGCCGTGACTCCGATGACGAAGTGCAAAGCCCGATGAAAGCGGCGATAGCCGCGGCCATCGCAGAAGTGCAGGATGACATCACCAACATCCAGAGGCGTGTCCAGGAGAAAGCCGAGGAAATCGCGCACAGAACCCACGACGCGCTAAAAACACTTGACTCAAATCTGGCTAACGAACTGACCCCTGAGTTCTCTGCACCAACCCCTGCAAAATGGACAAGTCTATTCTCTGTAGGGCTCAACACAGACTCTGGCATCCCCCTAAACAAGAGAGGCAGTGGTGTCCGACGCTTAGTTCTCGTGAGTTTCTTCAAAGCAGAGGCGGAGCGACGACTTAAATCAGGAAGCCGCCGCAACATTATCTATGCAATCGAGGAGCCAGAGACTGCCCAGCACCCGAACAACCAGCGACTGCTTATCGAATCATTTAAGACTCTCTCCGAGGAAGTTGGCTGCCAAGTACTTCTCACGACTCATAGCCCAGGACTCGCCGCTAAGCTACCTAGTGACAGCATTCGCTTTGTGACTCGCAACTCGACCGATGGAAAACCGATCATACTGTTAGGCGCCGACGCTTTTGGTCCGGTTGCTGATGCACTTGGAGTAACACCTGACAGCCGAGTTCAAGTTCTTCTTTGTGTTGAAGGACCTAACGACGTTGCTTGTCTCAAGGCCCTAAGCAAAGCCACCAACGCCACGGATCCAACCTTACCTGATTTAGATACCGACGAAAGGATTGCATTTGTGGTACTTGGCGGAGCAACACTTCAGCACTGGGTCAACCGGCACTACCTACAGTCTTTGAAAAAGCCCGAGGTTCACATATATGATGGTGATGTTGCTGACTACCGGGATTCGGTAGCGCAAGTAAATGCTCGCACTGATGGCTCGTGGGGTGCTATCACTAGCAAGCATGAAATCGAAAGCTACCTGCATCCCGACGCCATAGTTAAAGCATTTGGATTTAGGATTGCCGTCACCGACCATCCCGCGGAAGGAAAGGCAACACCTAAGGTATTCGCTGAAGCGTATACCGCCCACCAAGGGCACGGGGCCGTACTAAAGGACTCAACCGCCAAGAAGCATCTCGCAAACAAAGCATTTCCTTGTATGACCGCTGCAATGCTTCAGGAGCGAGACCCACAAGGAGAAGTGGTTGGCTGGTTCCGAAGAATCGGCGAGATGCTGATATAACTCACCAGCCAAAATGTTTGATCGTGCCCACGCTCCCGCGTGGGTACGCCACACGACCGCTCCTGCGGTTGGACGCAGAGCGTCCAGGGTTCAGGCCCCCACGCGGGAGCGTGGGGGCCATCGAAATCAGAAATCCTCCGGAATTTTTTGAGCGGTTCACAGAGATTGACCTCGATGAGTAATAGCAGCGAAGTGAAGAAGAGCAGGCGCATAAACTTTTCACCGGCAACCAAGCTGGAGTTGGCTAAGCGGGCAGGCTTTCATTGCAGCTATCGTGACTGCGTGACCCCGACCACTGCGTCAACCGTTAACGATGATGGGGAGGATGCGGCTGCAGGTATTGCGGTCGCTGCCCATATCTACCCAGCGTCTAAGAACGGGCCTCGGAAAAAGGATGGATTGACGCCTGATGAGATCAGCAACATATCCAATGGAATATGGCTCTGCCGCACACATGGCACGTTAATTGACGACTTCCAAGCAGAGTTCCCGGCTGAAAAAGTCATTGAGATGAAGCTGGTACGTGAGTTCGCCCAAAAGCTCACCATCAAGATGCCGGACGTGGGTTATTTGGTGGGTTGGATGGGCGTTAAGCGATTGGATGCTATCGTCTGGAAGCATTGGCCCAATGTCGATGAAGAGCAGATCAGACTTGAAGTCCTCACTGAGGGCATCAAGTGCGTACCCACCTCTGAAGATTCGATCTGGACCAAGATGCCTGTTCCACCATCGGTATTTGAGCTCAAGCCGATGATAACGGCGGCTAAGCCGGCTGCACAGGCCGGCGCAGCACCAGAAGCCCCCCTTCGTCGTGAGTCGTTTGCTGCAGAGCGGCGGCGCGCGGTGCAGATCGTTACTTCTTGGCAAAAGTTGCTAAAGCGCTGGGGCTGGGACGGCGAAGGGCTGATTCACGATGGCCATGTGAAGATCACTGCCCGCAATCCGGAAACCGGCGAGATTGCCGAGCCGTTTGTGTGGGCCAGAGGACGTATCGTTGGCCTGTACCGCTTCAACCTTGTCGATGGGGAATCCGTCTACCTCGACATCAACTATACAGCGCACCGGTCTAGCAACCTCGATTGGCATTTAAACGTGACCATCAAGGATGGGCTCTGCCGTACTGAAAGCACCTTGAGTGCGAGAAAACCCATTACCCCACACAACAGCGCCAATACCTTCGAGCGGAAAGAGGTCGAGGCTTGCTCGCAAGTCTTTGAGAAACTGGCCAATGGATGGGAGCCGATTGGATATGTAGGCCTTGAAGCCGGTGAATGGTCGGAGCCTGAGACTGTGCACCCAGAGGTATTTTCGATCAAATCCCAAATCACTGAAGCGCAGATCGCTCAGGCGCTTCAGCATTGCGCCAGGGTAAAGCTTGGCTACGAGTTGGGGATGACTTGGGGACTATGCTTCTGCTTCAACGACACATTCCTTAGCGACGTGCTTGATGAGGCCACTATCCGCGAAGCATCTGAAGCGCTACGTGCTCAGGTTGGTCTTGGACCATACCCGCCCTACGCCCACACTGATCAACTGGTCACGGTTGATGAGCGGTTTGGCATCCGGCTGACAATCAAATACGGTGACTTGTTCTTCGAGCTTGCTCAGACCAAACCTCGCGTCCATCGCAACTGGTAATACTGGAGGAGGAGCGCCCAGCCCTTGGGCTATCAGCAAGTAGGGTAGAAAACTCGTGCAGCGATTTTCTACCGCCACGCAGGGCGCGGCCCCAAGGTGGGCAATACCTCCGGCAGTTGCCCACCCTACAACTCCCCTCTGCCTCGCTGGGCCACGCTCAAACGCAGATGCCAACAGTAGCGCAGCGACAGCATGAGCAAGGTGAAGCACACCGAGATGGCCAGCAGGGCAACCAGACACGCGACCAGTCCAGCGCTTCGCCGAGCACCTCGATGCTGGCACTGAGCAGCGCGGCGGTCGCGTAGACTTCCTTGCACAGGATCACCGGCACGCGGTTGAGCAGCTCATCGCGGACGACGCCAGCGAGGAGTTCCCGCCCCTCTCCCACCCGGCGCCGAGTTCCTGCATTTGTTGGAAGGCGAACGGGTCTACCGCCACGGCAACCCGATCTACCCCATGCAGCCCGGCAGCAGCCTGACCGGCAAACCACTTCACACCCCTGTCCCCATTTTCAGGGGACAGAGCAGTTTCTCTTGTCGACCTAAGCTGTTGCTCAGTGTCGACGCAGAGTGACGGCGTCCTGACGTGCGCTCGGTCGACAACAACGACAAGAGGATTCTGCTCATGCAATACCATCTGAACGGCTTCAAGCCCGGCAACTACCAGATTCCTGATGAGGCGCGTGAGCCTGCAGCGCCGCCGCCGATGGTCGATCTGCCGAAAGAGGTCGATGTGCTGATCGTGGGCTGTGGCCCGGCGGGCCTGGCCTTGGCGCGGCAGCTGGCGGATTTTGCCGATATCAGGACCTGCATCGTCGAGCAGAAGGCCGGGCCCATGCTGTTTGGCCAGGCGGATGGTATTTCCTGTCGCACCATGGAAATCATGGAGGCCTTCAACAGCAGCGAGCTGCTGGCGAAGGAGGCCTACCAACTGCACCAGAACGCCTTCTGGGAGCCGGATGCGCAGAATCCGCAGCACATCAAGCGCACGCACAAGGTGCCGGATGCGCGGCTGGGGCTATCCGAGTTCACTCACTGCGTGGTGAACCAGGCGCGCCTGCACGACATCCTGCTCGACGGCATGGCGCATTCGGTCACCCATCTGGTGCCGCATTACAACCGCCGCCTGCTGGAGCTGACCGTTGACCAGAGCCTGACCCAGGACCTGGACACCTATCCGATCACCGCGACCTTCGAGCGCAACGATGCCGGCCAGTCGGGCAAGGTCGAAACCATCAAGGCCCGCTATGTGGTGGGTTGCGATGGCGCCCGCAGTGCGGTGCGCAAGAACCTGGGGATCGAGCTGCAGGGCGACTCGGCCAACAAGGCCTGGGGCGTGATGGATGTGCTGCTGGCGACGGACTTCCCGGATATCCGGGTGAAGAGCTTCATCCAGTCGAAGGACAACGGCGCGGTGATGCTGGTGCCGCGCGAGGGCGGCTATCTGGTGCGCCTGTATGTCGAGCTCGACCTGCTAGGCAAGGACCAGCGGGCTTCGCAGCTGAACATGACCGTCGATGACGTCATCGCCAAGGCCAAGCTGATCATGAATCCGTACCAGGTGGACGTGAAGGAAGTCGCCTGGTGGTCCATCTACGAAGTCGGCCAGCGCGTTGCCGAGCGCTTCGACGATACCCCGGTGGGCAACCCGGACAAGCTGATTCCGCGTGCCTTCGTCGCCGGCGACGCCTGCCATACCCACAGCCCGAAAGGCGGCTGGGGCCTGAACACTTCGCTGCCCGACACCTTCAACCTGGGCTGGAAGCTGGCGGCGGTGCTGCAGGGCAAGGCGCAGCCGAAGCTGCTGCAGACCTACGCGACCGAGCGCCGCAAGGTGGCCTTCATGCTGATCAACGCCGACCGCGAAATGTCGGCGCTGGTCGCCACCCGCGCCAACAAGGACGCCACCGCAGCGAAGACCAGCACCGCCGAGATCGAGAAGTTCATCGCCCGGCAGAACGGCTTCATCGCCGGCACCTCGATCGGCTACGACGAGTCCTGGCTGTGCACGGGGCATGAGCACCAGGCGCTGGCGACCGGCTTCCCGATCGGGCAGCGCTTCCATTCCGCCCAGGCCGTGCGCGTGGCGGATGGTTGCCCGGTGCATCTGGGGCACCTGAACAAGGCCGATGGCCGCTGGCGCATCTTCATCTTCGCCGATGCGCCCAGCCCGCTGGATGCGACCTCCAAGTCGGCCAGGCTGGTCGAGTTCCTGGCCAACGCGGACAGCTCGCCGGTGAAGCAGTACACCCCGGCCGGGGCGGATATCGACGCGGTGATCGATGTCTACGCGGTGTTCCAGCAGCAGGATCTGGCCATCGACGCACTGCCGGACTTCCTCTGGCCGGCCAAGGGCAAGTACGGCCTGCGCGATTACGAAAAGGTCTTCCAGACCAGCGCGGCGCACGACATCTTCACCCAGCGCGGCATCGACCGTGCGCAGGGCTGCATGGTGGTGGTACGTCCGGACCAGCACATCGCCACCATCCTGCCGCTCGATGCCCATGCCGAGCTGAGCCAGTTCTTTGCCGGGTTCATGCTGAAGTAGGTCTGCTCGCCCGTTTGCAATAACGACACGGCCCGCGCAAAGCGGGCTGTGTCGCGCAGGTAGGGTAGAAAACTCGCGCAGCGATTTTCTACCGCGGTGCCAGGCACAACCTCCAAGGTGGGCAATGCCTGCGGCAGTTGCCCACCCTGCGGCTGGCGAAACCGTGGCCTGTCCCTGATTCCTGCGCTTCTCCCAGCCTTGCCTTTGCCCCATCCGCCCCCATAAAGCCATGACGACTTCTGGAGGCTGTATGAGCAAGCTGTCCACCACCCCGTTTTCCATCCTCGACCTGGCGCCGCTGCGCGACGACGACGTCGGCCCGGGGCCGGCCCTGCGCCGTTCGCTGGCGCTGGCGCAGCACGCCGAGCGGCTCGGCTTCTCGCGCTTCTGGGTGGCCGAGCACCACAACATGGAGGGCATCGCCAGTTCGGCGACCGCCGTGCTGCTCGGTTATCTGGCCGCTGGCACCTCGACCCTGAAGCTGGGCTCCGGCGGGGTCATGCTGCCCAACCATGCGCCGCTGGTGGTGGCCGAGCAGTTCGGCACCCTCGCCGCGCTCTATCCGGGGCGCATCGAGCTGGGCCTCGGCCGCGCGCCGGGCGCCGATCCGCAGACCGCCCGCGCCCTGCGCCGCGAGCGCAGCGGCAGCGCCGACGACTTCCCCGAGGACGTCGCCGAACTGCAGATGCTGCTCGGTCCGCGCCAGCCGGGGCAGACGGTGATCGCCATGCCCGGCGTGGACAGCAACGTGCCGCTCTGGCTGCTCGGCTCCAGCCTGTTCAGCGCCCAGCTGGCGGCGCAGATGGGCCTGCCCTACGCCTTCGCCGCGCACTTCGCGCCGCGCTACCTGCACCAGGCGCTGCGCATCTACCGCGAGAACTTCCAGCCCTCGGCGGCGCTCGCCAAGCCCTACGCCATGGTCGGCGTGCCGCTGATCGCCGCGCCCAGCGACGAGGAAGCCGAGTTCCTCGCCACCACCGCCTACCAGCGCGTGCTGGCGCTGCTGCGCGGCGAGAGCCTGGTGCTGCGTCCGCCTGTCGAGAGCATGGCCGGCCGCTGGCTGCCGCGCGAGCAGGCGGCGGTGGGCGACTTCCTCGGCCTGGCGGTGATCGGTGGGCCGGAGAAGGTGCGCGCCCGCCTGGAGGTGCTGCTGGAGCAGACCGGCGCCGACGAGCTGATCTTCACCGGCGACATCTACCAGCCCGAACACCGCCTGCGCAGCTTCGAGATCGTCGCCGGCTTGCGCTGATGCCGCTGGCCTTCCTCGGCTGACGACACATAAAGGCACACAAGCAAAGGGACAGATTCAATTGCCGGGCTGACCGCCAGCAAAGTGCAGGCTGGCGGTCGGTCGTGCTCCAGAAAGTTCTGCCCATCCTGCTCTTCCCGGCAGGGTTCAGATTATTCCAAACGAAAAAAAGCCCCGCATTGCGGGGCTTTTTTTAAATCAGGCGTCTTAGTTGACTTGAACCTGATCAGCCTGCATCCCTTTCTGGCCTTTGGTCGGCACGAAAGAGACGGATTGGCCTTCGCTCAGGCTTTTGAAGCCTGCGCTTTCGATCGAGCGGTAGTGAACGAACAGGTCGGCGCTGCCATCAGTCGGGGTGATGAAGCCGAAACCTTTTTCATCGTTGAACCACTTGACGGTACCAGTTTGACGAGTAGACATGCTGTATCTCCAGGGTAAATTAAGACTGCGACGCTGAAACATTCAGGCCGAGACTGAGAAGCTAATAGCAAAACGAACCAGGGAGATGAGGCGTTGAAGCATCAAACTGAGTATCGAAGTGGCAATCGCAAAGCAGTGAGGCGAATATACGCTACTTCCTGAGAATGTATAGTTTTATTTTCATAAAATTCCTCCCGAAAGGGAAATATCGCCTGTCGGCGAGATTATCATTCCGCAATCAATTCTCAAGCCGTTGATTTCATTCAATTTAAAACCGTAACTTGCAGACTGGTCCGAATTGATCGAATCGCCGTGACCGTCCGCGCCAGCCGGGGCAGACGGTGATAGCCATGCCCGGCATGGAGGTGCTGCTGGAGCAGAGCGCAGATCCCGCCGGGTTGTGCCCTACGGCTTCGCTACCAGCGACTCGACCGCCCGCCGCGCCAGCGGCGCGATGACCAGCACCAGCGGAAAGGCGAACAGCCAGGCGGTCAGCCAGGCGCCGATCCACAGCGCGCCGAAGTCGGCAACCGGCCCCACGGCGCGCAGGGTGGAGATTCCCGACACCATCAGCGACATGAGTCCGGAGAGGATCAGGGCGAACAGGACCTGGCTGTATTTTCTGGGAATCATCGGGCGGCCTCCGGGGTCTGGCCGCACGGCTCAGCGCGGCGCAGACGGTGCAGCGCTTCGGCGAAGTTCCTGCCGAACATCCGCGCCGTCTTGATGTCGCCGGGGGCGAACGCATGGGCGGGCGACGCTTTCTCGGCCTGGGCCATCAGGCCGGACCAGGAGCCGAGCCGGTTCGCCGCTTCGTCGTAGGGCACACCCAGGTGCTGTTCCGGCAGGATCGGATTGCCGACCCACAGCATGCCGTGCTGCATGCAGAACACGAACATCGACATCAGCGTCGACTGCTTGTCGCCGGCCGGCAACGCCGACACGGTGAAGCCCGCCGCCAGCCGTCCGCGCAGCCGCTGGGCGCGCCACAGGCCCCCGGTGGCGTCCATGAAGGCCTTGACCGGGGCGGACACGCCACCCAGGTAGGTGGGCGAGCCGAGGATGAAGCCGTCGAAGCCGAGCAGTTCGTCCGGAGCCGTGGCGAGCTGCTGCGCCTGCAGCAGCTGGACTTCGGTATTGGCAACGCTGCCGGCTCCCTCGGCAACGCTGCTGGCGATGTATTCGGTATGGCCGTGGGCACTGTGGTAGATGACTGCGATCTTGTTCATTGCTCGCTCTCCAGTAGAGGTTGATGGTGCTCGGCTTCAGCGCAGGAGCCAGGCCAGCAGGACGGCGCTCAGGTAGAGCCCCAGGCCGAAGACCGCGTGATTGACCAGGCTGCGGATGCAGTTCTTCAGCGGGGTGGGCGTTCTGGCGGCGGCGAAGCCGGCGCCCATGGCGGGCTGGATCGCGAACAGGGGGATGACCACCGTAGCGATGCCGACCAGCAGGGCGGGCAACAGGGTCGGGCTGCGGGCCCAGTCCATGCCTGCGATGCCGAGCAGGAGGCCGGCGAAGGCGATGCCGGTGACGTAGTGCATCAACCAGCCCAGGGCGAGTTCGTTCCTGATCGGTTGCGCTTTGGCAATCGCTGCGTGCCTCAGCCTGCCCCGCGCCAGATGCCCGACCCAGCGGCCGATGAAGGCGAAGTCGAGCGTCTTCACGCCCCTGGACTTGAGGAACGTCAGCCAGATGTCCATGACCGCGGTGGCGCCGATACCGGTTCCGGTGGCCAGGATGATGTCGTGCAACAGGTGTCCCATGATGACCTCGCTCAGATTGACCGGTGAAGGGTTCAAGGCGACTATAGAAGTTCAAGCGAACTTGAGGTCAAGGGGGTTTCCGTGGATATCGCTGACGTGGCCAGACGCTCCGGCGTGCCGGCATCGACGCTGAGGTTCTACGAGGAAAAGGGGCTGATCGCATCGCTCGGCCAGCCCGGCGAGCGGCGCCGCTTTGCGCCGCAGATACTCGACCAGCTGGCGCTGATCTCCCTCGGGCAGTCGGCGGGCTTCACCCTGGAGGAAATACGCTCGATGTTCGGCGCCAACGGGGAACCCGATATCGACCGGCAGCTGCTCGCGGCCAAGGCCGACGAACTCGACGCGACCATCAAGCGCCTGCAGGCCATGAGCCGGGGCCTGCGCCATGCCGCTGCCTGCCCGGCCCCCAGCCATGCCGAATGCCCCACCTTCCAGCGGCTGGTGAAAGCCGCGGCGGCCGGTGCGCACGCACGCAAGCACAGCACGCGCGGGCGCCTGCGCAAATGAGACGACCGCCGGCCCTCCTCCGTCCCTGGCACGCCGCCCGGCTTGTGCTGAACTTGTAGCTACGGCCCGCAGTGCATGGCCGCAACTGCGGAGCCCTCATGCAGGTCTGGATGCGTGAGGGAGGGACCACATGTACCACGGTGAACGCTTCAATGCCTGGACCCATCTGGTCGGCGCGGTGCTGGCCAGCATCGGCGCGCTGTGCCTGCTGGTGCAGGCGCTGTGGGAGGGCGAGCCGCTGAAGATCGGCAGCGTCGCGGTCTACGGCGGCAGCCTGGTGCTGCTCTACGTCGTATCCACCGTCTATCACAGCGTGCGCGGCCGGGCGAAGGCGGTGCTGCGCAAGCTCGACCACCTGTCCATCTACCTGCTGATCGCCGGCAGCTACACGCCGTTCTGCCTGCTCAGCCTCGGCGGCCCGCTGGGCTGGACGCTGCTCGGGCTGGTGTGGGGCATGGCGCTGGTCGGCATGCTGCAGGAACTCAGGCCGCGCTCCGAGGCGCGGGTGCTGTCGCTGGTGATCTACGCGCTGATGGGCTGGATTGCCGTGGTGGCGATCAAGCCGCTGGCCGCATCGCTCGGCCCTGCGGGCTTTGCCTGGCTGCTCGCCGGCGGCCTCTGCTACACGGTCGGCATCGTCTTCTTCGTGTTCGACGACCGCTTCCACCACTGGCACGGCATCTGGCACCTGTTCGTGATCGGCGGCAGCACCCTGCACTTCACCGCGGTGCAGCTCTACGTGGTGTGAGACCGAGTGGCGCCGGCCGGAGATGCCGCCCGCGAGGGACCGCAAACCGCCGCTTGCCGCATCGCCGGACGGCTCGCCGCGACAGCCTGCGCGCTGTGCTAGCTTTCTGATTCGCCTCCCCCAAAACCACCACGGCGCGCCCATGACCACAGCTGCCAGCCTGTCCTGGAGTGAAAGCACGACCGCCAGGGATGCCGACCTCGCCGCCTGGCTCGACGCCACCGCCCGCGATCCGCTGGTGAGGGCGCTGATGGCGACCGAGGCCTTCCGCCGCCTGCACGACGTCGCCTTCCTCGGCGCACTGGACTACAGCCACCGACCGTTCCCGCCTGCCGCCCAGCGCAGCCGCGCCGCCCATTCCCTGCACGTCGCCGCGCTGGCCAGCTACGTCGCCAGCGCCCGCGGCTACGACGCCGACCTGCGCCGCCACCTGCTGATCGCCGCCCTGCTCCACGACATCGGCCACCCGCCGCTGTCGCACAGCGCCGAGCCGGCGCTGCGCGCATGCAGCGGCTACGGCCACCACGAGCTGGGGGCGCGGATCATCCGCGGCGAGGCCACCATCGGCCGCGAGCTGCACGCCCTGCTGCGCGGGGTGGCCGACCTGCCGTTCCTCCTCGACCTGATGGGCGGCAGGGTCGCCGCCGCGGCCGGCGGCGACCTGTTCGCCAGTGCGCTGAACGTCGACACCCTCGACGCCATCGCCCGCACCCTCGACTGCCTGGCGCCGCAGCTGCCGCCGCTGTGCCGGCTGGCCTGCGCGCGCGCCGCGCTGCTCGACAGCCACCGCGATGCCGCGGCGCTGGCACTGCTCGACGAGTTCTGGGAGCGCAAGAACCTGGTCTACACCCAGTTCATCGGCCAGCCGCTGGGCATCCTCGCCGACCGCGCCTGCCGGCAGTTCTTCGCCGCCGCGCCGGCGCTCGCCGAGGAGGACTTCCTGGTCGGCGAACGCTGCTGGCAGGAGCGCCATCCGGCGCTGTTCGCCGGTCTCGCCCAGCTCAGGCACGGGCAACTGCCCGCCTGGCTGGACGACGGGCCGTTCGAGATCGAGTTCCGCGGCTACTTCGTCGACCGCGAGCAGGACTTCGCCAGCCGCTACCGCCAGGTGCGCGGCCGCCAGCAGGCGCAGGCCGGGGCGCTGCTGGCGAAGCTGCCGGCGGACGCGGCGCCGGCCGGGGTGCAGGCCACGGGCTACGCCGCCTTCCTCGCCGGCTATCCGCACATCGCCCGCGCCCGCCGGCACAGCGCAGAGGTGCTGCGCCAGCTGCGCGCCGAGCTGCACGCGGCGCTGGCGGACAGCCCGCAGCGCGACCACCTGTGCGTGGTGGCCACCGGCTCCTACGGGCGCGACGAGGCCTGCGCGGAGTCCGACCTCGACTGGTTCATCCTGCTCGACGGTTGCAGCGCGGCGGAGATCGTCGCGGAACAGGCGGAGATCAGGCAGGTGATCGAGCGCCACATCGCCCGTCCGACCGGCGACTCGGGCATGTTCGGCGGCGCCGCGACCCAGGACTTCCGCCAGCTGGTGGAGCACATCGGCGGCAGCCAGGACAGCAACCAGTCGCTGACCCGGCGCATGGCGCTGCTGCTGGAGGGGCGCAGCCTGTTCGGCGACGCGCCGTTCGCCCGCCTGCGCCGTCAGCTGATGGAGGCGTACATCGGCAAGGGCAGCCTGGACAAGTCGATCTCGCGCTTCCTGCTCAACGACGTGATCCGCTACTACCGGACCATCACCACCGACGTGCAGCACAAGGCCTGCGTCGACCAGAAGGCCTGGGGGCTGCGCAGCATCAAGCTGAAGTTCTCGCGCAAGCTGCTGTACTTCGCGGCGATCATCGCCATCGCCGAGACCGCCGGCGAGCCAGCGCGCGATGCGCGCATCGAGCGGCTGCTCGCCCTGCTGGAGCTGCCCGCGCTGGAGCGCCTGCACGCCATCGCCAGCGCCAGCGGGCCGCTGCAGAAGTCGTGCGCGGAGGTGCAGCGCAGGACGCGGGAGATCTTCGCCCTCTACGAGGGCTTCCTGCGCCAGCTCGCCGAACCGGCCAACCGCCAGGAACTGGCCGCGCTGCGCGAGGACGAGCGCGCGGAGTGCGAGCTGTACATGGAGCTGCGCGCCGGCAGCAAGACCTTCACCCGCACCCTGTTCGACTGGCTGCGGGTGAAGTACGCGGAGGAGCATCCCATCCATCACGCGCTGGTGTTCTGAGCCGGCGCTCTCACTCGGCGACGCGGTAGCGCTCCAGCCAGTGCGCGTAGGGCGCCGGCAGCACCCAGGTCGGTCGCTCGACGCCGAGCTGCTGGGCGGCCTTGAGCGGCCAGTGCGGGTTGGCCAGGTGGGCGCGGCCGACCATCACCAGGTCCATCTGCCCGTCGGCAACCACGCGCTCGGCGTTGGCCGGGCTGTCGATACCCCAGGACGAGGCCACCGGCAGTTCCGCCTCGCGGCGCACGCGCTCGGCGATCGGCGCGAGGAAGGCCGGCCCCCACGGGATGCGGGCCTCGGGAATGGTGAAGCCGACGCTGACGTTGAGCAGGTCCAGGCCGCCGCGGCGGAAGCCCTTGGCCAGCTCGATGGACTCCTCGAGGGTCTGCTCGTCCTGGCCGTCGTACTCGATCACGCCGAAGCGCGCGGTCAGCGGCAGGTGCTCCGGCCACACCTCGCGCACCGCGGCGAGGGTTTCCAGCAGGAAGCGGCTGCGGTTGGCCAGGCTGCCGCCGTACTGATCGTCGCGCTGGTTGGAGTGCGGCGAGAAGAAGCTCTGCGCCAGGTAGCCGTGGGCGAAGTGCAGCTCCAGCCACTCGAAGCCGGCGTCACGGGCGCGGCGCGCGGCGGCGACGAAGTCGGCCTGCACGCGGGCGATGTCGCCCTGGCTCATGGCCTGCGGCACCTTGGGCAGGTGGGCGCCGAAGGGGATCGCCGAGGGGGCGATGGTCTGCCAGCCGCGCTCGTCACCTTCGGCGATGTGGTCGTCGCCCTCCCACGGGCGGTTGGCGCTGGCCTTGCGCCCGGCGTGGGCGATCTGGATGCCCGGCACCGCGCCGGCGGCCTTGATGGCGCGGGCGACCGGGGCGAAGGCTTCGGCCTGCACGTCGTTCCACAGCCCGGCGCAGCCGGGGGTGATGCGCCCTTCGGGGGATACCGCGGTGGCCTCGACGATCACCAGGCCGGCGCCGCCGCGGGCGATGCTGGCATAGTTGTGCAGGTGCCAGTCGTTGATCAGGCCGTCGGTGGCGCTGTACTGGCACATCGGCGGCACGGCGATGCGGTTGCGCAGGGTGACGTCTTTGAGCTGGAACGGGGAAAACAGTGCGGACATGCGGAAACGTCTCGTGAACCGGGATGAACGGGGGATTGAGCGGAGCGCCGGCCCGGTGGCGGGGCCGGCGCGAAGGGGTCAGTGGCCGAGCAGCTTCAGCAATGCCTCGGCGCTGGCGTCCGAGGAGGCCGGGTTCTGCCCGGTGACCAGCAGGCCGTCGACGGCGACGTGGCTGTGCCAGTCGGCGGCCTTGCTGTACTGGCCGCCGTTGGCCTTGAGCATGTCCTCGACCAGGAAGGGCACCACCGCGCTGAGCTGCACGGCCTCCTCCTCGCTGTTACTGAAGCCGGTGACCTGGCGGCCTTTGACCAGCGGCTGGCCGTCGGCGCCCCTGGCGTGGCGCAGCACCGCCGGGGCGTGGCAGACCGCGCCGACCGGCTTGCCGAGCGCCTGGAAGCGCTCGATCAGCGCCACCGAGCGGGCGTCCTCGGCGAGATCCCACAGCGGGCCATGGCCGCCGGGATAGAACAGCGCGTCGTAGTCCTCGGCGCGCACTTCATCCAGCGTCAGGGTGCTGGCGAGCGCGGCGCGCGCCGCGGCGTCCTCATTGAAGCGGCGGGTGGCGGCGGTCTGCGCGCCGGGATCACTGCTCTTCGGGTCGATGGGCGGCTGGCCGCCCCTGGGCGAGGCCAGGACGATTTCGGCGCCGGCGTCCCTGAACACGTAGTAGGGCGCGGCGAATTCCTCCAGCCAGAAGCCGGTCTTGTGGCCGGTGTCGCCCAGCCGGTCGTGGGAGGTGAGCACCATCAGGATCTTCATCGAGGTCTCCAGTGCGGGCCATGGGGCCGGTGGATCGTGTGGTGGGCATCATAGGCCGCCGGCTAAGATTCGATAATTCGAAAGCTTCGATCCGAGGTATTCAATAAATGAATATTGCCAACAAGGACCTCAACCTGCTGCTGGCCTTCCACGTGCTCTATCAGGAGCGCAACGCCTCGCTGGCCGCGGCGCGCATGGCGCTCAGCCAGCCGGCGCTGAGCCACAAGCTGAACAAGCTGCGCCACGAGTTCGGCGACCCGCTGTTCGTGCGTGCGCCGCGCGGGCTGACGCCGACGCCACGCGCCCACGAGCTGGCGCCGACCGTGCAGCGCCTGGTCGGCGAGCTGGAGGCGTTCTACGACCACTGCGCGGGCCGCGACTTCCTCGCCCGCGCCGAGCGCATCCACCTGTACACCACCGACTTCATCGAGCAGACCCTGCTGCCGCGCCTGCTGCCGCAGCTGCGCGCCCAGGCGCCCAACCTGGTGCTGATCACCCACAACACCCGCGGCCAGCTGCCGCGCGAGGAGCTGGAGAAGGGCACCTGCGACCTGGCCATCGCCGGCTTCTACGCCAACCTGCCGGACACCTTCCGCCAGCAGCGCCTGTTCGGCGAGGACTTCGTGGTGCTGGCCTCCAGGCACAACACCCGGCTGGCCGGCGGCCTCGACCTGGCCGCCTTCGTCGCCTGCGAACACCTGCTGACCACCCTGACCGGCGACCTGCACGGCGTGGTCGACCGCGCCCTGGAAGCGCGCGGCCTGCAGCGCCGGGTGGCCGCCGGACTGTCCAGCTTCATCGCCCCCACCCGGCTGATCCGCGGCACCGACCTGCTGCTCACCTGCCTGCGCCCCATCGCCGAGGAAGCCGCCGAGCGCGATCCCGAGCTGGTCATCCACCCGCTGCCCATCGAGCTGCCGCGCGTCGAGCTGATGCAGATCTGGCACGAACGTACCGACGCCGACCGCCTGCGCCGCTGGCTGCGCCAGCAGATCCAGCAGGTGGCGGGGGAGTTGCAGCGGCGCTGATCCCGCTGCTCGCCCAGGGCCGGCGCATGAGGCCGACCAGGTAACCCCACACACGACAGAACATCTGCCCTCCCCTGCCGGAGCGAATTCATTCGCTCCTTGCCGTTGCTGCTCCAGCCGTTGCTGCGCCTGCCCTGGCCGCGTCCCCTTCCCCGCCTCGTCTCCACCCGACTTTGCTTGCCCCGCGCACTCCTGGCAGGGCCGGCAGGCCTCTCGAATAAAATTCCCTTCAAGATAAAAAATTTCACAGCAGCTATGGACGGCCCCATCCACCTTCGCTTATAAAAACACCACAGAGAAAAATATATTCCCCGCAGTCAAAAATATTCAGAAATGAAATCGGGCTTCACCGACGAACTTTTCGCCTTGCAACCGCTGCCTCCATACCCCGAGGACTCGACATGCAACACGCTCCGAACCAGTACGTGATCAAGATCAGCTGCCCGGCGACCTCCGGCATCGTCGCCGCGGTGACCACCTTCCTCGCAGACCACGGCTGCTACATCAGCGAGATGGCCCAGTTCGACGACGAGGTCAGCGGCACCTTCTTCATGCGTGCGGTATTCCGCTTCAACGCCGGCCTCAAGGGCGATATCGCGGTGATCGAGCAGGGCTTCGTCGATGTCGCCGGCAAGTTCGCCATGACCTGGGAACTGCACGACACCAGCCAGCCGATGCGCGTGCTGCTGATGGTCAGCAAGTTCGACCACTGCCTGTCCGACCTGCTGTATCGCCACCAGAAGGGCGAGCTGCACATGCAGATCACCGCCGTGGTTTCCAACCACCTCGACCTGCGGCCGATGGCCGAGCGCGAGGGCATCCGCTTCATCTACCTGCCGGTGACCAGGGACACCAAGGCCCAGCAGGAAGCCGAGCTGATGAAGATCGTCGACGAGACCAGGACCGAACTGGTGGTGCTGGCGCGCTACATGCAGATCCTCTCCGACGATCTGTGCAAGCAACTTTCGGGCCGCGCCATCAACATCCACCACTCGTTCCTGCCCGGCTTCAAGGGCGCCAAGCCCTACCACCAGGCCTTCGAGCGCGGCGTGAAGCTGATCGGCGCCACCGCCCACTACGTCACCGCCGACCTCGACGAGGGCCCGATCATCGAGCAAGAAGTGCAGCGCGTGGACCACAACTACGCACCGGACGACCTGGTCGCCGTCGGCCGCGACACCGAGACCGTGGCCCTGTCCAAGGCGGTCAAGTACCACCTGGAGCACCGCGTGTTCCTCAACCACGACAAGACGGTGATCTTCCGATGAGCACGCCCGGCCAACTGATCGACGGCAAGGCCGTCGCCGCCCAGGTCCTCGCCGAAGTGACCGCCGATGTCATCACCCTCAAGGCCCGGGGCATCGAGCCGGCGCTGGCGGTGGTGCTGGTCGGCGACGATCCGGCCAGCCACGTCTACGTGCGCAACAAGGTGCTGCGCGCCGGCGAGGCGGGTATCCGCTCCCTCGAGTACCGCCTGCCGGCCGAAGCAGGCGCTGCCGAGGTGCTGGCGCTGGTCGCCGAGCTGAATGGCGACGCCTCGGTGCACGGCATCCTGGTACAGCTGCCGCTGCCCAAACACATCGACGAGACCGCGGTGCTGCAGGCCATCGACCCGACCAAGGACGTCGACGGCTTCCACAGCGAGAACGTCGGCGGCCTCAGCCAGGGCCGCGAGGTGCTGGTGCCGTGCACCCCGGCCGGCTGCATGCGCCTGCTGCGCGACACCCTGGGCGATCTCGCCGGCAAGCACGCGGTGGTGATCGGCCGCTCCAACATCGTCGGCAAGCCGATGGCCGCCCTGCTGCTGGCCGCCGACTGCACGGTGACCATGCTGCACTCGCGCAGCAAGAACCCGCAGGCGCTGTGCCGCAAGGCCGACATCGTGGTCGCCGCGGTCGGCCGGCCGCGGATGATCAAGGCCGAGTGGATCAAGCCCGGCGCGGTGGTGATCGACGTCGGCATCAACCGCATCGAGGAGGACGGCAAGAGCCGGCTGGTCGGCGACGTCGACTTCGCCAAGGTGCAGCCGCTGACCGCGGCGATCACCCCGGTACCCGGTGGCGTCGGGCCGATGACCATCGCCCTGCTGATGCAGAACACCGTGACCGCGGCGCGCCAGCAACAACCCAAGCATGCGGCCCCTGCGGCCGGTGAGGAGGCCACATGCCGTTCAGCCTGCTGAAATACGGCCTGTCTTCGGACTACCCGGTGGATGTCGATCTGCCGGCGCCGAAGGAACTGAAGTCGTCCTACGACGTGGTGATCATCGGCGGTGGCGGCCACGGCCTGGCCACCGCCTACTACCTGGCCAAGTACCACGGCATCACCAACGTGGCGGTGCTGGAGAAGGCCTACCTGGGCGGCGGCAACACCGCGCGCAACACCGCGGTGATCCGCTCCAACTACCTCACCTCGGAAGGCGTGAAGTTCTACGCCGAGTCGGTGCGGCTGTTCAAGGAGCTGTCCAACGAGTTCGACTTCAACATCATGTACTCCGAGCGCGGCCAGCTGACCCTGGCGCACACCGATGCCACGGTGCGCGCCTTCCGCCAGCGCGCCGAGGTCAACAAGCACTTCGGCGGGCGTACCGAGATGATCGACCGCCAGCAGATCCGCGAGCTGGTGCCGACCCTCAACCTCGACCCCGGCCACCTGCCGGTGCTCGCCGGTCTGTGGCACATCGACGGCGCCACCGCGCGCCACGACGCGGTGGCCTGGGGCTACGCCAAGCAGGCGGCCAAGCGCGGCGTGGAGATCCACCAGCTCACCGAGGTGCAGGACTTCGTGGTCGAGCACGGCAAGGTCACGGCGGTGAAGACCAACCGCGGCACCGTGAAATGCGGCTGCGCGGTGCAGGCCATCGCCGGACACAGCTCGCTGCTGCTCAACAAGCTGGGCATCCGCGCGCCGATCCACAGCTACCCGCTGCAGGCGATGGTCACCCAACCGTTCAAGCCGTTCCTCGACCCGCTGGTCAGCTCGTCGGCGCTGCACTGCTACGTGCAGCAGACCGGCCGCGGCGAGGTGGTGTTCGGCGGCGGTTCCGACCCCTATCCGCTGTACAACACCCGCTCGACCCTCGACCTCAAGGAAAGCCTGCTGGCCCACGCCATCGAGATGTTCCCGTTCCTGGCCAACGCCAGGCTGATGCGCCAGTGGGCGGGCACCACCGACATGACCCCGGACTACAGCCCGATCATGGGCCGCTCGCCCATCGACAACTACTACCTCGACGCCGGCTGGGGCACCTGGGGCTTCAAGTCGACGCCGATCTGCGGCAAGACCATGGCCGAACTGGTGGCCAGCGGCGGCAGGACGCCGGAGCTGATCGCACCCTTCGCCCTGGAGCGTTTCTCGACCTTCCAGCAGGTCAACGAAATGGGCGCCACCGCCGCCAGCCACTGAGGAACCCGCGATGAAGATCATGCCCTGCCCCCTGAACGGTCCGCGCAACATCAGCGAATTCACCTACGGCGGCGAATTCAAGCAGATGCCCGACCCGGCCACCTGCAGCGACGCCGAGTGGGCCGACTACGTGTTCAACAGCGACAACCGCGCCGGCCTGGTGGTCGAGTGGTGGATGCACAACGCCTCCAGCTACTGGTTCCTCGCCGAACGCCACACCGTCACCGACGAGATCGTGCGCACCTTCGATCCCAAGGAAATCTTCACCAGCCGGGTCGACTTCGCCGCGCCCGCCAAGCCCCAGGAGGTCGTCGCATGACCGCTTACAGCCGCCTGCCCGCACCCATGGGCCTGCTGATCGACCGCGATCAGCCGCTTCGCTTCGACTTCGACGGCAAGCCGTACCAGGGCTTCGCGGGCGACAGCATCGCCAGCGCCCTGGCCGCCAACGGCCGCTGGCTGCTGTCGCGCTCGTTCAAGTACCACCGCCCGCGCGGCCCGCTGACCATGGCCGGCCAGGACGCCAACACCCTGGTGCAGCTGCCCAGCGAACCCAACGTGCTGGCCGACCTGCAGCCGCTGGCCGAGGGCCTGAGCGTGACCGGGCAGAACTTCGCCGGTTCGCTGGACAACGACCGCGACGCCCTGCTCGGCAAGTTCTCCAAGTTCATGCCGGTCGGCTTCTACTACCGCTCCTTCTACAAGCCCAAGGGCATCTGGAAGGTGTGGGAGCCGATCATCCGCAAGAAGGCCGGTCTCGGCGTGCTGGATCTGCAGTTCCAGCCCGAGTACCACGACAAGGCCTTCCTGTTCGTCGACGTCGCCGTGGTCGGCGCCGGCCCCGCCGGCCTCACCGCCGCGCTGCACGCCGCCAACGCCGGCGCCAAGGTGCTGCTGGTCGAACAGCAGAGCTACCTGGGCGGCGCCCTGGCCTGGGCACGCTTCGACATCGAGGGCCAGCGCGCCGGCGAGCTGCGCCGCGAGCTGGTCGACGCGGTGGAGAACCACCCGAACATCCGCATCCTCAAGGACGCCACCTGCAACGCCTGGTTCACCGACAACTTCCTGCCGGTGATCCAGGGCAACCGTCTGTACAAGGTGCGCGCGAAACAGTGCATCGTCGCCGCCGGCGCCTTCGACCAGCCGGTGGTGTTCCGCAACAACGACCTGCCGGGCGTGATGCTGGCCAGCGCCGCGCAGCGCCTGATCAAGCTGTACGCGGTCAAGCCGGGCCAGCGCGCAGTGGTACTGACCGGCAACGACGATGGTTATCTCGCCGCCCTCGACCTGCTGGATGCGGGCGTGGTGGTGGCCGCTCTGGTCGACATGCGCACCCAACCGGACGATGCCGCCCTCGCCGCCACGCTGAAAAAAGCCGGCGTCGCGCTGCACAGCGGCAGCACCGTGTACGAGGCGCTTCACGAGAAGGGAATGCGCCACGTCAGCGGCGTCGACGTGCGGCGCATCGTCGGCAAGGGCCAGGTGGCCGGCAAGGGCATGCAGCTCAACTGCGACCTCTTGTGCATGTCCGCCGGCTACATGCCGGTCTACCAGTTGCTCTGCCAGGCCGGCGGCAAGCTGAGCTACGACGACGCCCAGGCCGCCTTCACCCTCAGCGGCCTGCCGCAGAATCTGAGCGTGGCCGGCTCGGTCAACGGTCGTCACGCCCTCGACAACGTGCTGTGCGAAGCCGCGCAGGTGGCCAGCGCCGCCTGCGCCAGCCTCGGCCTGCAGGAAGCAGCCGCGCCGGCCAGCTTCGTCGCCGAGCCGCGGGTCAACTTCGACTGGCCGATCTTCCCGCACCCGGACGGCAAGGACTTCGTCGACTTCGACGAGGACCTGCAGGTGCGCGACATCGTCAACGCCACCCGCCACGGCTATCGCGACGTGCAGCTGGTCAAGCGCTTCTCCACCGTCGGCATGGGCCCCTCGCAGGGTCGCCACTCGGCGCTGCCCACCGCGCGCCTGGTCGCCCAGGCCACCAACCGCAGCGTCAGCGAGACCGGGGTGACCACCGCGCGTCCGCCGTTCGTCGCCGAGAAGCTCGCCCACGTCGCCGGCCGCGGCTTCGACCCGTACCGGCAGACCGCCATGCACCAGCGCCACGTCGAGCAGGGCGCGAAGATGATGCCGGCCGGCGTCTGGCAGCGTCCGGCCTTCTACGGCAAGCCGGAGGAGCGCGAGGCCTGCATGCAGGCCGAGGCCCGCCACGTGCGCGAGAAGGTCGGCATCATCGATGTCTCCACCCTCGGCGGCCTCGACGTGCGCGGCCCGGATGCCGCCGAGCTGCTCAACCGCCTCTACACCTTCGCCTTCGCCAAGCAGCCGGTCGGCCGTTCGCGCTACGCGCTGATGACCAACGAGCACGGCGTGGTGATCGACGACGGCGTGTGCGCGCGCTTCGCCGACAACCATTTCTACGTCAGCGCCACCACCAGCGGCGTCGACCGCATCTACCAGCAGATGCTCAAGTGGAACGCGCAGTGGCGGCTCAACGTCGACATCACCAACGTCACCGCGGCGATGGCCGCGGTCAACCTGGCCGGGCCGCGTGCGCGCAACGTGCTGCGCAAGCTGTGCCAGGACGTCGACCTGAGCCCGGAAGGCTTCCCCTACCTGGCCGTGCGCCAGGGCACGGTGGCCGGCATCCCGGCGCGCCTGTTGCGGGTCGGCTTCGTCGGCGAGCTGGGCTACGAGATCCACGTGCCGGCGCGCTACGGCGAATACCTTTGGGATGCGCTGATGCAGGCCGGCGAGAAGGACGAGATCCGCCCGTTCGGCGTCGAGACCCAGCGCCTGCTGCGCCTGGAGAAGGGCCACGTGATCATCGGCCAGGACACCGACGGCATGACCCATCCGGCGGAGATCGACATGGGCTGGGCCATCGCCCACAGCAAGTCGTTCTTCGTCGGCAAGCGCTCGGTGGAAATCCTCGAGGCGCAGCCGCTCAAGCGCAAGCTGGTCGGCTTCGTCCTGCCGGCGACCTCGACCAAGCCGCTGGAAGGCCACCTGGTGCTCAACGGCCCGGACATCAGCGGCAACGTGACCTCCTGCGAGTACAGCGCCACCCTCGGCCAGATCATCGGCCTGGCCTACTGCGCAGCCGCGCAGAGCGCGCCGGGCAGCCAGATCCCGATCCGCGTCGAGGGCGGCCAGGTGGTGCAGGCGACGGTGGTCAAGCTGCCGTTCTTCGATCCCGAAACCCAACGTCAGGAGCTGTGATCATGGCCTCTCTGCAAGCCCAGCAATTCACCGAACGCAGCCCGCTGTACCGCCGCCATGCCGGCGCCAGCCTCGGCCGCTTGGGCGACAGCGTGATAGTCGCCCACTACGGCGAGCACGACGAAAGCGCCCAGCTGCAACGCTGCGCGCTGCTCGACCTGACCAACCTGGCGCGCGTCGGCTTTCGCGGCGCCGCGGCCGCCGAGTACCTCACCGCGCGCGGCTATGCCCTGCCGGAGGCGCCCAACCGGGCGCTGACCCAGGCCGACGGCAGCCACGTGGCGCGCCTGTCGCAGACCGAGTACCTGCTGCTCGGCAGCCTGCGCGACGCCGGCGCGCGCATCGCCGCCGAGGAGGCCAACTGGCAGTTCGGCGCGACGGCCAACTACCTGCTGCCGCGCCAGGACAGCCACGCCTGGCTGCTGCTGACCGGCGAATGCATCGCCGAGGTGATGGCCAAGCTGTGCGGCGTCGACCTGCGCGCCGAGGCCTTCCCGGTCGGTGCGGTGGCGCAGACCTCGGCGGCGCGGATCAATGTCATCGTGGTCAACCTGCCGGAAGGCGAGCTGCCGTGCTTCCAGATCCTCTGCGACCGCGCTTCGGCGAGCTACTTCTGGGACGCGCTGCTGGATGCCATGGCCGAGTTCGGCGGCCAGCCGGCGGGGATCGATGCGCTGCTGTAAGGCGCCAAATCTGCCCCGCCTCTGATCGCTCCCACGCTCACGCGTGGGAGCGCAACGCCCGGGACGCTCCGCGTCCCCGGACACCGGCGCCTGGGTTCCCACGCAGGAGCATGGGAACCATCAAATGCCCCCGCCCGGAGAACAACCATGACCATCGCCGAAGACCTCGACAGCGGCCGCGACACCGATTACATGGTCCCCGCCCTGCAGCGCGGCCTCTCCATCCTGCAGATGTTCAACGCCCAGCAGCGCACCCTCGGCACCAGCGAGATCGCCGAGCGCCTCGGCGTCAGCGTCTCGGCGATCTACCGCATCGTCCACACCCTCGAGGAGATGGGCTACCTGCGCAAGCTCGCCAAGAACACCTGGGAACTCGGCCCGCAGGTGGTGTCCGCCGGCTTCAGCTACCTGGCCAGCCGCGACCTGGTCGACCTGGCCCTGCCGCACCTCAACGCCCTGCGCGACCGCACCTCGCTGTCCTGCCACCTGAGCATCCGCGAGCACACCGACAGCCTGTACCTGTACCGCGCCTTCGCCGCCCAGCGCCTGTCGGTGAACATCCCCATCGGCACGCGCCTGCCCTGCCACTGCACCGCCATGGGCCGCATCCTGCTCACCGGCCTGACCCCGCCGGTACTCGACGCGCTGTACCTGCACGTGCGCCTCGACGACCACCCGCCGCCGGCCCCCAAGACCCTGCCCGAGCTGCAGGAACTGATCGCCGGCGACCGCCAGCGCGGCTGGGTGCTGCACCGCTCCGACTACTCCACCGCCATCGCCACCGGCATCCGCAACCACCTCGGCGAAGTGGTCGCCGCCATAAACCTCTCCGGCCCGGATGCGGTGATGGACAGCGCGGAATCGCAGGCGCGCTTTCGCGAGGCGCTGCTGCTGACGGCGGCACGGATTTCGGCGGAGCTGGGTGGCTGAACTGCGCGACGGGCCTCAGCCCTGGCGCTTTTCCGCTATCCAGATGGTGTGGCGGGTGCCCTTGTTGCCGTGGGCGTAGACCTTGACCTCCTCGGCCTTGAAGCCGGCCTTGCCCAGGCGGGCGGAGAAGGCACGGTCGGCGCTGGCCGACCACACGGCAAGGATGCCGCGCGGACGCAGGGCACGGGCGCAGGCGTTCAGGCCGTCGAGGGAGTACAGCCAGTTGTTGGCCTGCTGGGTCAGCCCCTCGGGGCCGTTGTCGACGTCCAGCATGATCGCATCGAAGCCCTGCGGCTCGGCCTGCAGCACCCTGGCGACATCCTCGTTGACCACCCGGGCGCGCGGGTCGCGCAGCGGGTAGCCGGACTTCTCGCCCAGCGGGCCGCGGTTCCACTCGATCACCCCGGGCACCAGCTCGGCCACCACCACCTCGCCGTTGTCGCCCAGGTGCCTGAGCGCGGAGGCCAGGGTGAAGCCCATGCCCAGGCCGCCGATCAGCACCCGCGGGCCGGGCCGCGCGGCGACCTTCTTGCAGGGAATCTCGGCCAGGGCGTCTTCCGAGCCGTGCATGCGCGTGTTCATCAGCTGGCCGCCGTGGCCGCCCTGGATCTTGATCACGAAGTCGTCGCCGTGCTCGAACAGGCACAGGGCGCCGCCGTTGTCGGGAATCGGGGCGGTGTCGAGCAGGACAAAACGTTTCATGGGCAGCCTCGCAAGAGGGTCGATCGACTCGACCCGAAGGGGGACAGGCAACGGCGGCGAGCACCATTGCCCAGGCCCGGCATTCTAGCGGTTATCCGCCGGGCGATACCGACTAGACGCGCCATGGCCACCGCCCGACAGCCCCTAACCAGCCCTCAGGAGTACCGATCTGCTAGTGGGTCTTGAGGTCATAAGCCCAGATGATCGGGCTCGGGTCTTCCCACTTCATCGGCTCGTGGGCGTCATGCATCAACACGTAGAGGCGATTCAGCTTCGGAGCGACTGCCATCAGTTGCCAGCCACCAGGCGCCCAGCCGGCCTTCTTGTCGGCTTCCCGCTGCTCCAGCTCCCAGGCCGGGAGAATCCTCGGCTCCTTGCCAGACAGGTCGACCGCACGAATGGTGCCGGTAGTAGTCGTGTAGTAATACGTTTCACCAACGTTTACAACTCGGGAACGTTTGGAAGGAATAACAACTTCCCAGGACGGCGACAGAGTGCTGGTATCCCAGGCAGTCAGCACATCAGTGCGAGTTCCACGGGTGCCACGAGAGTAGAAAAGGTCGGCGGTGTACAACAGCTTGCCGTCGCGACTCAATGTGGACGGTGCCGTGAAACCGGTGCTGACCATGCCAAGCATGCGCTTCTGATCCGGATCGACCACCACTACACGCCCGGCGACCATGCTCTCGAATTCGACGTCGACAATGTAGGCGCGATGAGGCTCAGGCGGAAAAGCAAGTTTCTCCTGACCAATATTATCCGCAGGCAGGTCAGCGCATGCATGACCAATCCCCATCAGAGACACGCCAAGAAGCGTTACGCTCCGCGCAAGATTTCGGACTATCCGCATTTTTTATACCTATTGTTATTAAGCCAAGTCGAAGATCCCTTCCTCTGGTCCAAGAATGTATTCGGCATTCCCCCCGGAGGCACTGCCGATTCCTGCCAAACGATTGCGGGTTCGTGCCAGGCGTTCGACGAGGCCCATCAGGAGGGCAACGCTGCCCTGCCCGGCTTGCTGATCCCCACGCCTGGCATGTCGATCGACCGGGCGTGGCCGGAAGCTGCGGGCATCTAGGGTTGACGGATGATCAGGTGGACTTGCGCGAGCCGGGCGGATGCCGGCGCACAGATGACGTGGCACGCGAACGAAGTATCGGGAGGAGGATCGGCCGGGATGCGAGGGCGCCCCGCCGGCTCGCCCGGCGAGGCAGCGACGGAGCGCCGCACCTGTGGCGGGCGCGGCCTCAGGCGGAGGGCGGGAAAGCGGTCGTCAGTCGGAAAGCGCCTTGAGGTTGTCGAACAGCTTCGACAGCAGCACATTGGTGCGCTGGATCTCGGCCGAACTCACCCCCTCGAAGCTGCGGCGGAACAGCTTGCTGACCGAGCCGCGAATCAGCTCCAGGCTTTCCAGTCCCTTGTCGGTCAACGAAACCAGGGTAACCCGGCCATCCTCGCTGGAGGTCACCAGATTCACCAACCCCTCATCCCGCATGCGGTAGACGATCTTGGTGGTCGTCGGCAACTTCGCCACGGCCTGGCTGGCTATGTCGGATATGCTCAGCTCGGAATGCTCCTTCAGGATCATGATGATGCGCCAGCGCGGCACATCCATGCCAATCCGCTTCAGCAGCCGTTCCATCTCCTGGCTGTAAAGTGCATTTATCTGGGCAATCCAGTAGAAGGGAAACTCGCGGCGCTTGAAGTTTTCGCTCAGCGGGTCGTACATGTCGGCTTTGCGTTTATTGGTCATCAGGCACCTAGGTCTCCGGCCGCATCCGACCATTCGGGCCGGGTAAGAATCGAGCTGAAATTCTAGAGTGATTCCCGGGGAGGTGCGAGCATTTTCAGACCTTGGGAAAAGCAACTGGATCCGCTCTTGGTGGGTTAATAACCGCACGAATTGTCCAATGACAAGGGACACCCCGAAAACTCACTTACCGCCGCTCCTGCCTGTGCGGGAGCGGCGGTAAGTGGCTGATTTCAAAACCTGCCTAGATCGAGCTGTAGATTTTCCTCAGCATCGCCTTCAAGCCGGCCTGTTCATCGGGCTCAAGCAGCGACAGCATCTTCTGCTCATGCTCGATCGCGGTATCCAGAAGCTGAGTTGCCAGCCGCTGGCCATTTTCGGTGAGCAAGAAACAACTTCCCTCCACCTGCAGCAGGCCTCTTTCCTGCAACCACTCGCCAGTCGAGGCCAGCTCCTTCAGGGGCTGGGACACGATACGGCAGATCTGCTCCTGCTCCATCGGTTCGCCATCGGCCAGCAGGGTGAGCACCCGCCACTCCTCGGCGCTGACGCCGAAGTGACTCAGCCGCGGATAGAAATCGCTGGCGTAGGCGTTGAGTGTCTGGCGCAACTGGTACAGCAGGTAGTCGCCGAGAAGACCACGGGCTTCGAGCGCCTCGGTCGGCGCCTGCACGGCCGGATGGGTTTCCGGCACCGCATAGCGGCCATTGTGGAACACCAGCGAGCTGACGTTATCCTCGTAGGCGTAGTCAATGACCTCACCCACGATGATGAGGTGGTCGCCGCCCTCGTAGACACTCCAGGTCCTGCACGCGAACGAGGCCGAAGTGCCGGGCAGCAGCGGGCAGCCATTGGCATCGTCCCGCGTGTGCAATCCGGCGAACTTGTCCTCGCCGCGGCGGGCGAAGCGGTTGGAAATGTCCACCTGGTCGTTGCGCAGCACGTTGATGGCGAACGCCTTGCCCCGGGTGAAGGCTTCGAGACTCCAGGCCCCCTTGTCGATGCTCCAGAGCACCAGAGCCGGCTCGATCGACAGGGTGTTGAAGCTGCTGGCGGTCATGCCGATCGGCTTGCCCTCGGCATCGCGGGTAGTGATTACGGTGACGCCGGTGGGGAACTTGCCCAATGCCCGGCGGAAGTCCTTGGGATCGAATTTCATGGGTGGCTCCGGTTCAATTCAAGACGGCAGGAAACTTTCGCCTGCCCATCAGCCCAGCGAATGGGGCAGCAGCAGCGACAGCGCGGGAATGCCGACGATCAGTCCCAGGCGCACCACATCGGCCACCACGAACGGGGCCACCCCCCGGAAGATGGTCGACAGCTTCACGTCGGGAACCACCCCGCGCAGCACGAACACGTTCATGCCGACCGGCGGCGTGATCAGGCTGATCTCGGTCACCACCACCACCAGGATGCCGAACCAGATCAGATCCATGCCCATGGCCTGCACCATCGGATAGAACACCGGCACGGTCAGCAGGATCATCGACATGCTCTCCAGCACGCAGCCGAGCAGCAGATAGATGGCGATCAGGACCAGGATCACCCCGAACAGGCTGAAGCCTTGCCCCATCACCCAGTCGCGCAGGAGCATGGGCAGGCCGGTCATGTTGATGAAGTTGGAAAAGACCAGCGCACCGATCACCAGGAAGAACAGCATCGCGGTGGTCCGCACGGCGTTGCTGAGCGAGCGGTACAGCATGGCGGGGCCGAGCTTGCCGCTGAACAGCGCGATCAGGAAGGCGCCGGCGGCTCCGATGCCGGCCGCTTCGGTGGGGGTGAAGATGCCGGCATAGATGCCGCCCATCACGATGATGAAGATCAGGTTGATGCCCCAGACCCCCTTGAGGGAGATCAGCCGCTCCTTCCAGCTGGAGCGGGCACCGGCAGGACCGCTGCCCGGATTCAGCCGGACCGTGACCATCACCGCCGCCATGTAGAGCAGGATGCCGACCGCCCCCGGCAACAACCCGGCGATGAACAGCTTGCCGATATCCGTCTCGGTGATCAGGCCGTACACCACCAAGATCACGCTCGGCGGAATCAGGATGCCCAGGGTGCCGCCGGCGGCGATGGCGCCGGTCGCCAGGCTGTCGGAGTACTTGTACTCGCGCATGGACGGCATGGCCACCTTGGACATGGTGGCCGCAGTGGCCATGGAGCTGCCGCACACGGCGGAGAAGGCACCGCAGGAGACCACGGTGGCCAGCGCCAGCCCGCCCTGGAAGTGCCCGAGAAACGCATTGGCCGCGCGGTACAGCTGCCTGGACATGCCCGACTCGGTGATCAGGTTGCCCATCAGCAGGAACAGCGGCACCACCGACAGCCCGTAGGCCAGACCGGTATCGAAGGCGGTCGAGGCCACCATGTTCAGGGCAGTGCTCCAGCCCCGCGGATTGCCGTAACCGATCTGCTGCATCAGGGCAAAACCGACCACGCCGACGATCCCCATGGCCACTCCCAGCGGAACCCGGGCGAGGATCAACACCATCAGGGCTGCAAAGCCGATCAGACTAGCTTCCATCTGGTTATTCTCCTTGGGCAACGGGAGCGCTGCTGCCGAACAGTGCGCGGATGATCAGGGCGAGGGTCGCAAGACCGGTGGTCAACGCCATCAGGAAGGCCAGCCAGGCCATGGGGATCTGCAGCACCGCCGTGGTATCGGCAAACCGCTGCACCTTCAGCGCGTGCTGCCACAGCACCCAGGTGAAGGTGCCGAAGGCCAGGATATTGATCAGCTCGATCAGCCGGGACTGGATGCGCCGGAGCCGAGGGCCGATGGAGGAGTCCAGCAGATCCACCACGATATGCCCATCCTCCGCCGTGACCAGCGCCAGGCCGAGAAAGATCACCGCTGCCAGCATCAGCTCCGTCAGTTCGAAGGCGCCATTCAACGGGGCGGAAAACAGATAGCGGCCCAGTACATCGATCAAGGTCATGGCCATCATCAGGAACATGACAACTGCGGCAGTTCCACCGAGCAGGTGGCGGTACAGCAGTACCACCACCCCCCGGCTGCCGACTGAAGCTCTGAGAGATGCTTTCATCGGCTTCCCCGTCAGTTTTTGACCAGCTCACGGCTCAGCTGGCGGAACTCCGCCAGGGCCGCCGCACCATCCACGCCAGCCGCTTCGGCCTGCTTCAGCCACTCCTGCTCCATCGGCAGGCTGGCAGCGCGGATTTCGCCCACGAAGGCATCGCTGGCGGTCAGCACCTCGTTGCCGTTGGCCTTGATCGCCTCGAGTCCCTTGGCATCCTGGACATCCCACATATGGCCGGCCAGGCGCGCCAGGGCTTCGCCGGAAACCCGCTCGATGGCGGCCCGATCCTGTTCCGGCAGACCTGCGAAGCGCTCCTTGTTCATCACCACGAAGAAGCTGAAGTTGTAGAGCCCGTCCGGCACCAGGGTGGTGTGGGTGGCCTTCTGCACGATGTTGAAGGCGGGCACCGACTCCAGCGGGAACAGGGTGCCATCGGCCACGCCACTGGAAAGCAGCTCGTAGGTGCTGGAGGAAGGCTGCTGCAGCGGGACGTAGCCCAGGCCCCTGGACAGGTCGTTCATCACGCCGCCCCCGACGCGCAGCTTCAGGCCCTTCAGATCGGCTGCGCTGCCGACACTGCGGCGACTGTTGTGGATATGGCCCGGTCCATGGGTGAACAGGCCCAGCAGCTTGGTGTCCTCGTGCTCGCCGGCCTTGGCCAGGTACTTGTTGTAGACCTGCCAGTAGGCAACCGAGGTGGCTTCGGCGCTGTGCCCGCCGAAGGGGAACTCGACCATCTTGTACAGGCCGAAGCGCCCCGGCGTGTAGCCATGCGCGCCGTAGGTGATATCGGCCTGCCCTTCGGCGGCAATGTCGTAGTGAACGCGCGGATGCCCCAGGGCCGACGGCAGCATCACCACCTTCACCCGGCCTTCGGTTGCCTGTTCCACGCTCCTGGCCCAGGGTTCCATCACGTCCCGGACCAGCGGATGTCCCGAGGGCAACCACGAAGACATGGTCAGCCGGGTCTCCGCCTGCACGCCCGAAGCCAGGACAGCCATCGTCGTCATTACCGCCACGCGCCAGATCTTTTTCATTGTTATTGTCTCGCTTCTTGTTTTGAGTTCTGCCCGAACGAGGAGATCGGGCAGGGCAATGAACCACTCCAACCACCAACGCCAACTGCCTTTCAGATATCCACCACCAGACGCGCGCTCTTCGCCCGCGAGCAGCACAGCGCGATCTGGTCGTTGTCCGCCTTTTCATCGTCAGTGAGGAAGCGATCGCGATGATCGGGAGTGCCTTCGAGCACATCGCAGATGCAGGTTCCGCAGACCCCCTCCTCACAGGACATCCGCACCTTGACCCCCACTGCCTTCAGCGCCATGGCGATGCTTTCGTTCGGCCCTACCTGCACGGTCACGTCACTGGTCCGGGCGTACACCTCGAACGCCTCGCCACTGACATCCACCTCGGCACTGAAGTACTCGAAGTGGATCTGCCGCTCAGGCAGGCCGGCAGCCCCGGCCTGCTCGATCACCCAGTCCATGAAGCCGCCCGGGCCACAGACGTACAGGTGGCTGCCCGCACGCGCCGCGCTGCACAGCCCGTGCGGGTCGAGACGCGCGGCGTCGCCGGCATCGTCGAAGTGCAGCACCAGGCATTCGCCGAATTCGCGCTGGAGCTCGGCGAGGAACGCCGCCTTGCTCTCGCTGCGACTGCAGTAGTGCAGCTCGAACGACTTGCCGGCGGCCTTGAGCGCATAGGCCATGGCGATCATCGGCGTGATGCCGATGCCACCGCCGATCAGCAGGCTGTGTTCGGCACTCATGTCCAGGGGAAAGTGGTTGCGCGGGGCACCGATCTGCACCCGGCTGCCCTCCTCCAGACGGGCATGAATCTCCCTGGAGCCGCCGCGGGAGCCGGGATCGTTGAGGATCCCCAGCCGGTAGCCCGCACTGCCCGGCGCATTGCTGAGGGAGTACTGGCGGATCAGCTCCGGCCCCACGATCACGTCGATGTGGGCGCCGGCCTCGAATGCCGGCAGCGGGCTGCCATCGGCCGCGGCCAGATCGAACACCGCGATCTCGTCGGTCTGGTCTTCGCGCCGGGTCACGATGGCGTCGATAACGCTATTGCTAGTACTGCTTGTCATGGGAAGTGCCTCAGCGCATGAATAGGCCGCCGTTGATGTCCAGGGTCGTGCCGGTGGTGAAGTAGGCTTCCGGCCGGGCCAGTTGCACGACCATGTCGCCGATGAAATCGGCATCGCCCAGCCGCCCGACCGGAATGGCGCCGAGCAGGCCCGGCAGGCGTTCCTCGGGAACCAGGGCCTTGACCATCGGCGACTCGATCGGCCCCGGAGCTATCGCGTTGACGGTCACGCCCCGCCCGGCCAGCTCCTTGGCGAACACCTTGGTCAGGGTGACGATGGCGCCCTTGGAGGCGGCATAGTGGGCACCGGTCGAGGTGCCGCCGTTCTGCCCGGCAAGGGAGGCCATGTTGACGATGCGACCGTAGCCCCTGTCGGCCATGTGCCGTCCGATCACCTGGCAGCCGGCGAAGGTGCCGCCCAGGTTGATGTTCACCACCTCGGCGAACTCCTCCGGCGAGATCTCCATCAGCGGCGTCGCCCGGGTGACCGCCGCGTTGTTCACCAGCACCTGCAGCTCGCCCCAGCGCTCCAGCACGGCAGCCAGGGCGGCCTCGAAAGCGGCCTTGCTGGCCACGTCCAGCGCCAGCGGCATGACCCGCTCGCCGCTGGCGTCCATGGCCTGAGCGGCCGCCTGCGCCGCCGACAGCGAGCGATCGGTCAGCACGACCCGATAGCCCGCCGCCAGCAGGCGGGCGGCGATATGGTTACCCAGGCCCTGGGCGGCACCGGTGACCAGCGCGATATGAGACTGCATTGGGTTACCCATGCGGCCACTCCTCAGAAGATGAAGCTGACAGTGCGCAGGAAGCCGTCGGCGTGCAGCAGCTTCACCACCTTCTGCTCCATCCGGAAGCCATCGGCGCTCGGTTTCAGGATGTACTCCACGTTGGCCGGATAGGTCACCAGCTGGCCGTGGCGCAGTTCGTTGAGGGTCATGGCGCAGCGGGCGATGACCACCTCGTCACTGGCTTCCAGAATGCGCACCCGCGACATCATGCGTACCGTATCGCCCACGGACAGGGCCGATACCGACTCGCCGTTCTCCAGCCGTGCCACACGCAGGCGACGCATTGCGGCATCGTCCAGTGCCAGGTTCAGGGTATTGAGGTAGTCGGTTTCCTTCAGATCGGTCGGCACTATGTACAGGCCGGTTTCGCTCCACAGGGTGAGCCATTCCTGATAGCCCTTGTGGTCCAGCAGGTCCGCTTCATAGCCGATGAATTCGGTGACCTGCGCGAGCAGTTGAGTGTTGGATTTCATCGCTTAGATCTCCTCTCCAGCGGCCATCAGCTTCTTGTACTGGCGGTAGGCACCGCGCATGCCGGTTTCCGAACACACGGCGCCGGCGACGTTGCCATCGGGGGAGGTGTGCAGGTTGTTCAAGCCCCGGTTGACCAGGATCCAGCCGTCGGGGCCAGCCATGGAGCCTTTCTGGACTCGCTCCCAGGCCTCGCCGTCGTCCGGGGTGCCGAAGCCCATCGGCCCCTGGAAGTGCTCGTGCAGACGCATGCGCTTGCGATTGAATGCCGCCGGCGCCCCCTCGCCGCCCAGCGCCACATGCTGGATCTCGGTTACGCCGACACTGACGGGGCGCAGCACGCGGAAGAACGCCATGGAGCAGGACACGTTCGGGAACAGGTTCAGGTTGAAGCCGGTACCATGGGCGGCACGCACCAGCTTCCTGACTTCCTCTTCGGACTTGCCTTCGTCTCGCAACTCCATTGCCAGCTGCTCGAAGCGCGGCGGAATCGGCTGATCCAGATCCGCCTCCAGATCCACCAGCTGCGGAATCATCACCATCACGCTGTGGCCGTTGCCCAGGTCCTCCACGAAGCCTTCGCCGTCGAGGAAGTCGAAGATGTCGGCGGTGGCCTCGTCCAGGGAGGTCACGAAGGACTTGTGCACGATCGGGAAGTGGTAGGCGTCGGTGGTGTTCTCCAGCTGGATCTTCCAGTTGCCCGGGAAGTTGAAGCGGTGCTCGCCCAGCACCTTCACCGGATAGCCACCGCCCTGCTTCATGAACAGGTCGATCCACTTCCTGGCAGCACCGAGGAAGTCTTCCAGCGACTCGATGTCGTCCTTGAGGGTGGCGAACACCATGCCCCGATAGGTTTCCACACGCAGGCTTTCCAGCGGCATTTCGCTCTTGTCGAACACGCCGTCATATTCTTCCGGCTTCGGCAACGCGCGCAGACTGCCGTCCAGGCCGTAACCCCAGCCGTGGTACGGGCAGGTGAAGGCCTTGGTCTTGCCCTTGCGGGCCTCGCAGACGGTGGCACCACGGTGGCGGCAACGATTCTGCAGCACATGCAGATTCATCTGACGGTCACGGCTGAGGATCACCGGCTGGCGGCCGATGTACGCCGTCTTGAAGCTGCCGGCTTCCGGCACTTCGCTCTCGTGGCCGACGAACACCCAGGTGCTGTTGAACACCTTGTCCAGCTCTTCCTCGAAAATCGCCGGATCGGAGTAGAGGGACTTGTGCACGCGACCCTCTTCTACAAGCTCGGCCGCTTTCAGGCTGACGTTCTGCATGTCGATCAGTTCACTCATGGCTTTGTTCTCTTTATTCATTCTTGGCAAACGGACGCATCCGTCGGGCAGTCATTCCTTGGGGACCGGCAGTGGTTGCGGGCAATCCCAGGGGCTCTGTACCGGGCGGTTGAAACGGCTGGTGGTGCAGAAGCGGGAGATCTTCCAGCGCCCCTTTTCCCGACGGAAAGCCACACTCAGCAACGCAGAGCTGAGCTGGGAGCGACCATCGGCAAAGGTCGCGGTCTGCAGAAGCACCCAGGTACCTGCAGCCTCGGTCTCGCTGTGTACCTCCACCTTTTCCGAGGTCAGGAAGTGCACGTTGAGGGCGAAATGTGCCGGCGGCAGGGTGTACTTCGCGAACATGGCGCGGATCGCTGCGCATCCTTCACGACGACCGAAGGTCGCCGCATAGCGCTTGCCCTTGCCTTCCCAGATGGCGTCCTCGGTAAACAGCTCCATCAAGGGATCGAGATCGAAGCCTTCGTCGAGGTAGTCGCACAGCTGCATGTACTCGTGCATGCAGCCACTGACCTCGCGGGCCGCCTCCAGGGCGCCCACCCGCTGCCGCAATTGCTCCAGCTCATTCATCGGACCGCTCTCAGGCACGCTGCACGATCAGTTCACGACCGATGCGCGCCTCGACCTTGGCGTAGCGCCACAGCTTGTAGGGGCCCTTGCCCACCGCGGTGCTGCGGAACAGGTTGCAGCAGGCCGCCACGGTGTCGTAATCCGCCACGTCGGCCAGCAGGTAGGTAGTCCAGGGATAGCCGCTGGACGGGCCGACCATGCTCTGGTCGTCATCCATGTTGCCGATCACCTCGACACCGTCCATGTCATGGATGCCGTTCCACATCTCGCCGAAAGCCGCCCAGACGTCGAGCTGCTCGTCGCGCGGGGCATCCATGAAGTTCTGGTTGATGCCCATGCAGAACAGGACGCGCAGGGGTTTCTTGTCACTCATGGCGTTTCTCCTTCTTATTGTTCGGTTACAGGTAGCCCGGCAGCGGGTCGTGGCCGAAGAACATGGCACCGGCGTTCTTCAGGGTGATCGCCCCCATGAAGGCGTGCTGGGTACACATCATCGAGTCGCGGACGATGCGCGACAGCGGATGGTCGTTGTAGGTCCCGGTCATGCCGGTCACCTGGTAGGTGGAGCGGATCGCCTCGGCGCACTCGTGCGCCAGATTGGTGGTCGCCAGGCGGATCAGGTTGACCTGCTCGCGAGTGGGCTCGCCGCCGGCCAGGATGCTGTTCCAGGCCTCCTCGGTCGCGCCGTAGAAGAAGGCGCGGGAGGCGCGCACCTTGGCTTCGGCCCTGGCGATCTCGATCTGCACGTATTCGCGATCGCCCAGGTTCGGCGCCCCGGTCACCGACTGGCGACCCGCCGCCATCGCCTGCACCACATCCAGCGCCTCGCGCGCCAGGCCGGCGGTGGTCACCGACAGCACCTGGGCGGCAAAGGCCAGCGTCGGGTAGCGGAAGAAGGGCGCATCGACATTGGGCTTGCCGCCACGGACGAAGGTCCACTCCTCCGGCACGAACACCTCCTCGACGACCAGGTCATGACTGCCGGTACCGACCATGCCGATCACGTCCCAGTTGGGCTCGATCTTCACCTTGTCGGCGGACATTACCGCCATGCGCGGCAGCGGCTCGCCGTTGTCCGGCTGGATGCCAACGCCGATCAGCGAAGCTCCCATGCAGCCGCTGCCGAACTTCCAGCGGCCGCTGACGATGTAGCCACCGTCGACCTTCTTCGCCGGCTGGGTCGGAAAGATCCCCCCGGCGAACACCACATCCGGCGTCCCGGACCAGACCTGGTCGATGGTCTGCGGCGGCAGTGCCGCCAGGTAGGCCGGGTTCATGCCGAAGCTGGCGACCCAGCCGGCCGAACCGTCGGCCGCGGCCATCGCCTCGACCATCTGCAGGAACTCGAGCGGCGAGCGCTCGTCCCCTCCCATCACCCTGGGGACCATGGCGCGGTAGACCCCCACCCGCTTGAAGGAGTCGATGATGTCCGGCGAGATGAACTGCTGATCCTCGAACTCCTGACGGCGCTTGCGTACTTCGGCAAGCAGGGCATCGAACACGGTCTCCCCGCCCCAGAGGGATTTGTCGATCTGATAACCAGGCATTCGCCCGCCTCCCTAGTTGTTGTCTTTATTGTTACGGGCGGCATCAGCCGCTCTGAGCAACTGCTGTGCCGCCGCAAAGACCACCTCATCGGCATGCTTGCGACCCACCAGTTGAATTCCGACCGGACGGCCGTCGACCTCGAAGGGGATGACCAGCGCCGGATGACCGGACAGGTTGAAAGGCCGCGCCAGCGCGGTCATGTTCAGGTCCGTCTGCCCGGCCAGTGCGTCCTGCAGGGCCATCGGCCCCTTTGGCAAAGCCGGCATGACCAGCACCTCGCAGTTCTCCAGCAGCCGATCCACTTCGGCGCCGAAAGCCGTGCGCACCTGCTCCGCTGCATGCACCTCTGCAGCCGAGGTTTCGCCGGCCCTCCTGAGCCGCGCTGCCACATCCGCCCCCAGCTTGCCGCTGGCCAGCAAGTCGGCGCCCGCCAGTGCGGTTTCCGCGTTGATCACTGCCAGCCCGGCGGCGAAGGCCTCGGCCAGCAGCGGCAGTTCGACCCGACTCAGGTCCAGGGCCAGTGGCGCCAGGTACCGATCCAGCGCCGCGGCCACAGACGGCTGGGCGCAGGTATTGGTGACCAGCGCGAAGCGCATCGGCGCGTTGACTGCACCGGGCTTGAACGAGGGATCGATCGCCTGCTCGGCGAGTTGCAGGGTCTGCAGGTCCGCAGCGAAGGGACCAACGCAGTCCAGCGACGAGTTCTGCGGCCAGACACCGGCGCGGCTGACGCGGCCGAAGGTCGGCTTGAAGCCGAATACGCCGCAGCAGGCAGCCGGCACGCGAACCGAGCCGCCGGTATCCGTGCCCAGCGCGTAATCGGCCAGTCCGGAAGCCACGGCAGCGGCAGAGCCACTGGAGGAGCCACCCGGGATCAGCTCCGGATAGCGTGCATTGATGGGGGTACCTGCATGCAGGTTGATGCCGGTGACGCCGAAGGCCAGCTCATGCATCGCGGCCTTGCCGACGATCCGGTGGCCGGCCGACAGCAGACGCTCGACCACCTCCGCGTGCTGCTCGGCGGGACGGACCTCGTCACATGCTCGGCTACCCAGACGGGTCGGCATGCCGGCGATATCGATGGAGTCCTTGATGACGACCTTCAGCCCTGCGGGGGCGCCCAGCTCGCACCGGGAGATCAGCGTTGTCATAGCGAGTCTCTTGCAGAAATTGTTTTTGTTAGCGGGGCCTCCGCTCGACTGGAGACCGCTCAAGAGCTGGAACAAAAATTACATCATTCACTTGAATCGTCAACTAATTTTCGAGTGCAAAACCACGCCATGCCGAATCAGCCCGCAGCCATTCTGAGCCCGGCGCCGCTCGCAAAATCAGAGGAAAACTGGAGAAAACGCGGACAAAAACCAACCTCGTCGGCCTTCGCCAGCGCCCTGGACCCGGTGTCCATGAAGGAGCTCAAGTGTCTCGAAGGACGGGGCGAGGTGGTCTGCCACGCGCCCTCCCCCTTCTCCCCGGCCTGCGCGACGACATCGCTCCCGGCCTGCGCTGGATCGAATCCCTGAGCATCGAGTAGCGCCGGCAGCCCCTCGGTTGTGGTCAATTCCACGGCCAGCCGCCTGGCTGCCGCCCAGGCGCCTTGCGCAAACCGGGATGAGGGGAAATCGATGGGGTCGAGCCGCTACTCGGGGCATTGCTGGCCGGCGGCATCAAGCGGGCCTGGCGGCAGGCCTGCGCCCGGGAGGACATCAGCCGGCGCCGCCGCCGCAGCCGAGCCGGCGCTCAGAATGCGTACAGCAGGCGCAGGTTGACCCGGCTGTCCTCGCGGAAGCCGTTGTCCACCGCCAGGTCGCGGCCGAAGGTGGCGGCCAGTTGGGCATCCGGGCGGAAGAACCAGGCGAAGCCCGCCGACCACTTGCCGGTGCGCTGGCTGTCGTCCAGCCAGGAACTGTCCAGGCAGTTCTCGCCGCCGTGCTGCCAGGACAGCCCGGCGCGCAGGTCGAGGGTGTCGCCGAGCGGGTAACGCAGGAAGCCCTGGTACTGGTAGCTGGGCTTCTGCTCGTGGTTCAACCTCAGCGGTCCATAGCTGTCGTTGTCGCCGTAGAAGGTCACGTCCGCCGCCAGGTCCAGCGCCAGCCTGTCGCCGAGGCCGGTGACGTAGCCGGCCTGCAGGGTCAGCTTCCAGCGGTTCTCGCCGAGGTTGAGCGGCTGGTCGTGGTCATAACGGCCGACGGGGACGAACAGGTAGGGGGTGATGGCGAAGAAGCGCCGCCGCTGCGGCTGCTCGAGCAGCCACACCGGCATGGCCAGGATCGGGTCGGCCAGGCCGCTGCTGTCGCCCAGCGCGTTGCCGTCGTGGCGACCGTCGAGGCGGCCGAACGGCAGGAGGATCTGTGGCGCGACGCGGTAGCCGCCGAGGTCGGCGTAGTGCACCAGGCGCAGGATGCCGATCTGCGAATCGAGTCCCGGCGAGCCGGCCAGGCGGTGGCCGTCGCGGTACAGATGGTCGCGTTCGGCCTGCTGCAGGTAGAGCAGACCGAGGGTGGTGCCGGCGGCGGCAGGCACGTAGTCGCCGGCGTCGAGGTCCAGCGCGCTGGCCGGCCGGCTGCAGGACAGGCCGGCGCCGAGCAGGACCAGGCCCCACAGGATGATCCACAGCCGCGCATCGAGTTCGGGGGCGCGGCGAAGGGACAGCAGGCAGATGGGCAACATGGTGGTTCCTCTCTCTTGTTGTTTTCTCACCGGCGCACGGCTGGCCGCGCGGGCCTGTCGCTCGCGTCCGGAGATGGATTCGGAAAATGGTGGGTGGGGCGGACGCCGCGACCTGCGCCCTGGCAGGTCGCGGCCCGGCGCGGCTATTGCGCGGGGAAGCGCGGGTCCCAGAGCAGGCGGGTGTGCGCCTCCTCGTACTGCATGCCATCGGGGAAGCTGACCAGCTCCAGCTGCAGACCCCAGGGCGCGAGGAAATACACCCAGGTCAGCCCGGCGGCCGGACCGTCGGTGAAGGTGCTCGGCGTGTCGAGCACGGTGACGCCCTTGTCCTTGAGGTAGGCGACCGCCTGGTCCATGTCGTCGACGTAGAAGGCCAGGTGGTGGCCGCCGACATCGCTGTTGCGCGGCAGACGGCGATTCTGGTCCGGCGCGCTGTACTCGAAGATCTCCAGGTTGGTGCCGTTGCCGCAGCGGACCATCTGGAAGTCGCGGATGGCGGCGCGCGGGTGCACGTTGAGGTGGCGTTCCATCCAGTCGTCGTCGAACCGGAACTCGCCGAAGGTGAAGTACGGCTCGCAACCGAGCACCTCGACGAAGAAGGCCACCGCCTCGGCCAGGTTGGGGACGGTGATGCCGATGTGCTGCAGGCCGCGCATGCCGGGCAGGCCGCGCGCTGGGGTCGCGAAAGTCATGGGAATGCTCCTGAGTCAGTGTTCTTGTTGTGGGCGTGCCCACCGGCCTGGCGGCGGGCTACCGGCTCTTTCGCAGGAGCCGTGCCAGGCCCGGCGGATTCGTTCAGGGCACTGATTTCCCGGGAGTTTTCGCCAGCGCGCGGCGACCGGCGCAGCCCGTGCCGAGACAGTCGACCGTCAAACCGGCTTACAGCTGTAATGCCCGCCGTTACAGGCTTTACAGACTTCGCAGCAGCGTCGCGGCAGGGGTACACTGGCCCTTCAGAACTCACTCGCACGGCACGCCACAGGGCGTGCCGCCACAAGAACAAGATCGTCACTGCGGATACCGACGGCCTGCGGCCAGGCCAGTGCAGCACCGGTGATCCGAGGAGGCCGCATGCGTATCACCCTGCCCGGCAGTGCCCACGTCGACACCGTCCTCTCCCTTGCCGCCGACGCCGCCCCGGCCCTCGCTGGTCCCGGCTTCGACCCGCTGATCTCCCGCTCGTGGAAACGCTGCATTGAGGACTACGGCCTCGACCCGGCCAAGCCTGCGCCGCCGCGCTTCGTGCCGCGCCAGGTGCTGCTCGACCATCAGGACCAGGCCGACGAGCTGCTCAACGTGGCCCGCGCCGGCGTCGAGCAGCTGTACCGGCACATCGCCGAACTGGGCTACGTGGTGCTGCTCACCGACAGCCGCGGCATCACCGTGCAGTTCCTCGGCAACCCCGACGACGAGGCGGCGCACCGCAAGACCGGCCTGTACCTCGGCGCCGACTGGAGCGAGGACCACGCCGGCACCTGCGCGGTGGGCACCTGCATCAAGGAGCAGCAGGCGCTCACCTGCCACCATCGCGACCACTTCAGCGCCCACCACATCAGCCTGACCTGCACCGCGGTACCGATCTTCAACCCGCAGGGCCAACTGCTCGCCGTGCTGGACATCTCAGCGCTGCACTCGCCGCCGTCCAAGGACTCGCAGACCTTCGCCCTGCAGCTGGTGCGCCAGTACGCGCGGATGATCGAGGACGCCTACTTCCTGCGCCGCTACCGCGAGCAGTACATCCTCTGCCTGGACAGCTCGCGCGAGTTCGTGCTGATCAACCGTCACTACCTGCTGGCGATGGCCGAGGACGGCACCCTGCTGGCCGCCAACACCGCCGGCCGCCAGTTGCTCGCCCAGTGCGGCCTGGAGCTGCCCGTCAGGCCCTCGGCAATGGCGCCCAGGGTCGGCGTGCAGCAGCTGTTCGACTGCGAGCTGGAAGACATCCTCGGCATCCCCTACGCCAGCGCCGACCACGTGCGCGCCTTCCGCACCCACCGGCAGAACGCGCTGTACTTCGCCGCGCTGATGGAGCCGCGACGGGCTGCGCCTACCGCGACGGCCCCCAGCACCGAGACGCCACGCTGCGCCCTCGACGAACTGGCCGACGACGACCCGCTGATGCGCAAGATGCTCGCCCGCGCCAGGCGCCTGTGCGACGAGCCGCTCAACGTGCTGCTCAACGGCGAGACCGGCACCGGCAAGGAGCGCCTGGCCCGCGCCCTGCACGACAGCAGCCGGCGCGCCAGGGCACCGTTCGTGGCGATCAACTGCGCCGCCGTACCCGAGTCGCTGATCGAAAGCGAACTGTTCGGCTACCAGCCGGGCACCTTCACCGGCGCGCGCAGCAAAGGCATGCGCGGGCTGATCCAGCAGGCCGACGGCGGCACCCTGTTCCTCGACGAGATCGGCGACATGCCGTTGCACCTGCAGACCCGCCTGCTGCGCGTGCTGGCCGAACAGGAAGTGATGCCGCTGGGCGCGGAAAAGCCGGTCAAGGTCGACATCCGGGTGATCGCCGCCAGCCACCGCGACCTGCGCCAGATGATCGACGCCGGGCAATTCCGCGAGGACCTGTTCTACCGCCTCAACGGCGCCGTGCTGCGCCTGCCGCCGCTGCGCGAGCGCGCCGACAAGGGTTATCTGATCGAGAAGGTGTTCGCCGAACTGAGCCAGCAGCGCCAGCGCCCGGCGCGCATCCGCGGCGACGCCATGAGCGCGCTGCTTGGCTACGCCTGGCCGGGCAACATCCGCGAGCTGCGCAACGTGCTGCAGTACGCGCTGGCCACCTGCGAGGATGGCGAGATCACCGCCGCCGACCTGCCCGAGGAGTGCCTGCTGGGCGTCGGCGCGCGCCAGCCCGCAGCGCCGGCGCCGGTGCTCGAGGTGGCCGCCGGCGATCCGGCCGCGCAGCTCGCGGAAACCCTGCGCCGCCATCGCTGGAACGTCAGCGCGGCCGCCCGCGAACTGGGCCTGTCACGGCCAACCGTGTATCGCTGGATGAAGGTCTACGACATCGTGCCGCCCAACGCCCAGGGTTGAGGCGGGCGGCACCGTTTTTTCGTAGGATGCGCCGTGCGCACCCGCCCATCGGGTGCGGGCATCAGGTGCGCGCGGCGTACCCTACCGGACCGGCTCCGGCAAGCCTGCCGCCAATAGGCTGCGCCGGTAGCAGCCCTCCAGTACCTCCGCCGCCGCCCAGGCGTCCTCCACGCACTCGTCCAGCGCCACATGACTGGCCGCCCGGCAGCGGGTGTCCAGTGCGCAGTCGCGATAGAAGGCGTTGACCACGTCCACCATTTCCTCACGCAGGTTTTCCATGAGGATGGCGCCGTGCGCCAGGGCCACGTGGCGGCCGTCGCTGCCGCGCTTGCGCCAGCGCTGGGCGGTGCCGACCAGCTTGCACCCGGCCAGGGTGACGTTGAAGCGACCATCGCAGAACGCTCCCTCCACCGCACCGAGATCCGGCGCCAGGCCCTGTTCGAGCAGCCACTCGCAGAGCGGATCGCACAGGTGCCGGTAGGCGTTCTCGATGCGCTTCTGCTCGGCCTCGCCGGCCGGCACGGCCCAGGCGAGGGCGACATTGAGCACCGCCGGCGACTGCGGTACCGGCTCGCCGCCGGTGTCGCGCAGGGCCACCGGCCAGCCCAGTTCGGCGCAGCTCGCCGCCGCGGCGGCGAAACCAGCCAGCCGCTCGAGGCGCCGTGGCATCACCAGCGCGGCGTCCTGCGGGCGCCACAGCAGCAGCGTGCAGTCGATGTCGCCGGCGTGCACCCGCTCCAGCAGCGCACGCTCGGCATCCAGGCCGGCCTCGACCGGCAGGCGTCGTATCAGACTCATGTCACCTCACTGTTGTCGATTGGCCGCCACCGCGGGCGGGAAGCAGCCCCGGGCAGCCCGGATGCCAAGGAGCAGGATGCGTGCCATGGACCGCAAAGCGCGCCGCAGCCGCGGCAGCGCTGGTCAATCCGACGCAACCGCCCGGAACCCGTCCACTGCACCTGACAACGTACCTGTAAAGGCGCTTACAGGTGTAACGCATTACCGGCGCAGCACCATCGCCTGCAAGCCCCGTATTCCGGGCACTTGGCCGCTGGCCCGCGTCTTGCTCCGGCCTTGTGAGCAGACCTCATCCCTTCCCAACCAGCGGAGATCGACGTGGAGTTCCAGCACACTGCCGGCCAACCGGCCGCAATGGCAAGCGGCACCAAGCTGCGCGGCGCCGACAAGGTGGCGCGCATTCCGGTGAAGATCATTCCGACCGGGGAGCCGTTGAAGAAACCGGAGTGGATCCGCGTGCGCAACCCGGTCACCCCCGAAGTCGAGCGGATCAAGCAGCTGCTGCGCCAGCACAAGCTGCACAGCGTGTGCGAGGAAGCCTCCTGCCCGAACCTCGGCGAGTGCTTCAGCGGCGGCACCGCCACCTTCATGATCATGGGCGACATCTGCACCCGCCGCTGCCCGTTCTGCGACGTCGGCCACGGCCGGCCCAATGCGCTGGATCCGGACGAGCCGAACAACCTCGCGCTGGCCATCGCCGACCTGCGCCTGAAGTACGTGGTGATCACCTCGGTGGACCGCGACGATCTGCGCGACGGCGGCGCCCAGCACTTCGCCGACTGCCTGCGCGAGATCCGCGCGCTGTCGCCCAGCGTGCAGCTGGAGACCCTGGTGCCGGACTACCGCGGGCGCATGGAGATCGCCCTCGACATCACCGCGACCGAACCGCCGGACGTGTTCAACCACAACCTGGAAACCGTGCCGCGCCTGTACAAGTCGTCGCGCCCGGGCTCGGACTTCGAGTGGTCGCTGGACCTGCTGCAGGAGTTCAAGCAGCGCGTGCCCGGCGTGCCGACCAAGTCGGGCCTGATGCTCGGCCTCGGCGAGACCGACGAGGAAGTCATCGAGACCATGCAGCGCATGCGCGAGCACGACATCGACATGCTGACCCTCGGCCAGTACCTGCAGCCGTCGCGCAGCCACCTGCCGGTGCAGCGCTTCGTCCACCCGGACACCTTCGCCTGGTTTGCCGAGGAAGGCGCCAGGATGGGCTTCAGGAACGTCGCCGCCGGTCCGCTGGTGCGCTCGTCCTATCACGCCGACCAGCAGGCCCGCGGCCTGTGAACGGCGCCAACCACAAGCAGGAGAATCGACGATGGGTATTTTCGACTGGAAACACTGGCTGGTGATCCTGCTGGTCGTGCTGGTGATCTTCGGCAGCAAGCGCCTGCGCAGTCTCGGCAGCGATGTGGGCGAGGCGATCAAGGGCTTCCGCAGTTCGGTGGCAGACGACAAGGAGCAGTTGCCTTCCCCGGAAGACCGCCCCTGAACCATCCCCGGCGGCGCGGCGAACTGCAGCGGTAGCCGCCGCGCCGCCCATCCCCTCCACATCCCCGTACCGCGCCCCGGCGCGGCGGGGGCGTTTGCCGCAAATGCCGAGGCCGGTATCCAGTTACCCGGATACCGGCCTCGGCACGCTGGAGAACAGCCGCAGCCCATGGCGGGCCGCGGCGGCCCGGTTCAGGAACCGGCGCTCTCGATGCGCCGGCACAGCGCATCGAGGAATTCGGCGGCCGGCGCGCCGTTGACCGCGCGGTGGTCGAAGGTCAGCGACAGGCCGAGGAAGTCGGCCTCGACCAGGCTGCCGTCGGCGGCGCGCTGCAGGCGGCGCTGGCTGCAGCCGATGCCGACGATGGCCACCTGCGGCACGTTGAGGATCGGCGTGAAGAAGCGTACCCGCGACAGCCCCAGGTTGGATACCGTGACGGTCGCCCCGGTCAGCTCGCGCACCGACAGCTTGCCGGCCAGCGCCTTGCCGGTGAGCACGCGGCGCGCCTCGGCCAGGCCGTCGACGTCGAGCGCTCCGGCGTCGAACAGCGCCGGGGCGACCAGCAGGTCGTCCGGCAGCGGTATGGCCAGCCCCAGGTGCACCGCCGCGTGGCGGGTGATCACCTCGTCCTCCAGGGTGGCGTTGAGCGCCGGATGCTCGCGCAGGGTCTGCACGATGGCGTGCAGCAGCAGGTCCTGCAGCGAGGCCTGGCTGCCGGCCGCCTTGAGGCGCGCACGGCGCGCCTGCAGGGCGGTCAGCTCGCACTCGGCGTGCAGGGTGAGCTGCGCGGCGCTGCGCAGGCTTTCGCTCATCTTCGCCGCGATCATCTTGCGCATGCCCTTGAGCGGCAGGGTGTGCATCTGGCCCATGGGCTACTCCACCACGCCGATGGTGGCGCCCTTGGCGATCACCGCGTCCTCGCCCTCGACGATCTTCAGCACGCCGGCCACCGGCGCCTCGATCTCGAACTGGGCCTTCTCCGACATGATCTCGGCGACCAGGTCGCCCGGTGCCACCTCGGCGCCGTCGCTGACCAGCCATGAGGTGATCACCGCCTCGGCGTCACCGTCCCACAGGTCATCGGCAATCACGATTGGGGTCGACATGGGTCATTCCTCGCTGTTCAGGTTCTGGTAGGCGGCCACGATCTTCTCGGCACTGGGCAACGCCCACTGCTCCATGACCGGGGTGAAGGGAATCGGGATATCCGGGAAGGCCACCCGCTGCGGGCGCGCCTTGAGCATGCCGAGGTCGTGCTCGACCACGCTGGCGATGATCTCGCCGCTGACGCCGTAGCTGTGGTAGTCCTCGTCGACCACGATCAGCCGGCCGGTCTTGCGCACCGAGGCGATCACGTGGTCGCGGTCCAGCGGCACCAGGCTGCGCAGGTCGACCACCTCGGCGCTGACGCCGTCCTTCTCCAGCTGCTGGGCGGCGCGCAGCGCGTGGTGCACGCCGGCGCCGAGGCTGACGATGGTCACGTCTGAACCCTCGCGCACGGTCGCGGCCTTGCCGATCTCGACGGTGTAGGGCTCCTCCGGCACCGCCACGGTGGCGCCCTTCTCGGTGCCCAGCCAGCCCATGCCCTGCAGGGCCTTGTGGAACAGGAAGATCACCGGATTGTCGTCGCGGATCGCCGCGGTCATCAGGCCCTTGGCGTCGTAGGCGTTGCTCGGCACCACCACCTTCATCCCCGGCAGGTGGGCGAAGGTGCCGTAGAGGCACTGCGAGTGCTGGCCGGCGTCCGAATAGCCGGCGCCGGTGGAGGCCATCAGCACCATCGGCACGCGCACGTTGCCTCCGGAGAAGTAGGTGTTCTTCGCCATCAGGTTGTAGATGGCGTCCATGCACACGCCGAAGAAGTCGACGAACATCAGCTCGACGATCGGCCGCATGCCGTCGGAGGCGGCGCCCACCGCGGCGCCGATGAAGGCGGTCTCCGAGATGGGGGTATCGCGCACCCGCGCGCCGCCGAACTCCTCGAACAGGCCGCGGGTGTTGCCGAACACCCCGCCGAGCTGGCCGATGTCCTCGCCCATCACGAACACGCGCGGGTCGAGGCGCATTTCCTGGGCCACCGCCTCGGCCATGGCGCGGGCGACGGTGAGTTTTCTTTCTTTCACTGGGCTGCTCATGCTGCAACTCCTGGCAATTCGGTGGGGGAAATCAGACGAACATGCAGTCCATGGCCTCTTCCGGCGCCGGGTAGGCGCTCTCGCGGGCGAACAGCACCGCCTCGTCGACCCGGCCGCGGGCGCGCGCGGCGATCTCCTCGGCGGCCGCCTCGTCCAGCACGCCGGCATCGAGCAGGCGCTGGCGGTAGGCCGGGATCGGGTCGCGGGCCAGCAGCGCCTCCTTCTCGCCGGCCGGGCGGTACTGCTCGCCGTCGCCCATGAAGTGGCCGGCCAGGCGCGAGGTCTCGATCTCGATCAGGGTGGGCCCCTGCCCGGCGCGTGCGCGGGCGATGGCCTCGCCGGCGGCGGCGAAGATGGCGTCGGCGTCGTTGCCGGGGACGAACACCCCCGGCATGCCGTAGGCGGCGGCGCGCACGTAGTTGCGCTCGATCGGGGTGGAGGCCTGCTTGGCCACCGAGATTCCCCAGGCGTTGTCCTCGATGACGAACACCACCGGCAGCTTCCACAGCGCGGCCAGGTTCAGCGTCTCGTGGAAGGCGCCCTGGTTGGCGGCACCCTCGCCGATGTAGGCCACCGCGACACCCGGCTTGCCCTGCAGCTGGCGCGACAGCGCCGCGCCCACCGCCGGGCCCATGCCCTGGGCGATGATCCCCGAGCAGCAGAAGTTCACCCGTGGGTCGAACAGGTGCATGTGCCCGCCGCGCCCACCGGACAGGCCGGTCTTCTTGCCGAAGATCTCGGCGACCATTTCGTTGAGGTGGACGCCCTTGGCCACGGCGATGTGGTGCGGGCGGTGGGTGGCGGTGACCACGTCCTCGGCATTCAGGTGCGCGCAGACGCCGACGGCGCAGGGCTCCTGGCCGTTGGACAGGTGCATCTCGCCGGGGATCGGCCCCTTGGCCATGTTGAAGACCGGGGTCTTGCCTTCCATGTAGATACGCTCGATGGACTCTTCCAGATAGCGGCTGACGAGCATCTGCTCGAACATCCACAGTCGCTGCGCGTTGCTCGGTGCGGTCATGTGATCGGCTCCGTTTCGGGATTCAGAGGGCGCGCTGGCTGAACAGCTTGCCGATGTGGTCGGCCTGGCGCAGGGCCAGGGCGACTATGGTCAGGGTCGGGTTCTGTCCGCCGCTGGTGGTGAACTGGCTGCCGTCGGAGACGAACAGGTTGGGGATGTCGTGGCTCTGTCCCCACTTGTTGACCACGCCATCGGCGGCCTTGGCGCTCATCCGGTTGGTGCCCATGTTGTGGCTGGCCGGGTAGGACGGCAGGCGGATCACCTCGGTGGCGCCGACCGCCTCGTAGCACTTGCGGGTCTGCTCGACGCCGTGGTCGCGCATGGCGTTGTCGAACGGGTGGTCGTCCTTGTGCACCACCGGCACCGGCAGGCCGTACTGGTCCTTCTCGCTGGCGTGCAGGGTGATGCGGTTGCTCTCCACCGGCAGGTCCTCGCCGCACAGCCACACGCCGGACATGTGGTCGTAGCGCTCCATGCGCGAGGCGTAGGTGCGGCCCCAGCCCTGCGGGGTCGGGTCGAGGAAGGCCGACATGAACGGCAGGCCGAGGGAGAGGATTTCCAGCCGGTAGCCGCCGACGAAGCCGCGCTCGGGCTTGTTGTAGGACTCGTCGGAGATGATCCCGGCGCAGGTGGTGCCGCGGTACATGTGCACCGGCTTGGGCAGCACAGCGTAGATGCCGGCGGTGGTGTGGCACATGTAGTTGCGCCCGACCTGGCCGGAGGAGTTGGCCAGGCCGTCCTTGAAGGTCGACGACTCGGAGTTGAGCAACAGCCGCGGCGACTCGATGGAGTTGCCGGCCACGCACACCACCCGCGCCTTCTGCCGCTGCTGGCGGCCCTCGGCGTCGGCGTAGACCACCGCATTCACCCGGCCGCGGGCGTCGTGCTCGATGCGCAGCGCCATGGACTGCGGGCGCACCTCGCAGTTGCCGGTGGCCTCGGCGCGCGGGATGTCGGTATACAGGGTCGACCACTTGGCGCCGATACGGCAGCCCTGCATGCAGAAGCCGATCTGCATGCAGCCAGGGCGACCGTCGTAGGCTTGGGTGTTGATCGCCATCGGCCCGGACTGGACTTCCTTGTAGCCGATGCGCTGGGCGCCGGTGGCCAGCACCTTGAACGAGTTGTGCCATTGGTGGTACAGCATGCCGGTGCTCGGCCCGGTCACCCCCATGTGCTGCTCGGCCTTGACGTACCAGGGCTCCATTTCTGCATAGTCGAGCGGCCAGTCGAGCAGGTTGGCGCCCTGGATGTCGCCGTTCTCGCTGCGCATGCGGAACTCGAAGTCGCGAAAGCGCAGGGCCACGCCGGCCCAGTGCACCGAGCTGCCGCCGACCGCCTTGACGATCCAGGCCGGCAGGTTCGGGTGATTGCGTGCCACGTCCCAGTTGCCGGTGGCTATGCGCTTGTCCAGCCAGGAGATCTTGTTGAACATCGCCCACTCGTCGTTCTCGATGTCGGACATCTCGAAGCGCTTGCCGGCTTCCAGTACCACGACGCGGATGCCTTGCTTGGCCAGGGCGTTGGCCAGGGTGCCGCCGCCGGCGCCCGAACCGATGATGACGACGACGTCGCCGTCGTCTTGGGAGAATTTCGCTGCCATGGAGTCAGCCCTCGTTGTTGGAGTTGTGGTGAGCAGGCTCAGAGCCAGTCGATGTCGTTGAAGCCGCGGTTGACGTAGCCGCCCTTCTCCACCGAGGAGCCCTCGTAGCCGAACAGCGGGAACAGCGCCTTGTTGTCGTAGATGCCGAACATCAGCGCGCTGCGCACCTCGCGGAAGAACGGTTCGGTCTCGATGGCGCGCAGCAGGGCGACGCGGTCGTTCTCGGCGAGCGCCTCGAAGGCCTTGCCGTGGCGTTCGCGGGCGCTGGCCTGCAGCGTCTGCAGCCCCTGGCGGACCAGCACGCCCTGCTTGTCCAGCAGCGCAGCCAGCGGCTTGGCGTAGTGCTGATCGGCGAGGCGGTCGTGGGGAAAGATGTCGCGGCCCATCTGCAGCAGGCCGGCGGGCAGCTCGGGCAGCGCAACGGGCCGCGCCTCGTCGGCGAGCAGGGTGACCGGGATCAGCTGGCTGCTGACCGCGGTGGCGCCGAGCAGCGCCAGCGACTGGGCGGACAGGGACATGAAGCGCCGGCGGCTGAGGCCGGCACCCGGGGCGGAAGAGTCGTGCATGGCAGCGCTCCAGACTGTTGCCGGCGCGCCCGCAGGGTGGGGGTCAGACAGGGCCGGCGTTCATTGTTCTGTTGTCGGGAGAGCCTGTTGCGACTCCCCGAACGGAGCAGAGCAGCTTGCGTGCCAAGCCCGAGAGATACGCATAAGCTGTTGTTTTTACTGATTTTCTCAGCGGAACAGTGGGTTTGAACGGCTGCCCACCGGACAGGCCGGCTGTAAATGCCCGGCCTTACACCTGTAAAACGTCTGTAAGGGTTTTACAGGTGGATCACCGATCCTCGACGAACCAATGCCCGTCGCCCATCAGCACCAGCGGCCGCCGGCGGAAGGCAGCCGGCATCGTCCGGCTGGACTCGAACCGCCAGTCGACCAGTTCCTGGCGCCAGAATCCCTGGTCGGCGGTGGCGTCGATCTGCAGATAGCTCACCTCTCCCGCCCGGCAGCTCAGGCCATGGAACTGCCGGCCATCCAGATGGCTGGCGGAAAACTGCAGCCTGTGCTCACCCGGCGGGAGCCGCAGCGCCACCAGGGTATCCAGCCAGGACGGCGCGGCCTCGCCCGCCGCCGGCAGCATGCCGCGCAGCCAGGCCTGCTGCTCGCCCTCGCGATACCAGTAGGCATCGCTCAGGCGCAGCGGCAGGGGTTGCGCGGGCTGGCCGTCGAGCGCCAGCCGGTCGGGGCAGCCCTGGGCGCCGCAACCAAGCACCAGGGTGCAGTCGGCCGCGCCGTGCGCGCGTTCGAGCCAGGCGTCGCGCAGCGCGGGGGCGGCCAGCAGGTTCTCGCGCCGCTCGCCGTCCGGAACGACGAAGAACAACAGGTCGCCGCTGCGCAGGTGCAGCGCCAGAAAGTCGGTCTCGATGGGCGACATGCTGCGCCAGTCAGTCGGCCGCCGGACCAGCCCGCTGTCCACCGCGACGACGCGCGCCTCGTCGTCATAAGCCACCAGGCTGTAGCGCAGCAGGCGATCCTTGATATGGGCGAAGGGCACCGGCCAGGGGGCGATCACCAACATCGTGGCGGACTGCTCGGTGTCGGCGCGGAACAGCTCGAAGCCCCAGTAGTCGCTGGCCAGCAGCGGCGGCCCCAGCCGCTCGTGCACCTGGGAGCGCCGCGTCAGCCCGGGCTCGATCTGCGCCGAGCGATCCGGCAGCAGCGCCTCGGGATGCTCGGGGGAAACGTGCTGGACGCAGCCGCCCAGCAGGGCCAGCGTCAGGGCCAGCAGGGAAAGTCGTCCGGCCATCCTCGATCTCCGCGCACACCGCCTCGGACAAGGCTAGCAAGGGCGCCCGCCGGGCGCCTTGCCGGCGGCCGAAATCAGCGGTCGCTGCGCAGCGGGCCGTACTCCACCGGCACCCAGGCGTAGCCCTCGCCTTCGGTGCGCACGTGGCCGATGCCGGGGAACGGCAGGTGCGCTCCGGCCACCCACAGCCGGTCGAGCGCCGCATCGGCGAGCACGCGCTGCCGGGTGGCGACGGCTCGGGTGCTGTCGACATCGAACTCGATGGCCACGTCCGGGCGGGCGAACTGCACCGCGTGGCTGTGCACGATGTCGCCCCACACCAGCAGGCGGCGGGTGCCGGAGCCGAACAGGTAGCCGCTGTGCCCCGGGGTGTGGCCGGGGCTGGGCGCGGCGCTCACCCCGGCGATGCCCGGACCTTCCTCACCGTGGGGCTGCAGGCGGCCGGCGGCGACGTAGGGCGCCAGGGCCGCCTGGGCCATCCTGAACATGCCCTGGCGGTCCTCCGGCGCCTTGGCCGCCAGCTCGGCGCTCAGCCAGTAGTCCGCCTCGGCCTTGGGCACGTGCACGCTGGCGTTGGGGAAGGCCATGCCGCCCGCGCCGTCGAGCAGGCCGCAGGCATGGTCCGGATGCAGGTGGGTGAGCAGCACGTGGTCGACCTGCGCCGCCTGGTAGCCCGCCGCCGCGATGTTGGCCTGGATCGCGCCGAGCGTCGGCCCGAAGCACTGCGCCGCGCCGGCATCCACCAGCAGCAGCTGGCTGCCGGTGTTGACCAGATAGGCGTTGACCGCGGTCTGCACGCCCTTGTCCGCCTCGACGAACATCCGCGCCAGCAGGCGCTGGATATCCTCGGCGCTGGCGCCCTTGAGCAGCTTGGGATCGAGGTCGACATAGCCGTCGTACAGCGCGGTCACCTCGAACTCGCCCAGCGCCATGCGGAAGAAGCCCGGCACCTGGGTGCGCTGCTGGGCCACCGGCTCGGCGCTGGCCGCCAGCGGCAGGCCGGCGAGCATGGCGGAGCAGCCCAGCGCCATGGCCAGCAGTGCCGAGCGGGCGAAGGTGGGGGAAGTTGCCATTCACGAATCTCCATTCAGGGGGAAGCGGCGCCCTCGTGGCGCCGCGCGACTGCCACAGCCGCACCAGCGTTATGCGCAGCCGCCGGCGATTTGTCCAGCAGCGGCCGGAGCCGGTCGGGCCTCCTCCCGGGGCCGCCCTCGGCTCGCCGGCCGAACGGCGAGCACGCCGGCTATAGTGGCTGGAGGAAACCGCCGCACGGAAGGCGCCATGCAGATCATCCTCGCCCGCCACGGCCAGCCGGAGCTGCGCCTCGACTCCTGGTTCAGGCCGATGGCGCTGCAGGAATGGCTGCGCCTCTACGACGCGGCCGGCCTGGCGCCGGGCGCGGTGCCGGCGGCGATCCGGGCGCAGGCGGCTGCCGTCGGCGTGCTGGCCTGCAGCGACCTGCGCCGCTGCACGGAGTCGGCGCAGCGCCTGGCGCCGGGGCGGGCGGTGCTCGGCGAGGCGCTGTTCCGCGAGGCCGAGCCACCCTGGCCGGCCTGGCTGGCCCCCCGGCTGCCGCCGCTGGCCTGGGCGGCGATGTTCCGCCTGGCCCGCTTTCCCGTCCCCGCCCGGCCCGCTCCCGTCACCGCGCAGCGCGCCCGCCAGGCGGCGCAACGGCTGGTCGAACTGGCCCGCCGGCACGGCTCGGTCCTGCTGGTCGGCCATGGCCTGATGGGCCAGCTGATCGCCCGCGAACTGCGCGCCCTCGGCTGGCAGGGACCGCGCCAGCCGGCCAGCGGCTACTGGCAGTGCAGCGTCTACCGGGCGCCGGACTAGGATTGGCGCGCTTCCTGCTGGGACTTGCGCTCCCCCCTCCGGAGCCACGCCCATGACCATCCGCCCCGCCACCCCCGCCGATCTCCCGGCCCTGTGCGACCTGCTCGCCCAGCTGTTCGCCCAGGAAGCCGAGTTCCGCCCCGACCGCGCCGCCCAGCAGCGCGGCCTGGCGGCGATCCTCGCCGATCCCGGGCTCGGCGCCCTCTTGGTCGCGGTCGAGGACGGCCGCGTCGTCGCCATGGTCAACCTGCTGTACACGGTGTCCACCGCGCTCGGCGCGCGGGTGGCGCTGCTCGAGGACATGGTGGTCGACGCCGGCGCGCGCGGCGCGGGGATCGGCTCGGCACTGCTGGAACACGCCATCGCCCATGCGCGGGCCAGCGGCTGCCGGCGCATCACCCTGCTCACCGACGACCACAACGTGGCGGCGCAGCGCTTCTACGCCCGCCATGGCTTCGCCCGTTCGCCGATGCGGCCGCTGCGCCGGGCGCTGTAGCGCGCGCCGTCGACTACGCTGCACAGGCTGGCGTGGCCGGCAGCCCGGCAATTCGCGGGGCGACCACGCCGCCCATCAGGCGGAGGAGACGAGCGATGTCCATCAGGTACTGGCTGCTGCTGGCCGGCGCGATGCTGGCCGGCCCGGGTTGCGCGCCGTGGTCCGGCACCGCGCAGGAGCGCGAGCTCCTCACCGTGCCGCTGGCGGCGACCCACCACAATGCCGGCAAGATCGCCCAGGCCACCCTGGTGGCCGAGGGCGAGCGCACCGGCATCTCCTTCATCATCGGCGGCGTCCCGGACGGCACCAGCCGGCCGGTGCACCTGTACACCTTCATCTACCCCGGCCGCTGCGACCGCCTCGGCCCCGAGCCGGCCTGGGAGATGAACCAGATCGTGCTCGCCGACCGCCTCGGCCGCGCCCAGGCCGGCTGGCGGCTGTCGAAGCGGGTGGAGGTGCCGCTGGCGCAGCTGCGCAGCGGCGGCTACAGCCTGCTGGTGCGCAACAGCCCCGCCGATGGCAGCTGGGACCTGTTCTGCGGCGAGATCGAATAGCCGGCAGCCACCTTCAGCCGTCCCCGGCGCGCCCCAGCAACGGCCCGAGCAGCGCGCACATGTTGCGCCAGTGCGAACCCTCCCAGTAGATGCGCTGGCAGGCGTCGCAGCCGAGAAAGCGCGAGTACAGCCAGGCGGCGCGCGGCGGCACGCGCGCACGGGCCAGCTCGGTGTCGAGCTCGTGCAGCGGCAGGTTGCAGTGCACGCACAGGGTGAACGGCCGCGCGCTGCGCGCCAGGTCGAGGCGCTCGAACAGTTCGCGCAGCTGCAGCGCCGGCTTGAGCGCGTGCACGTAGCAGCCGTGGCTGACGATGCGGCGCTTGAGCAGCTCGCGGTCGCGGGTCAGCACGATGCGCTGCTGCGCGGCGGCCAGCGCGGCGATCTGGCCGTCCTCGAAGTCGTTGTCGTACAGGGTGTCGAAGCCGCTCATGCGCAGCAGGCGGGCCAGGCCGCCGAGGTGGGCGTCGGCGATGAAGCGCAGCACGCGCAGCGGCCGGGCACGCACGCGCAGCAGCGGCGTGATGTCCAGGCTCTCGAAACGCGGGTAGACCGCCACCCGGTCGCCGTCGGCGAGCTGCCGGGCGAAGTCCACCGACTCGCCGTTGACCAGCACCAGCTCGACCTCGGTGTGCGGCACGCCGAGCGCCTCGATCATGTGCTTGACGGTGGCCGCGCGCGCGCATTCGCAGCTGAACGCCTGCCGCCGGCGCTCGGCCGGCAGGAAGTCGTTGAGTTCCTCGTAGAAGCGGAAGGTGGCGCTGACCATGGCGACGGAGTGGCAGGCAGCGCGCAGCGGCGGGCCGGAAAGAAACCGCCGGGTCGGCCCCTAGCGCCGGGCCGTGTCGGCCTGCCAGAGCTGCGCCGACGACTGCCCGCTGCGGGCGATCTCGCCGCACCAGTCGTGGCCGGCGAAGACCTGCTGCGCCCGCCGCGCGGCGGTCGGCACCCAGGGCACGCTGAGGCTCGCGTAGTCGCGGGTGTTGGACTGGCGGCCATTGGCGTCGTCGCGCTCGGCAAAGGCCAGCGTCACCGGCTGGGCCTCGCCGTCGGCCGCCTTCCAGCTGCAGATCATCAGGTAGCGCGGCAGCTCGCCGAGCGCGCGGATCGGCATCGCGCTTTCCACCTCCCGCTCGCTGCGCGCCCGGGCGACGGCGGAGGGATAGGGGCCATGGCTCATCAGCAGGACCTCGCCGGTCGCCTCCAGCCAGCCGAAGGTGGCGCTGGCCCCGGGCTCCTCCGGCGCCGTGGCGAACTGCAGGGCCGTGGACAGCCGGGCCCGCTGATACTCGGGGCTCACCGCCGACATGGCGAGAAAGCTGGCGTGGGCCTGCGGCGCCGCGGCCTCGGGCAATGCTTCGGCACGGACCTGCGCGGCTCCCGCCAGGGCGGCCAGCAACGCCGCGCCCAGCAGGAGGTGCGGCCGGCGCTGGGCAGGCGCGCTGACGGCGATGGCGCGGGGACGAACGGACGACGGCAGGGAACGTGGCATGACAGGCACCTCGCCAGCGGGACTCTTCGAGGAACGGTACCTAGGCAAGTAAAGTCGCCGCCGCAGGGGCCTGCAAGGACGCCGCACGCACCGATCGCCCGAGACTCCGGCAGCCGGCGCCTAAACTGAGCAAGAGATGTCCCGCCCTGTGCCCCGGAGGTCGCATGCCTGCCAGCGAGCCCAGCGAACTGGTCGAACTCGAACGCCTGATCGACAAGCTCGGCAACCCGCTGCAGGTGCGGGAGCTGTGCCGGGTCGAGGTCGAGGCGCGCAGCCTGCCGGTGTACGCGATCAGCCTGGGCAATCCCGCCCCCGGGGCACCGGCGGTCGGCTACTTCGGCGGCGTGCACGGCCTCGAGCGCATCGGCGCCAGCGTGGTGCTGGCCTTCCTGCGCAGCCTGGCGGCGCGCCTACGCTGGGATCCGCTGCTGCAGCAGCAACTCGAGCGCATGCGCATGGTGTTCATGCCGGTGGTCAATCCCGGCGGCCTGTGGCGCGGCACCCGCGCCAATCCGCAGGGCGTCGACCTGATGCGCAACGCGCCGGTCGAGGCGCAGCAGCGCGTGCCCTTCCTGGTCGGCGGCCAGCGCCTGAGCGCGCGCCTGCCCTGGTACCGCGGCCCGCACGATGCGCCGATGCAGGCGGAAAGCCAGGCGCTGTGCCGCCTGGTCGAGGAGGAGCTGCTCAGCCACCGCTTCAGCATCGCCGTGGACTGCCACTCCGGCTTCGGCCTCTGCGACCGCATCTGGTTTCCCTACGCCAGCACCCGCGCGCCCATCCCGCACCTGGCGGAGATGCACGCGCTGAGCGAGATCCTCGACCAGACCCACCGCCACCACACCTACCTGTTCGAGCCGCAGAGCTGCCAGTACCTCGCCCACGGCGACCTGTGGGACCACCTCTACCAGCGCGCCCTGAGCGATCCCGGGCGCGTGCACCTGCCGCTGACCCTGGAGATGGGCTCCTGGCTGTGGGTGAAGAAGAACCCGCGCCAGCTGCTGTCGCTGCAAGGCCTGTTCAACCCGCTGCTCGACCACCGCGAGGCGCGCGTGCTGCGCCGCCAGGTGGAATGGCTGGACTTCGTCGGTCGCGCCGCCTGCGGCCACCAGGGCTGGTGCCCGGTCGGCGAGGCGCGCGAACAGCATCGCCAGCAGGCCCTGCGCCGCTGGTATCCGTGGTGCTAGCCATGGCCACCTGGATCCTGCTGCGCGGCCTGACCCGCGAGAGCGGCCACTGGGGCGAGTTCCCCGCCCTGCTGGCGGCACGCCTGCCGCAGGCGCGCATCCTCGCCCTCGACCTGCCCGGCAACGGCGTGCGGCACCGGGAGCGCAGCCCGCTGCAGGTCGCGGCGATGGTCGACGACTGTCGCGCCCGCCTGGCCGCCGAGGGCGTCGACGGCCCCCTGCACCTGCTGGCCATGTCGCTGGGGGCGATGGTAGCGCTGGCCTGGGCCGCCGCCCATCCCGCCGAGGTGGCCGGCGCGGTGCTGATCAACGCCAGCTTCGCCGGACTCAGCCCCTTCTACCGGCGCCTGCGTCCGGCCGGCTACCCGCGACTGCTCGGCGTGCTGGCCGGCGGCGATGCCCGCGACAGGGAGGCGGCCATCCTGCGCCTGACCAGTGCACGCGCCGACCCGAGGGTGCTGGACGACTGGGTGGCGCTGCGCCGCCGCCACCCGGTCGCTCCCGGCAACGCCCTGCGCCAGCTGGCGGCGGCAGCGCGCTTCCGGCTGCCGGCGCAGCGCCCGGAGCCACCGCTGCTGCTGCTCAGCGGCGAGCGCGACGCGCTGGTCGATCCGCGCTGTTCGGCGCAGCTGGCGGCCCGCTGGCAGCTGCCGCACGCCCGGCATGCCGCCGCCGGCCACGACCTGCCGCTGGACGACGGCCCCTGGGTGGTCACGCGAATCGCCGAATGGCTTGACGCGCACGGCATGCCCATGCCGGAAATTCGACATTAAACCGCCGCCCATATAGCGTCACCAGATCACGAAATCTGTCAATTCCACCATCCACATGGGGACATCGCGGTTTCGGCCTTGATAAAATCGCCTCGCTCAAGCCAGCTGTTCGTTGAACGTCAATTTTCAGTCGTCAACTTGACTTGAAAGCGATTCTCAGCAAACTTGTCTGAGTTGTTCCCCGAAGGCCGAGGCGACAGGCGATATTCGCACCACCATCGGCCGGGGAAGGGAGGTTCACATGAGCGACGAAAGGATAATTCCCCTCCCGATCAAGCGCCCGGCCAACGATATAGAGCGCGCCCGCCGCGCCCGCGAGGAAGCCGAGATCGAGCGTGTCATTGCGGCACGCATGGCGCATCACGAGCGCTGGAATAACCAGCAAAGCGCACAGGTTCCCCAGGCCCAGGAGGCCCTGGTCAGGCTGCTGCAAGCGGCCCTGCACGGCACCGGCGACGGGCAGAGCGAAATCTGCCGAGACTTCCTGCTCGCCCTGTGGAAGGGCCAGGAGCATCCCTTCAACCTGTCGAAGCTGCAGCGCCTGGAAATCGAGCAGTGGCAGGACTGCATGGCGGTGCTGCAACTGCACCAGTTCTCCCTGTCGCCGATCCACCTCGCCATCCAGGACGGCGAACAGATCTGGCAGCGCCTGAAGATCGCCGAGCCGCAGGGCTGAACGCCGAACGGAGGCGTCCCCGCGACGCCCCCTATTCCAGCCCGCCGACGTAGCCGTCCAGCGGATATTCGATGCGGTAGTCGACACCGAAACGGGCGCTCTCGCCGGCGGCCAGCTTGCGCTCCCAGGCGACCACGCCGCGGCGCTGCTGCCAGCCCTGCTGCGTGGGCGCGGGGTCGAAGGCCGTGCGCACGCGCACTTCCTCGGAGCCGCTGACCGGCGAGGATTCGAGCAGCAGCACGTCCACCGGGCTCTTGTGGGTGTTGGTGAGGGTGAACACCTCGGCGACCCGCCGCTCGCGACGCTTGTCGAACACCCCGGTGCTGCCCGCCTGTCCCTCGACCTGGTCGACGGCCACGCGCAGCTGGTCGTCGCGGCCGAAGGAGAACACGAAGCGCTCGTTGCCGGCCGGATTCCAGTGGGCGTGGCCCACGTAGCTGCCATCGCGGAACAGCTGGACATCGCCGGGCAGCCAGACGCCCGCGGGACGCTCGGCCTCGGCCACCACCACAGCCGCCGGCTCCACGCGCGGCGCGACGCGCAGGTAATGGCGGGCGACCAGGCTCGAAGTGCCCAGGCTGACCGCCAGCGCACGACCGTCGGCCGGCAGGCTGACCGGCGTCGGCACCTCGAATTCGCTGGCGAAGGCACCGTGGCTGACGAAGCTCGGCGGCTGGAACCCCTCCTCGTCAGCGAGCGCCTCGCGCGCGGCGACGCCGGCCAGCGGCGCGGCGGGGGCCGGCATGGCCCGCGACTCCATCCTGGACAACTGCGCCGGCACCGGCGGCTGCCAGGTGAGCAGCCAGGGCTGCGGCTCGGGGGCGGCGGGCGACAGCCGCGGCTGGGTGGTGGACAGCGTCAGGCGCACGCCCTGCCAGTCCTCGCCGGTCCGCTGCGCCACGCTGGCCAGGCGCTCCAGCTCCAGGCGCGAGGCCGCGCTGTCCAGGCTCGCCCGGTAGGCCGGCTGCCAGCCGGCATTCGCCACCTGATAGCTGAGGCGCAGCTCGCCGGGGCGCTGCGCGCTGAGCTGCACGGTGACGCTGCGCATGTCGCGCGCCCCGCTGCGCAGGCCCTCCAGCTCGCGCTGCAGCACCTCGATCTGCTTGCCGAACTCGCGCTTCTCCACGTTCAGGCGCTGGATGGCGGCCAGCGATTCGCGCGCGCTCTGCCCGAGGGTCTGCACCAGTCCGGCGAGAATCTTGGGATCGTCGGGCAGGGCGGATGGCTCGCCTTCGCCGGAGCCGCCCGCACCGAAGCGCTCCAGGTAGCGCCCGACCAGCTCGGCCGCGGCGATCTCGGCATCGACTGCGGCCTGCCGGTCCTGCAGGGCGAGGATGCGCCCCTCCAGATCGGCCTCCGCCGGATTGAAGGCGTCGCCGCGCGCGGCGTCGCGGGTGACCACCTGGCCCACCCGCACGTGGGGGCCGGCCTCGGCGCGCAGGGTCTGCAGGTCGAACTGGGCCGGCAGGCCGGCGAACACCACCTCGGTCATCCCGGGGGTGACCTGCGCGGTCCGCACCACGGTGGCACTGCCCGGATGCAGCACCACCGCCGTGATCGGCGGCGCGCCCTCGGCCAGCACGCCGGTGCTGAGGCAGGCGGGAAACAGCAGGACTACGGCAGCTTGCAGGCGCATGGCGGGGCTCCTCCCCTGGCGGACGATGGCAGGCAGCACGCAGCACGGGTGGACTCACCCCGCCCACGCGCCTGCCCGGCCGCCGGAGGCTATGCCAGACGGCGCCGGGCTGTCCATGCGCCAGATCGCAGCCGTGCTCAGCGCCGCTTGCCGAGCAGCGAGCCCATCAGCCCGCGCACCAGCTCGCGGCCGATCTGGTTGGCGGCCTGGCGCACCGCGCTCTTCATCGCCTGGCCGACCGCGCTGCCGAGCAGCTCGCCGGCCATGTCGCCCAGCGACCTGTCCTGCGCCGCGGCCTGGCCTCTGCCGGCCGGCGCGGGCGCCTCCGACTGGGCGGCGCGGGCGCTGAGCAGCTCGTAGGCCGACTCGCGGTCCACCGGCCGGTCATAGCGCCCGGCCAGCGGCGAGGCACGCAGCAGCGCGGCGCGCTCGCTCTCGCCGAGCGGGCCGATGCGCGACTGCGGCGGGGCGATGGCCACCCGCTGCACCATGGCCGGGGTGCCCTTGTCCTCCAGGGTGCCGACCAGCGCCTCGCCGATGCCCAGTTCGGTGAGCACGGCCAGGCTGTCGAAAGCCGGATTGGGGCGGAAGCCGTCGGCCACCGCGCGCAGCGCCTTCTGCTCCCTGGCGGTGAAGGCGCGCAGGCCGTGCTGCACGCGCAGGCCGAGCTGGGCGAGGATGTCGTCCGGCAGGTCACCCGGCGACTGGGTGACGAAGTAGACGCCGACGCCCTTGGAGCGGATCAGCCGCACCACCTGCTCCAGGCGCTCCTGCAGCGCCTTCGGCGTGCCGGCGAACAGCAGGTGCGCCTCGTCGAAGAACAGCGCCAGCAGGGGCTGGTCGGCGTCGCCGCGCTCGGGCAGCTGCTCGAACAGCTCGGCCAGCAGCCAGAGCAGGAAGGTGGCGTAGACCTTGGGCGCCTCGTGCACCAGGCGGCTGGCGTCGAGCAGGTGGATGCGCCCGCGGCCGTCGGCCGCCGGCTGCAGCAGGTCCTCCAGCTGCAGTGCCGGCTCGCCGAACAGCGCCTCGGCGCCCTGCTGCTCGAGGGTCGCCAGCTTGCGCAGCAGGGCCTGGGCGGACGGCCCGGTGAACAGCGCGCGGTCCTCGCCGAGCAGTTCCGGGTTGCCCTGCAGGTGGTTGAGCAGCGCCTTGAGGTCCTTGAGATCGAGCAGCAGCAGGCCCTCGCGGTCGGCCACCCGGAAGGCGGCGTAGAGCGCGGCCTGCTGGCTGTCAGTGAGCTCCAGCAGCGCGCCGAGCAGCAGCGGGCCCATCTCGCTCAGGGTGGTGCGCAGCGGGTGGCCGCCCTGCCCGGCCACGTCCCACAGGGTCACCGGATAGGCCTGCGGCCGGTGGCCCAGCCAGGGCATGGCGGCGATGCGTTCGGCGATCTTGCCCTGCGGCGCGCCGGCGGCACCGAGGCCGCACAGGTCGCCCTTGATGTCGGCGGCGAACACCGCGACGCCGGCGTCGCTGAACTGCTCGACCAGGTGCTGCAGGGTGACGGTCTTGCCGGTGCCGGTGGCGCCGGCGATCAGGCCGTGGCGGTTGGCCAGGCGCAGCGCCTGGCCGACGGGCTGCCCGGCCGGATCGGCGCCGAGCAGCAGTTGACGATGTTCAGGCATGGTCCATTTCCCCCGCGGGTGATGGCGGTCGCGACCTGCCATCACCCGCGGGCGACCGGCCGCGCCTGCCGGTCGTCGTTCAGTCGTTCGACTTGCCCTTCTCGTGCTGGGCGAACTCCTTGACCGCGCGCAGCACGTCGTGGCGGCTGAGCATGCCGACCAGGCGGCCCTCCTCGAGCACCGGCAGGCGCTGGCGCTGGTCGAGCAGGAAGCCTTCGGCGGCCTTGATGATGTCGGCATCGGCGTCGATGGTATCCGGCACCACCGTCATGAAGCTGCCGACGGCACCGTGGGCATCGTCGAAGTAGGCGCCGGCCAGGATCGCGCGCAGGCAGTCGGCCTCGGACAGGATGCCGACCAGCTGGCCCTCGGCGTCCAGCACCGGCGCTCCGGCCAGTCCGTGTTCGAGCAGGCGGTTGATGGCGGTGAACAGGTCCATGTCCGGGCGGAAGGTCACCGGGTGGCGGGTCATGTAGTCGCGCACCTTGATCGACTTGAGCATGGTGTTTCTCCTCTGGTTCCTTGAAGGGTCGCGGCGGTGGCCTGTCAGTCGAACACCACGGTCTTGTTGTCGTGCACCAGCACCCGGTCCTCCAGGTGATAGCGTAGCCCGCGGGCCAGTACCCGCCGCTCCACGTCCTTGCCGATGCGCACCATGTCCTCGGCCTGCTGGCGGTGGGTGACCCGCGCCACGTCCTGCTCGATGATCGGGCCGGCGTCCAGTTCCTCGGTGACGTAGTGGCAGGTGGCGCCGATCAGCTTGACGCCGCGCTTGGCCGCCTGATGGTAGGGCTTGGCGCCGGCGAACGAGGGCAGGAAGCTGTGGTGGATGTTGATCACCCGCCCGGCGTAGTCCTGGCACAGGGTCGGCGGCAGGATCTGCATGTAGCGCGCCAGCACCACGCAGTCGGCCTGGTGCTCGGCGATCAGCCGGCTGACCTCCGCGAAGGCCGGCGCCTTGTCCTTCGGATCGACCGGCACGTGGAAGTAGGGAATGCCGTGCCACTCGACCATGCTGCGCAGGTCGTCGTGGTTGGAGATCACGCAGGGGATCTCGCAGTCCAGCTCGCCGCTGTGCCAGCGGTGCAGCAGGTCGGCCAGGCAGTGCGATTCACGGCTGGCCATCAGCACCACGCGCTTCTTCACCGCCGAGTCGTAGACCTGCCAGCGCATGCCGAACTCGCGGGCGATCGGCGCGAAGGCATGGCGGAACCCCTCGAGATCGAACGGCAGCGAGTCGGCGCGGATCTCGTGGCGCATGAAGAACCAGCCGTTGTCCAGGTCCGAATGATGGCTCGCCTCGGTGATCCAGCCGTTGTAGGTAGCCAGCAGGTTGCTGACCTTGGCCACGATGCCGACGCGGTCGGGGCAGGCGATGACCAACCGGAAAGTACGCATGGGGTAACTCCGCAAACATCGAAAGGGGGCATTCTATCCAGCCGCACGGAAAACTACAGCCGCGCCGCGGTCACGCCTTGCGCCCGTTGGCCGCAGACAAGGCCGCCCGGCAGCACCGGGCGGCCCCGGCAGATACATGCGAGAACTTGCAAGAGTTTCCGCACTTGTCTTTCCCGGCACTAAGCCATGCCCTCGGCGCCCCCCTCTACATGCCTCGCCAATATCTCCGCCCGCCCGCGACAACTTCGCCCGTTATTTTTACCAAATATTCCGCGAGGCGCTCCGCGCTATTTACTTGGCATTGAGCTGTGCCTATTATCCATTCACCGCCGTAGTTCCTGCAGACCCGTTTCCCAAGGAAAAAGACAATGTCCCTGATCAACGAATATCGCACGACCGAAGCTGCCATCAAGCAACTGCAGGAGCGCCTGCAAGCCCTCAAGCTGGACGACAAGCTGCAGAAGGAACTGGACTTCGAAGCCAAGCTGCGCGAACTGATGGCCGAATATGGCAAGTCGCTACCGGACATCCTCGCCCTGCTCGACGCCGAAGGCAAAGTTGCCAAGGCCGGCCGCCCGGCCCGTGCCGCCAAAGTTGAAGCCCCGGCCAAGCGCACCCGCAAGGTCAAGCAGTACAAGAACCCGAACACCGGTGAAACCATCGAGACCAAGGGCGGCAACCACAAGACCCTGAAGGAGTGGAAAGCCACCTGGGGCAACGATACCGTGGAAAGTTGGGCGACCATCCTCGACTGATTGCCGGCATTTCCTGCAGGGCAATAAAAAACGCCAGCCGAGCTGGCGTTTTTTATTGCCGCGAAATCGTCCGCCCGCTGCCGCTCAGGCCACTGCGTAGCGCTGGCGCAAGCCCTGCGCATGGGCCTGCCAGGCCGCGAGCAGGGCCTGCTGGCGCGGATCGCAGGCCGGCAGCAGTTCCGTCACGGCCTGTTCGAACTCGGCCAGGGTATTGGGCGCCCCGGCGCGACTGTCGCTCAGCCGCCGGCGACAGAACTCCTGCCAGCACTGCTGTTCGGGCACGCTCAATGTCTGCGGAAAGTTGCGCGCGCGATAACGGAACAGCAACTCCTCGAGACGCTCGTCGGCAAACAGCCCATGGCGTTCGGCGAGTCGCGCCGGGTCACTTTCGCGCACCTGGATACACAGGCCGCGGTCGCGGTCGCCAATAAAGCCGTCATACAGGCGCTGCTCCGGATCCTCGCTGGCGGCAAAACCGTTTTCCGCATAGATCGCCGGCAACTTTTCCCGCCATGCCGCCTGCCGCTGTTCCAGCACGCGCCCCCGATCCAGACAGGCCGACATATCCAGCGCCAGGCGCTGGCAGTCCTCCTCGCGCAACACCTTGAGCGGCGCCAGCACCGGGCAACGATTGATCTGTACCAGTTTCAGCGGTACCGGCAGTTCGCCATCGCCCAGTTCTTCGCGGCGGGTATACAGGCGCGTGGCGAGAACTTCCGCCGGCAACTCCAGCAGCGGGGCGATATCGGCCTGCAGATCGCAGACGATCAGTGCATTGCGATTGCGTGGATGCCAGGCCAGCGGCAATACCACGGAGAGGAAATGGCGCTCGGCGGAAAAGCGCCCGGATATGTGCACCAGCGGTTGCAGAAGGCGGATCTGTTCCATCACCCGCTGCTTGCTGCGCAACTGATAACACCAGTCGTACAGGCGCGGCTGGCGTTCGCACAGCAGCCGCGCCAGGGCGATGGTGGCGCGCACGTCGGCCAGGGCGTCGTGGGCCTGGCCGTGGTCGATGCCGTTGGCTGCGGTCAGCCGCTCCAGCTTCAGGGTCACTCGCCCGTCCTCCTGCGGCCACTCGATGCCCTGCGGGCGCAGGGCGTAGGCGCTGCGCAGCAGGTCGATCAGGTCCCAGCGGCTGTTGCCGCCCTGCCACTCGCGGGCGTAGGGATCGAAGAAGTTGCGGTACAGGCTGTAGCGGGTGACCTCGTCGTCGAAGCGCAGGCTGTTGTAGCCGGCGGTGCAGGTGCCGGGGCGCGCCAGCTCGGCGTGCAGGCGGGTCATGAACTCGGCCTCGCCGAGGCCGTGGCGCTCCAGGTGGCCGGGGGCGATGCCGGTGATCAGGCAGGACATCGGGTGCGGCAGGATATCGTCGCTCGGCCGGCAATACAGGTTGAGCGGCTCGCCGATCTCGTTGAGCGCCTCGTCGGTACGGATCCCCGCCACCTGCAGCGGCCGGTCGCGGCGCGGGTCGATGCCGGTGGTTTCGTAGTCGTACCAGAAGATGCTCGCGGTCACGGGATCGGCTCCAATTGGCAGGGGCGCGCAGTCTAGCGCGAATCGTCCGGCGGTCGGGACCGTTGCGACGCGGCGGCGCCACACCGGGAAAGCCGACCTGGCTCGCAAAGCTGCGCACCTGCGCGCCAGCCGCCTTGCCGGGGCCGGGACGGCCGACTAGCATCCCGGCGTTCCCATCACGCCTCGCAAGGACCCTGGCATGAACAGCATCCCCGCCGCCAATCCGTTCGCCCCGCCGCGCAGCGACCTGCTGCACAGGCCCGACCCTGCGCAGCCGGCCCCCAGCATCGAGGAGGCCCTCGCCCGCGGCTACGACTTCTCCATCGGCGGCCTGCTCGGCGAGGCCTGGGGCAACACCCGCGGCATCAAGTGGCCGATCATCGCCGGCTTCCTGGCCTTCTACGCGGTGCTGTTCGCCGCCGCCTTCGTGCTGGCGTTCATCCTCGCCGGCGCCGGGCTGATCGGCCACGACAGCCTGCTCGCCGGGGTGGCGGGACAGCTGCTGCTCAGCCTGCTGATCGGCGTGCTCACCTATCCGTTCTTCGCCGGCATCCTGATGATCGGCATCCGCCGGGCGGCGCAGCAGCCGGTCGGCGTCGGCCTGGTGTTCGGCTACTTCGGTCATACCCTGGCGCTGGCCATCACCGGCATGCTGGTCACTGTCCTGGTCTACCTCGGCACCCTGTTGCTGATCCTTCCCGGCATCTATCTGGGCGTCGCCTACCTGCTGGCCATGGCCCTGGTGGTCGAGCGCGGCCTGAGCCCCTGGCAGGCCATGGAAGCCTCGCGCCAGGCCATCAGCCAGCACTGGTTCAAGGTGTTCGGCCTGCTCCTGCTGCTCGGCGCGATCCTGCTGGTCAGCGCCCTGCCGCTGGGCATCGGCCTGATCTGGAGCCTGCCGCTGTCGGTGGCGGCGCTCGGCGTACTGTACCGGGAGATCTTCGGCGTGCTGCCGACCGCCGACTGAACGCGCCCCCGCCCGCGGCACCCGGACGCAGGCGGTTGCCTCGCGCCGCCGCGCCTCGCTAGCATCGCCAATCCCAGCCCCGAGCAGCCCGCCGCCATGCCCCCAGCCATATCCGCCAGCCCGCTGCTGGACACCCGCCTGCGGGTGGAAACCCCGGAGGGGGTCGACCTGCTGCTGTCGCCCGCCGGCCCGCTGGTGCGCGCCCGCGCCTTCGGCGTCGACCTGGCCCTGCGCGCCGCCCTGTCGCTGCTGGTCATCAGTCTGCTCGGCCGCCTCGGCGAACTGGGCGTCGGCCTCGGCCTGATCCTGCTGTTCCTGCTCAACTGGTGGTACATGGTGCTGTTCGAAGTGCTCAACCAGGGGCGCTCGCCCGGCAAGCAGCTGCTCGGCCTGCGCGTGGTGCACGAGGACGGCACCCCGGTCGGTTGGGGCGCCGCGCTGCTGCGCAACCTGCTGCGCTTCGTCGACATGCTGCCGCTGGGCTACTGCTGCGGCCTGCTCGCCAGCCTGGCCAGTCCACGCTTCCAGCGCCTCGGCGACCTTGCCGCCGGCACCCTGGTGATCCACCGCCAGCGCCCGCCGGCGCCGCTGCCGGGCGAGCCGGTGGCGCCGCTGCCGGCGCCCTTCCCCCTGCGTGCCGAGGAGCAGCGCGCCCTGCTCGCCTTCGACGAGCGCCGGCGCCAGCTGTCGCCGGCGCGCCGCGAGGAGCTGGCCGGCCTGCTCGCCCCGGTGCTCGGCGTGTCGCCGGACGAGGCCCCGCTGCGCCTGCAGCGCATCGCCGCCGGCCTGCGGGGCGAACCATGAGACAGGCGCAGTTCGAGGCCCTTCACCGGAGCCAGTGGCAGGCCCTCGAGGGCCAGCTCAGGCTGCTGGAGCAAGGCAAGTCACTCGAGTCGCTGGCCGGTGCCTTCGCCGCCGACTATCGGCGCCTGTGCCAGCAGCTGGCCCTGGCGCAGAGCCGCGCCTACAGTCCCAACCTGGTCGAATACCTGCAGCAGCTGGTCCTGCGCGCCCACCAGCAGCTGTACCGCCCCCCTCGCGGCCTCGGTCCGCGCCTGCTCGGCTTCCTGCTCGGCGGCTTCCCGCGCCAGGTCCGCGCCGCCTGGCGCAGCATCCTGCTCGCCAGCCTGCTGTTCTACGGCAGCCTGCTGGGCATGGGCCTGCTGGTCTACCTGTTCCCCGAACTGATCTACAGCCTGCTGTCGCCGCAGCAGGTGGCGAAGATGGAGCTGATGTACGACCCCGACTCCAGCCGCCTCGGCCCCTGGACCGGGCGCGGCAGCGGCGACGACTGGCTGATGTTCGGCTACTACATCATGAACAACATCGGCATCGCCTTCCAAACCTTCGCCAGCGGCCTGCTGCTTGGCATCGGCTCGCTGTTCTTCCTGCTCTACAACGGCCTCAACATCGGCGCCATCGCCGGCCACCTGATCCGCATCGGCTACGACGAAACCTTCCTCGGCTTCGTCGTCGGCCATGGCGCTTTCGAGCTGACTGCCATAACCTTCGCCGGCGCCGCCGGCCTGCAGCTGGGCGGCGCCCTGCTGATGCCCGGACCGCGCAGCCGCCGCGCCGCCCTGCGCAGTGCCGCGCGCGGCTGCGTCGGCCTGCTCGCCGGGGTGATCGGCCTGCTGCTGATCGCCGCCTTCGTCGAGGCCTACTGGTCGTCGGTCACCCGCTTTCCGGTGACCGTCAAGTACACCGTCGGCATCGCGCTGTGGCTGCTGGTCGGCGCCTACTTCGGCCTCGGCGGGCGTCGCCGCTGACTGGATCGATCGAACCGAACACAGGGAGTCGTTGTGATCACCGAGCCACTCGCCAGCCTCCCGCGGAGCCGCGCATGTCGCTGAGCGCCGCCGAGGCCGCCCTGCGCCCGCGCAGCGCGTGGGAAGCCGTCGACCTGGGCGTGCACCTGGTGCAGCGCCACTCCGGCCTGCTGCTGGGCAGCTGGGCGCTGCTCACCCTGCCGCTGCTGGCGCTGCTCGGCCTGCTGTTCCGGGAACAGCCGAGCATCGCCCTGCTGCTGTTCTGGTGGCTGAAGCCGGCCTTCGAACGCCTGCCGCTGCACATCCTCTCGCGCGCCCTGTTCGGCGCCACGCCGACCCTCGGCCAGGCGCTGCGCGCCTGGCCCGCACTGCTGCGCGGCGAGCTGCTGGCCAGCCTGACCTGGCGGCGCTTCAGCCTGAGCCGCAGCTTCACCCTGCCGCTGACCCAGCTGGAGAACCTGCGCGGCAGCGCGCGCCGCCAGCGCCTGCACGCCCTCGGCCGGCGCAGCGGCGTGGCGCGCTGGCTGACCCTGCTCGGCATGCACGTCGAGCTGCTGCTGTGGGCCGGCCTGCTGGTGCTGATCTACCTGATGCTCCCCGAACAGCTCCGCGATCCGCTCACCCTGGCCAGCGCGGTGCTGCGCCCGCCGCAGGAATGGCTGTGGCTGGAGCACCTGAGCAACGCCTGCTACGCCCTGGTGCTGGTGGTCTGGGAACCGGTCTACGTCGCCTGCGGCTTCAGCCTCTACCTCAACCGGCGCAGCGAGCTGGAGGCCTGGGATCTCGAACTGGCCTTCCGCCGCCTGCTCGAACGCCTCGGCCAGACCGGCCTGGTGGTGCTGCTCGGCCTCGCCCTGCTGCTGCCCGGGCGCACGGCACTGGCCGAAACGGCGCCGCCCGAAACTGCCGCGGCAGTCCTGGAGAGCACCGCCTGCCCGCTGCCGGTGACGGACGCCGCAGGGCCCGAGGCGCCGCGCCTCACCCACCAGCCGCTGAGCAGCGCCGAGGCGCAGCGCGAGATCCACGCCCTGCTCGACGCGCCGCCGTTCCGCCGCCACGAGGAGCGCCTCGACTGGGGCTGGCCGGATACCGACCAGCCCGACGCGGCGGACCGCTCCCTGCCCGACGCGCCGCCGGCCTGGACCGGCGGCTTCGCCGAACTCCTCGAGGCGCTGCTGTGGAGCCTGCTGGCCGGCGGCATCGCCGTGCTGGTCTGGCGCTATCGCGACTGGCTGGCGCTGTTCGTCCGCCGCGCTCCGGCCGCCGAGACGCCCGTGGCGGAAACGCCGGTCAAGCTGTTCGGCCTGGCCGTCGATCCGCGCAGCCTGCCGGACGACCTGCCGGCCAGCGTCGAGCAACTGTGGCCGCACGACCCGCGCGCCGCTCTCGGCCTGCTCTATCGCGGCCTGCTCAGCCACCTGCTGCACCAGCGCCGCCTGCCGCTGACCCCGGCACACACCGAGGGGGAGGTGCTGGTCCTGCTGCAGCGCCTCGACGATGCGCCGCTGGCGCGCTTCGCCGCCCGCCTGCTGCAGGCCTGGCAGGCGCTCGCCTACGGCAGTCGCCCGCCGCCGGCCGAGCTCGGCCCCGAGCTGTGCGCCGCCTGGCGCGCCCTGGAACTGAACAGCCGCGCCCGCAGCGCGGAGGTGACCCCATGACCGCCCGCCAACGCCTGTGGGGCGCTCTCGCCGGCCTGTCGCTGCTCGCCGCGCTGGCCTTCCTGCTGCTCGGCAACCTCGACCCGCAGTGGCGCAGCGTCGAGCTCGGCCCGGCGCCGGAGGCGCGCAGCAATCCCTGGCTGGCCGCCGAGCGCTTCCTGCGCCAGCGCCAGGTCGAGGTCGGCCGCGCCGACAGCCTGGCCGGGGTGCTCGAAGACACCCCGCCCGCCGGCCACACCCTGGTGCTGCTCGGCCCGCGCCGCGAACTGACAGCCGCCCAGAACCAGCGCCTGCTCGACTGGGCCGCCGCCGGCGGCCACCTGCTGGTGATCGCCCAGGCCAACTGGAACGAACAGCGCCAGCGCAGCGACGACCTGCTGCTCGACCTGCTGCAGGTGCACCGCCTGCCCAGCGCCAGCCTGGCGGAGACGCCGGAAACCGCCGCCGAGGAGCCCTGGCCCGAGCTGACCAAGCTGTACCTGGAGAACGAACAGGCGCCGGCCTACTTCGCCTTCGATACCCGCTACCACCTCGAGGACGCCGGCAACCGCGCCCATGCCTGGGCCAACAGCGCCAGGGCCACCCACCTGCTGCAACTCGGCCACGGCGACGGCCTGGTCACCGTGCTCAGCGACGGCAACCTGTGGCGCAACAGCCACATCGGCGAGCACGACCACGCCTGGCTGCTCTGGTACCTGACCCAGGACAGCCAGGTCGTGCTGCTCCAGCGCCTCGCCAGCGAATCCCTGCCGTCCCTGCTGCTGCGCCACTTCCCCGAGGCGCTGGCCGCCCTCGCCCTGCTGGTCGCCCTGCTGCTCTGGCGCTTCGGCCTGCGCCACGGCCCGCTGCAGGCCGACCCGCCACCGGCGCGCCGCCAGCTCGGCGAGCACCTGCAGGCCAGCGCCGATTTCCTCTGCCGGCAGAGCGGCCACGCCGCCCTGCTCGCCCGCCTGCAGGCCGAGGTGCGCCAGCGCGCCCGCCAGCGCCACCCCGGCTTCGAGCGCCTGCCGGTCACCGAACAGTGGCAGCTGCTCGGCCGTCTCGCCCGCCTCACGCCCAGCCAGATCGGCCAGGCCATGCGCCCGCTCGGCGAGCAGCGCATCGACGCCGCCCAGTTCACCCGCCAGGTCGCCCACCTGCAACGACTCAGGAATACCCTATGAGCGAAGAATCCGACGCCCAGCCCCTCGCCCCCGCGACCGCCACCCCGGACGACCGGGACGCGCCGCCGGCGGATACCGCGCCCGAGGCCGCACCGCCGGTCGGCGACGACAGGCCCGCCGTCAACCAGCACCAGCGCGCCGTGCAGCTGATCCAGGCGGTGCGCGCCGAGCTCAGCCTGGCGCTGATCGGCCAGCAGCAGGTGATCGACGACGTGCTCTGCGCCCTGCTCGCCGGCGGCCACGTGCTGATCGAGGGCGTCCCCGGCCTGGGCAAGACCCTGCTGGTGCGCGCCCTGGCGCGCTGCTTCGGCGGCCGCTTCGCGCGCATCCAGTTCACCCCCGACCTGATGCCCAGCGACGTCACCGGCCACGCCGTCTACGACCTGGCCAGCGAGCAGTTCAAGCTGCGCCAGGGGCCGGTGTTCACCAACCTGCTGCTCGCCGACGAGATCAACCGCGCGCCGGCCAAGACCCAGGCGGCGCTGCTCGAGGTGATGCAGGAGCGCCAGGTCACCCTGGAGGGCAACGCCCTGCCGGTGCCACGGCCGTTCATGGTGCTGGCCACGCAGAACCCCATCGAGCAGGAAGGCACCTACCCGCTGCCCGAGGCCGAGCTGGACCGCTTCATGCTCAAGCTGCGCATGGACTATCCGGCGCATCTCGAGGAGCTGGAGCTGGTGCGCCTGGTGACCCGCACGGCGCGCGGCGACATGCTCGACGTCGCCGCCCTGCGCCCGCTGCTGCGCGAGCGCGACGTGCCGGTGCTGCAGCGCATCTGCGCCGAGCTGCCGATCGACGATCAGGTGCTCGACTACGCGGTGCGCCTGGTGCGCGCCACTCGCGACTGGCCGGGGCTGGCCTTCGGCGCCGGTCCCCGCGCTTCCATCGCCCTGGTGCGCTGCGCCCGCGCCCGCGCCCTGCTGCACGGCGGCGAGTTCGTCACCCCGGACGACCTCAAGGCCTGTGCGCCGGCGGTGCTGCGCCACCGCGTGCGCCTGGCGCCGGAGCTGGAGATCGAGGGCCAGGACGTCGACCGGGTGCTCGCCCAACTGCTCGCCCAGGTGGCCGCGCCGCGCTCATGAAGCCCACGCCCCGCCTGCTCGGTCTCGCCGCCGCCCTGCTGCTGGCGGCCATCGCCCTCGGCGCCGCGGCGCCGCTCGGCCTCGCCCTGCCCGCCTGGCTGCACGGCCTGTGGTGGGCGGCGCTGCTGGCGCTGGCCGGCGCGGCGCTGTTCGACGCCCTGTGGCTGCGCCGCCTGCCCTCGCCGGCGCTCGAGCGCCAGCTGCCCGGCCACCTGGCGCTGGACCGCTGGAGCGAGGTGCTCCTGCGCGTCACCCCGGCGACGGCGACGCCCTGGCTGGAGCTGTTCGACCACGTCCCGGCGGAGCTGGAGTTCCAGGGCCTGCCGCAGCGCCTCGCCCTGCCGCCCGGCCAGGGCGGCGAGCTGCGCTACCGCATCCGCCCGCGCCAGCGCGGCGACAGCGCCTTCGCGCGCTGCGAGGTCGGCCTGCCCAGCCGCCTGGGGCTGTGGCAGGCGCGCCGCCATCTGCCACTGCCCGGCAGCACGCGCATCTATCCCGACTTCGCCCGCCTGCACGGCGCCCGCCTGATGGCGGTGGAGAGCTGGCTCGGCCGCCTCGGCGTGCGCCAGAAGCCACGCCGCGGCAGCGGCCGCGAGTTCCACCAGCTGCGCGAGTTCCGCGATGGCGACAGCCTGCGCCAGATCGACTGGAAAGCCACCGCGCGCAAGCACCAGCCGATCGCCCGCGAATACCAGGAGGAGCGCGACCAGCAGATCCTCTTCCTGCTCGACGGCGGCCGGCGCATGCGCAGCCAGGACGGCGAACTCAGCCACTTCGACCACGCCCTCAACGCCTGCCTGCTGCTGGCCCACGTCGCCCTGCGCCAGGGCGATGCCGTCGGCCTGCTGGCCTTCGGCGGCGACACGCCGCGCTACCTGCCGCCGGCCAAGGGCCAGCAGCAGCTCAACGCACTGCTCAACGGCGTCTACGACCTGCAGCCCGGCCAGTTGCCCGGCGACTACCTGGCCGCCGCCGGCGAACTGCTCGCCCGCCAGCCGCGCCGCGCCCTGGTGGTGCTGCTCGGCAACCTGCGCGACGAGGACGACCAGCAGCTGCCGCTGGCCGCGGCGCAGATCGCCCGCCACCACCGCCTGCTGATCGCCAGCCTGCGCGAGGAAGTGCTCGACCGCCAGCGCCAGCAGCCGGTGGACAGCTACGAGCAGGCGCTCGCCTACTGCGGCGCCGTCGACTACGCCGCCGCGCGCAGCGCCCTGCACGAGCGCCTCGCCGCCCAGGGCCTGCCGGTGCTCGACCTGCGCCCCGGCGAACTGGGGCCGGAACTGGTCAACCGCTACCTGCAGTGGAAGGCGGCGGGGGCCTTCTGAGCCCTGCCGCCACCCGCTCTGCCACGCCCGTCACGCCCCGGTAACCGGTTTGCATGTGTAGTGGCGCTGGCGCTAGGCTGAGTCCATCAAGCCGAGCCTGGCATCACGCGGGCCATACCCCATCCGGCCAAGGAGTCCGACATGCAACTCAAGCAGCTGCTGGTGATCATCGATCCCACCCAAACCCCGCAACCGGCGCTGGCGCGCGCGGCCTGGATCGCCCGCCGCAGCGGTGCCGCCCTCGAGCTGCTGATCTGCGAGTTCAACAGTGCCCTGGACAACGGCCTGCTGTTCGAGGCGCCGGCGCTGGACAAGGCGCGCGACTCGCTGCTCCGCCAGCGCCGCGAATGGCTCGAGCAACTGGCCGCGCCGCTGCGCCAGGAGGGCCTGGCGGTGACCTGCGAGGTGCGCTGGGGCAAGCCGCTGCACCGGATGGTCATCGCCCGCGCCGAGGAACTGAAGCCCGACCTGGTGCTGAAGACCGCGCACAGCCACGGCCTGATCCGTCGCCTGCTGCTGAGCAACACCTGCTGGCAGCTGATCCGCTACTGCCCGGCGCCACTGTGGCTGGTCAAGCCGGAAGGCGAGTGGCGCAGCCAGCGCCTGGCCGTGGCCCTCGATCCCACCCACAGCGCCGACAAGCCGGCCAGCCTCGACCACCAGCTGATCGAGGCGGCGCAGACCCTGGGTCAGACCCTCGGCCTGGAGGACCACTACCTGCACAGCTACGCACCGCTGCCGCGCACCTTGGTGTTCGATGCCGAACTGATCGCCGATTACGAGTACTATGTCGAGCGCACCGGCGAACGCCACCGCGAGGCCTTCGAGCAACTGCTCGGCCAGCATGCGGTAGCCAAGCCGCGCAGCCACCTGCTGCAGGGCTTCGCCGAGGAGACCCTGCCGCGCTTCGTCGAGGAAAATGCCGTCGACCTGCTGGTGATGGGCGCCATCGCCCGCGGCCACCTCGACACCGCGCTGATCGGCCACACTGCCGAGCGCGTGCTCGAAGGGGTCGACTGCGACCTGCTGGTGCTCAAGCCGCAGGGCGCACCCGCCCACTGACCGACTCCCGCCACGGATGGCGCAGGCTCACCGCGAGCCGACCAAGACCGGTCCGCCCAGCCACAAGCGGGCGCGCCGGCGCTGTTCAGACCTTACCCAGGAGCAACCTGATGCCCTTTCGCCGTACCAAGATCGTCGCCACTCTCGGCCCGTCCAGCAGCTCGCCGCAGGTGCTGGAGCAACTGATCCTCGCCGGGATGAACGTCGCCCGCCTCAACTTCTCCCACGGCACCCCCGAGGAGCACAAGGCCCGCGCCCGCCTGGTGCGCGAGCTGGCCGCCAAGCACGATCGCCACGTCGCCCTGCTCGGCGACCTGCAGGGTCCGAAGATCCGCATCGCCAAGTTCGCCAACAAGCGCATCGAGCTGCAGGAAGGCGACGCCTTCCGCTTCTCCATCAGCCACCCGCGCGACGCCGGCACCCAGGAAGTGGTCGGCATCGACTACCCGGACCTGGTCAAGGACTGCAAGGTCGGCGACGAGCTGCTGCTCGACGACGGCCGGGTGATCATGCAGGTCGAGCAGGTCACCGCCAGCGAGCTGCTGTGCAAGGTCACCGTCGGTGGCCCGCTGTCCGACCACAAGGGCATCAACCGCCGCGGCGGCGGCCTGACCGCGCCGGCGCTGACCGACAAGGACAAGGCCGACATCAAGCTGGCCGCCGAGATGGAGCTGGACTACCTGGCGGTGTCCTTCCCGCGCGATGCCGAGGACATGCACTACGCCCGCCGCCTGCGCGACGAGGCCGGCAGCGACGCCTGGCTGATCGCCAAGATCGAGCGCGCCGAGGCGGTGGCCGACGACGAATCGCTGGATGCGCTGATCCGCGCCAGCGACGGCGTGATGGTCGCCCGCGGCGACCTCGGCGTGGAGATCGGCGACGCCGAGCTGGTCGGCATCCAGAAGAAGATCATTGCCCACGCCCGCCGCCTCAACAAAGTGGTGATCACCGCCACGCAGATGATGGAGTCGATGATCCACAGCCCGATGCCGACCCGCGCCGAGGTGTCCGACGTGGCCAACGCCGCGCTGGACTATACCGACGCGGTGATGCTGTCGGCCGAGAGCGCCGCCGGCGACTACCCGGTGGAAGCGGTCAAGGCCATGGCGCGCGTCTGCGTCGGCGCCGAGAAGCACCCGACCAGCCAGAAGTCCGGCCACCGCATGGGCCTGACCTTCGAGCGCTGCGACGAGAGCATCGCCCTGGCGGCCATGTACACCGCCAACCACTTCCCTGGCGTCAAGGCGATCATCGCCCTCACCGAGAGCGGCTACACCCCGCTGATCATGTCGCGCATCCGCTCGGCGGTGCCGATCTTCGCCTACTCGCCGCACCGCGCCACCCAGGCCCGTGCGTCGCTGTTCCGCGGCGTGCAGACCATCCCCTTCGACGCCGCAGCGCTGCCGCCGGAGCAGGTCAGCCAGGCCGCGGTCGACGAGCTGCTCAAGCGCGGCGTGGTCCAGCCGGGCGACTGGGTGATCATGAGCAAGGGCGACAGCTACGACACCATCGGCGGCACCAACACCCTGAAGGTCCTCCACGTCGGCGAATCGCTGGCCTGATCGGCGGAGTGTGAACCGGGAGGCCGCTCGTTCGAGCGGCCTTCTGCTTTCTGGGCGAGCCTGCCGGCCGCGCCACTGGCCGCCAATCGACCAAGGTCGACGGCGGGCGGGTGTCCGCCACGCCCCCTGCGCGCTATACTGCCGCGCCGTTTTTTGCGCCGCCCACGGTGGCGCGCCGTGAAGTTCCGCCTGACAGAGGACCGCGTTCCATGGCCGTGATCAAGCAAGACGACCTGATCCAGAGCGTCGCCGACGCCCTGCAGTACATCTCCTACTACCACCCCGTCGACTTCATCCAGGCCATGCACGAGGCCTACCTGCGCGAGGAGTCGCCGGCGGCCCGCGATTCCATCGCCCAGATCCTGATCAACTCGCGCATGTGCGCCACCGGCCACCGTCCGATCTGCCAGGACACCGGCATCGTCACCGTGTTCGCCAAGGTCGGCATGAACGTCCAGTGGGACGGCGCCACCATGAGCCTGGACGACATGATCAACGAGGGCGTGCGTCGCGCCTACAACAACCCGGACAACGTCCTGCGCGCCTCGATCCTGGCCGACCCGGCCGGTGCCCGCAAGAACACCAAGGACAACACCCCGGCGGTGATCCACTACCAGATCGTCCCGGGCGACACCGTGGAGATCGACGTCGCGGCCAAGGGCGGCGGCTCCGAGAACAAGTCGAAGATGGGCATGCTCAACCCGTCCGACTCGATCGTCGACTGGGTGCTGAAGACCGTGCCGGAAATGGGCGCCGGCTGGTGCCCGCCGGGCATGCTGGGCATCGGCATCGGCGGTACCGCCGAGAAGGCCGCGCTGCTGGCCAAGGAATCGCTCATGGAGGAGATCGACATCCATGAGCTGAAGAAGCGCGGCGCGCAGAACCGCATCGAGGAACTGCGCCTCGAGCTGTTCGACAAGGTCAACCAGCTGGGCATCGGCGCCCAGGGCCTCGGCGGCCTGACCACCGTGCTCGACGTGAAGATCAAGGACTACCCGACCCACGCCGCCTCGCTGCCGGTGTGCATCATCCCCAACTGCGCCGCCACCCGTCACGCCCACTTCGTGCTGGACGGCTCCGGCCCGGCCGAGCTGACCCCGCCGCCGCTGGACGCCTACCCGGAAATCGTCTGGGAAGCCGGCCCGAGCGCCCGCCGCGTCAACCTCGACACCATCACCCCGGAAGAAGTGCAGAGCTGGAAGCCGGGCGAGACCGTCCTGCTCAACGGCAAGATGCTGACCGGCCGCGACGCCGCGCACAAGCGCATGGTCGACATGCTCAACGCCGGCCAGGAGCTGCCGGTGGACCTCAAGGGCCGCTTCATCTACTACGTCGGCCCGGTCGATCCGGTGCGTGACGAAGTGGTCGGCCCGGCCGGCCCGACCACCGCGACCCGCATGGACAAGTTCACCCGCCAGATCCTCGAGCAGACCGGTCTGCTGGGCATGATCGGCAAGTCCGAGCGCGGCCCGATCGCCATCGACGCGATCCGCGACAACAAGGCCGTGTACCTGATGGCCGTCGGCGGCGCCGCCTACCTGGTCGCCCAGGCGATCAAGAAGGCCGAGGTGCTGGCCTTCCCCGAGCTGGGCATGGAAGCGATCTACGAGTTCGAGGTCAAGGACATGCCGGTCACCGTGGCGGTCGACGCCAACGGCGAGTCGGTGCACATCACCGGCCCGCAGATCTGGAAGCAGAAGATCGCCGACAGCCTGGCGGTGGAAGTGAAGTAAGCTTCCGCAAGCGCGAAGAAAACCCCGGAGCGGCCCTGCCCTCCGGGGTTTTCCTTTTTCAGCGCCAGCGGTCGAGCAGGTTGACCACCAGGCGATCCAGCCAGCCCCACAGGCGCTGCGAGACGCGCATGACCAGCGGCCGGGCGCGCCAGTCGTCGAGGTCGATCTCGCGGCTCTGCGCGAAGTCGGCGACGAAGCTCTCCTCGAGATCGGCGGTCAGCTGCGGGTCGTGGGCCTCGAGATTGGCCTCCAGGTTGAAGCGCAGCGTCCAGTGGTCGAAGTTGCACGAGCCGATGCTCAGCCAGTCGTCGACCAGCACCGCCTTGAGGTGCAGGAAGCGCGGCTGGTACTCGAAGATGCGCACCCCGCTCCTCAGCAGCCGCGGGTAGTAGCGCTGTCCGGCGAAGCGCACCGGCGCATGGTCGGTGATGCGGCTGGACAGCAGCAGGCGCACGTCGACGCCGCGCTCGGCGGCCTTGCGCAGCGCCTTGCGCACCCGCCAGCTGGGCAGGAAATAGGGCGTGGCCAGCCAGATGCGCGTGCGCGCATGACCGAGGTTGCGCAGCAGCGAGCGCAGGATGTCGCGGTGCTGCACGGCATCGGCGTAGGCCACCCGGCCAAGGCCGGCACCCGGCAGCGGCCTCGGCGGCAAGTGCGCCGACGGACGCACGAGGGGGCGCCAGGCGCAGTCGTCGTCACAGGCCTGCCACAGCCGCTCGAACAGGGTCTGCCAGTCGGCCACCAGCGGCCCGGCCATCTCCACCATCAGCTCGTGCCAGCGATCGCCGGCCGGCTCGGGCCGCCAGAAGTCGTCGGTGGCGCCGGTGCCGCCGACCCAGGCGCGCTGCCCGTCGACCAGCAGCAGCTTGCGGTGGTCGCGGTAGCAGTTGGCCACTCCACGCCGCCAGCCGAGCGGGTTGTACAGGCGCAGCTGCACGCCGGCCTGGCGCAGCTGCGTGCTCAGGCGTGCGCCGAGGCGCCGGCTGCCGAAGGCGTCGAACAGACAGCGCACCGCCACGCCGCGGCGGGCGGCGGCGCTCAGGCAGGCGACCAGATGCTCGGCGCAGGCGCCGGCCTCGACCAGATACAGCTCCAGTTCCACCTGCCGCTCGGCACCCTCGATGGCGGCGAGCAGGCGGGGGAAGAACTGCTCGCCGTCGATCAGCAACTCGAAACGGTTGCCGCCGCGCCAGGGAAAGACGGTCTGGGTCATGGCGCGCCGGGATGGGGCAGGATGGTCGGGCTGGGCATCGGCTCCTCGGACGACAGTGGCTCAGCGCACCATAGCCGTCCGTTCGTCGGGGCTCAAGACACCCGCCCCGCAAACGACGACGCCGGCGGGCCCGAAGGCGCCGCCGGCGTCGGTCTGGCCGCAGAGACTCAGCGCGGCAGGGTGTAGTCGGCCGGCCCCATCAGGTCCATGCCGCACTCGAGCTGGCCGATCCAGTCGAGGAAGGTGTTGATCATCGCCTTGCCGACGAAGGGACGGCCGTGCTGCGGCACGATCATCTCGACATCCATCTTGCGCACCATGTCGGCCCACAGGCGGCAGACCTTGTTGCTGGCCATGTAGCGGCGGTGGAAGCCTTCCATGCTCGACAGGTGGGCGGCGAAGTCGGTGACCGGCTGCGCATCCTCGACCAGCGAGGCGCCCATGTCGCCGGAGAACAGGATCTTGCTGATCGGATCGTAGAGCTGGAAGTTGCCCACCGAGTGCAGGAAGTGCGCCGGCACCGCCTTGAGCTGGCAGTTGCCCAGCGGCAGCGACTGGCCGCGATCGGGCAGCGCGATGATGCGGTCGTAGGTGGAGATGCCATGGCTGACGGCCAGGTAGTTGGCGGTCAGGTGCGGCAGGAAGCGCGCCCACAGGCGCGAGCAGATGACCTTGGCCTTGGTGTGCAGCAGCCACTTGTCCAGGGCGGCGATGATGTCCGGGTCCTGGTGCGAGGCGAAGATGTAGGTCAGGTCCTGCACCGGGATGTGCTTGGACAGCTCCAGCGACAGGGGGGTGTAGGTCAGGTCGCCGCCCGGATCGAGCAGCATGTATTGCTCGTTGTCGACGATCAGGAACTGGTTGGTCTGTACACCTTCGCCGGTGACCAGATCATCGAAACACAGGCACTGGTGGGTGCCATTATCAAACAGGACTATGGGCTCGCGACGCATGGCTACCTCGAATTCTCGGTTTGGCGGAGCTTAACGGAGCCGGGTTGCAACTTCACTGATTTGCATCAAGCGCGCCAGCGCCGCCGCAGGCGCTGCCACTCTACGCCGCAGGCGACGGGCAGGTTGCGCGCGCGGTCACAGAAGCATCACCGCCGCGTCACCGGGCAGCAATGCGCCCTTGCCAGCATGGCCGTGCACACAACAAGCCAGCGGCCGCCACGGCTGCCCGGAGGTTCTGCATGTCCGCCACTGCACTATCCCGCGACGCCAGCCCCACCCGCCGCCTGCAGGCCGAGCGCCTGCACGGCACCGAAGCCCTGTTCGAGGCCCAGGCCCTGCGCTACCGCGTGTTCGGCGAGGAGTTCGGCGCGCGCCTGGAAGGCGCCGAGCTGGGCCTGGACTGCGACGGCTTCGACGTCCACTGCAGCCATCTGGGCGTGCGCGACCTGGCCAGCGGCGAGCTGGTCGCCACCACCCGCCTGCTCGACCACCACACCGCGCGCAAGCTGGGCCGCTACTACAGCGAGGGCGAATTCCGCCTGCACGGCCTCGGCCGCCTCGAGGGGCCGACCCTGGAGATCGGCCGCACCTGCGTCGCCGCCCCCTACCGCAACGGCGCCACCATCGCCGTGCTGTGGGGCGCACTGGCGGAGATCCTCAACGAGGGCGGCTACCGCTACCTGCTGGGCTGCGCCAGCATCCCCATGCGCGACGGCGGCATCCAGGCCCGTGCGGTGATGCAGCGCCTGCGCGAGCGCCACCTGTGCACCGAGCACCTGCGCGCCGAACCGCGCCAGCCGCTGCCGGAGCTGGCGGTGCCGGACAACCTCACCGCCGAGCTGCCGCCGCTGCTCAAGGCCTACATGCGCCTGGGCGCGAAGATCTGCGGCGAGCCGTGCTGGGACCCGGACTTCCAGGTCGCCGACGTGTTCATCCTGCTCAAGCGCGACGAACTGTGCCCGCGCTACGCCCGCCACTTCAAGGCGGCCGGCTGATGCGCCGCCTGCGCCTGTATGCACGCCTGCTGCGCCTGTTCGCCGTGCTCGCCGAGGGCGCACTGCTGGGCGCCTGGGTCGGCCTGCGCGAGCGCCTCGGCGGCGCGCCCATGGCCCTGCGCCAGCGCCTGACCTGGCGCTTCATGCGCCGCCTGCAGGCCGCCCTGCCGTTCACCGTGCAGGTGCGCGGCCGGCTGCCGGACACGCCGGTGCTGTGGCTGGCCAACCACGTGTCCTGGGTCGACATTGCCGTGCTCGGCGCCCTGCGCCCGCTGTCGTTCCTCGCCAAGGCCGAGGTGGCCGCCTGGCCGCTGGCCGGCTGGCTGGCGCGCCAGGCCGGCACCCTGTTCATCCGCCGCGGCGGCGGCGACAGCCTCGACCTCGGCCGCCAGCTGGCCGGCCACCTGCAGCACGGCCACCACCTGGCGATCTTCCCCGAGGGCACCAGCTCCGACGGCAGCGGCGTGCTGCGCTTCCACCCGCGCCTGCTCGCCGCCGCCGTCGACAGCGGCGCCGCCGTGCAGCCGGTGGCGCTGCGCTACCGGCGCGCCGGCGCCCGCGACGCGCTGGCGCCCTTCGTCGGCGACGACGAGCTGCCGGCACACCTGCTGCGCCTGCTGAGCGCCGAACGGGCGGTGGTGGAAGTCACCCTGCTGGAACCGATCGCCGTGGCCGGACTCACCCGCAGCGAACTGGCGCGCCGCGCCCATGCGGCGATCGCCGCGGTAGTCTGCCCCGCCGAGGCGCAGGACGAGCGGGAGGCGGCCTGAGTCAGGCCGTGCGCGCGGCGCGGGCGAAGGCGATCAGTTCGGGATAGAAGGCGCGGAAGTCGTCGAGCAGCCAGGGATACAGGCGCGCCAGCTCGGCCAGCGCGCCGTCCAGGCTTTCCGGGCGCGACAGGCGCCGCTGCATGTTCAGCAGCACCCGCTCCAGCACGGCGAACTCGCGGTAGCTGCCCAGCCAGTCCTGTTCGGCCATGCGCGGGGCGATCAGCGCCAGGCGCCCGGGCAGCTCGGCCTCGGCGGCCAGCACGCCGTACACCCGCGCGCTGAAGCACTGCAGCGGCTCGTCGGCGTAGTCGTCCCAGTGGCTGGCCAGACAGTGGTCGAAGAACAGGTCGAGGAGGATGCCGGCGTAGCGCCGCCGCTCGGCGGGAAAGCGCGCCACCGCCAGCCGCACCTGCGGGTGGCGGTCGGTGAAGGCGTCGATGCGCCGGTGCAGGCCGATGGCGGCCTCGACCTCCGGGGCGAAGCGCCCGCCCAGCGGCCCCTTGACGAAGTCGCCATACAGGCTGCCGAGCAGCTGCGCCGGCTGCGCGCCGCCGAGGTGCAGATGGGCAAGGTAGTTCATGCCCCCAGCTTAACCCCCTGCTCCGCCAGCCGGTAGTATGGGAGCCCCTTCCCCGCGCAAGGACACCGACCATGCCGACCCTGTTCGATCCCCTCCAGGTGGGCGACCTGCAGTTGCCCAACCGCATCATCATGGCCCCGCTGACCCGCTGCCGCGCCGAGCCCGGTCGGGTGCCCGGTGCGCTGATGGCCGAGTACTACGTGCAGCGCGCCAGCGCCGGGCTGATCATCAGCGAGGCCACCGCGGTGACGCCGATGGGCGTCGGCTACCCGGACACCCCCGGCATCTGGTCCGAGGAGCAGATGCTGGGCTGGAAGAACGTCACCTCCGCGGTGCATGCCGCCGGCGGGCGCATCTTCCTGCAGTTGTGGCACGTCGGGCGCATCTCCGATCCCTGCTACCTGGACGGCGCACTGCCGGTGGCGCCCAGCGCGGTGCAGCCCAGGGGCCACGTCAGCCTGGTCCGTCCCAAGCGCGAGTACGTCACCCCGCGCGCGCTGGACACCGCGGAAATCGCCGGCATCGTCGCGGCCTACCGCCAGGGCGCGGAGAACGCCAGGGCCGCCGGCTTCGACGGCGTGGAGATCCACGGCGCCAACGGTTATCTGCTCGACCAGTTCCTGCAGGACAGCACCAACCGGCGCAGCGACCAGTACGGCGGATCGCTGGAGAACCGCGCGCGGCTGCTGCTGGAAGTCACCGACGCCTGCATCGGCGTGTGGGGCGCCGGCCGCGTCGGCATGCACCTGGCGCCGCGCGCCGACGCCCACGACATGGGCGACTCCGACCGCGCAGAGACCTTCGCCTACGTCGCCCGCGAGCTGGGCAGGCGCGGCATCGCCTTCATCTGCGCCCGCGAGCACGAGGCCGTCGACAGCCTCGGCCCGCAGCTCAAGCAGGCGTTCGGCGGCGTGTACATCGCCAACGAGCGCTTCACCAGGGAGCAGGCCGAGCGCTGGCTGGCCGAGGGCAAGGCCGATGCGGTGGCCTTCGGCATCCCGTTCATCGCCAACCCCGACCTGCCGGCGCGCCTGGCCGCCGCTGCGCCGCTGAACGCGGCGGACAGCAGCACCTTCTACGCGGCCGGCCCGGCCGGCTACATCGACTACCCGACCCTGTAATACCCACGCCGACGAAAAAGCCCCGGTTGCCAGCGGCAGCCGGGGCCTTGTTCGTCGCGCCGCCGTCAGCGGGCGTTGAGCTGCTGCTGCAGGTTCTGCACCTGCGCCTGCAGGGTGGTGATGTTGCGGGTCATCTGCGCGCGGAAGGCGTCCAGCTCGGCAGTGCCGGCTACCGCGGCGGCCGGGCGGCTGTCCAGCTGGCTGCGCAGCACCAGCAGGTCGTCCTCGAGGCGCTTGATCGCCGGCGCGGGATTGCCCTGCTTCTTCAGCAATGCGACGTCGCCGGCCAGGCCCTGCAGGCGCCCTTCCAGCTGGCTCGCCTGGCCTTGCGCCGCCTTCAGCGCCGCCTGCTCCTCGGCCAGCCCCTTGAGCCGGCCATCCAGGCTGCTCAGCCCGCCCTGCTGCTCCTTCAGAGTCGCGGCCAGCTGGCTGGCGCTGCCCTGCTGCTCCCTGAGCGCGGCAGCCAGCTGCTCGGCAGCCCCGCGCTGGCTCTTCAACTCGCCGCGCAACTGCTCCAGCTTGCGCTCCTGGCCGTCGAGCTGCTCGCTCGCGCTCTGCTGCTGCTTGCCGAGCTGGGCCAGACGGCCTTCCATCTGCTTGATGCGCAGCTTGAGCGCCTCGCTCTCGCTGGTGACGCTGGACTCGGTGGCCACCACCTTGCCGGAGATGTCCTTCAGGCGCCCGGCGGCATCCTCGCTGATCCGCGCGAAGCTCTCCTGGGTCGCCACCAGCTGCTGCTCCAGACGCGCTAGCTGCTGCTGGCTCCACCAGCCGAGGCCGGCCAGCGCGGCCAGCAGCAGGGCGGACAGCAGCCACGGGGCGCGGCTGCCGCGCCCGCGCGGCGCGGCCGCGGCCAGCTGCGGTGCACGCGCCTCGGCGCTGGCCGACGCTTCGCGCCGGCTGTCCGGCGGCATCCGGACATCGGGGGTCAGGCTGGGAAGTTCGTCCAGCTCGTCGAGGGCATCGTTACGCATACCGGCACAACCTGTGGGGAAAGGGAAATCGGCTCGCCCATTATACGGCGCCCCGGCAGCCACCGGCTGACGCTCGCTTACGGTGCATGTTGCACCGCAACGAAGCTTGTCCGGCCCGGCCGGCGGCGGCAAAGCGCAGAGTTGCGCTCGGGAATTCTGGTATGGGGCTTGCTTGATCCCGGGAAACCCCGGACCGCGTCAAGGAGACCCCCATGGAACTGAACAAGGCCACCCTCGATTGCATGCAGAAGCTGCGCCGCCGCCTGCGCGAGGAACTGGGGACCGACATCCACCTCAGCCAGAGCGACGTGATCAGCGCCCTGCTCGCCGCCTGCGAGCGCAGCGACTCGATGGAAACCCGCCGCCTCGGCGCGCAGCTGGCCGAACTGGCCGGCACGCCGGAAGGCGAGGAAGCGGCCCGCAAGCGTCCGCTGTACCGTGGCCAGATTCCGACGCCGGAAGCCGACGCACCGGGCCCGACCGAGGAGCGCCAGGTGCGCATCTACCGCGGCCAGCGCATCTACGTCTGACCCCCGGCGCCTCAGGCGCCCGGCAGGGCCACCAGCCAGCGCCGCGCGGTGCGCTCGACATGGCGGGTGAGGCTGTCCAGGCGCTCGCCGCCCAGACGCCAGCTGTGCCAGTACAGCGGCACGTCGACCGGCCGCTCCGGCAGCACCTCCCGCAAGCGTCCGCTGGCCAGCTGTTCGGCCACCTGCAGCTCGGGGATCAGCCCCCAGCCGAGCCCCGCCTCGGCCATGCGCACGAAGCCTTCCGACGACGGGCACAGATGGTGGAGGAAGCCGCCCTCCACGCCGAGTGCGGCCAGGAAGCGGTGCTGCAGGCGGTCGTCCGGGCCGAAGACGATGGCCGGCACCCGCGCCAGCCGCTCGCCGCTGACCCCGCCGGCCAGATGACGGGCGATGAACGCCGGGCTGGCCATCGCCCGGTAGCGCATCGCCCCCAGCGCCAGGGCGCGCGCGCCGGCCACCGGCCGGGGGCTGGAACACAGGCAGGCGGCCACCTCGCCGGCGCGCATGCGCTTGAGGCCCACCGCCTGGTCCTCCACCAGCAGGTCGAGGAGCACGCCGGACTCGCTGCAGTAGTCGCTGACCGCCTCCGCCCACCAGGTCGCCAGACTGTCGGCGCTCAGCGCCACGCGCAGGCGCTCCGCCCCGCCCTCCTCGTCCAGCGCCGGCACCAGCTGCTGCAGGTCGCCCTCGAGCAGGCGCACCTGCTGCACGTGGTTGAGCAGCCGCTGGCCCAGCTCGGTCGGCTGCGGCGGCGTGCTGCGCACCAGCACCGGCTGGCCGAGGCGCATCTCCAGCAGCTTGATGCGCTGCGACACCGCCGACTGCGACAGCCCCAGACGCTGCGCGGCGCGCTCGAAGCCGGCCTGCTCCACCACGGTGGCCAGGGCAGCGAGCAGCTTGTAGTCGAACATATCGATTTACCTAATGCCTGATCAGCAGTATTCGTTTCTCTTATACATCCGCGCTGCCTAGAGTGGCCACATCCTTGTCTACCCTGGCGGAGTTCCCGAGATGTGGCAGAGTTACAGCAACGGCCTGCTGGTCACGGCCGGCCTGATCGTGGCCATCGGCGCGCAGAACGCCTTCGTCCTCGCCCAGAGCCTGCGCCGCGAGCACCACCTGACGGTGGCCGCGCTCTGCGTGCTGTGCGACGCCCTGCTGATCACCGCCGGGGTGTTCGGCCTGGCCAGCCTGCTGGCACAGAGCCCGCTGCTGCTGGCCGTCGCCCGCTGGGGCGGCATCGCCTTCCTGCTCTGGTACGCCAGCCAGGCGCTGCGCCGCGCCTGGACCAGCCAGGGCCTGGCCGGCGCCGGCGACGCCCTGCCGCGCTCGCGCCGCGCGGTGCTGCTCGCCGCCCTCGCCGTGACCCTGCTCAACCCGCACGTCTACCTCGACACCGTGCTGCTGATCGGCTCGCTCGGCGCCCAGCAGGCAGTCCCCGGCGCCTACGCCCTCGGCGCCGCCAGCGCCTCGCTGCTGTGGTTCGCCACCCTCGCCCTCGGCGCCGCCCGCCTGGCGCCCTGGCTGGCGCGACCGACCACCTGGCGGCTGATCGACCTCGGCGTGGCGAGCATGATGCTGGCGATGGCGGTGCAGCTGGCGCGGCCGCTCTGGGCCGCATAACCCCACGGCTGCTGCGTGGATAAGGCAGGGGGTGGGTGCTATGATTCGGGGCCGACGGCGCGCCATAGCGCTGCGGCAGCTCCGCTGCAGGGGAGCTGCCAGACCGGCCCACGAGCCGGGTCGCGCGCACCTTGCGCTCGCACATACCTGATGATGATAGGGAGAGAAACCATGGCTTTCGAACTGCCGCCGCTGCCTTACGAGAAGAACGCCCTCGAGCCGCACATTTCCGCCGAGACCCTGGAATACCACTACGGCAAGCACCACAACACCTACGTGGTCAACCTGAACAACCTGATCCCGGGTACCGAATTCGAAGGCAAGACCCTGGAAGAGATCGTCAAGACCTCCACCGGTGGCATCTTCAACAACGCGGCCCAGGTGTGGAACCACACCTTCTACTGGAACGGCCTGAAGCCCAACGGCGGTGGCCAGCCCACCGGCGCCCTGGCCGACGCCATCAACGCCACCTTCGGCTCCTTCGACAACTTCAAGGCCGAGTTCACCAAGGTCGCCATCGGCACCTTCGGTTCCGGCTGGGCCTGGCTGGTGAAGAAGGCCGACGGCTCCCTGGCCCTGGCCAGCACCATCGGCGCCGGCTGCCCGCTGACCAGCGGCGACACCCCGCTGCTGACCTGCGACGTCTGGGAACACGCCTACTACATCGACTACCGCAACCTGCGTCCGAAGTACGTCGAGGCGTTCTGGAACCTGGTCAACTGGGACTTCGTGGCCGCCAACTACGCCGCCTGAGTCGCCTGACCATCACGCAGAAGCCCGGCCCCGGCCGGGCTTCTGCGTTTTTGCCCGGCACGCCGCCGGCCCCGCCCCCTTTGACGCTCGCGCGGCAAATCCGAATACTCTGTGCGGCTTCGCGCAACCGGAAGCGCCAAACAAGGAAACGTCCCCCCGTGCCGCCAGACGTCCAGAAGAGCCTCTCGCAGCGCCTGCTCGGCTTCATCCTGCTGGCGGCAGTCGCGCTCGGCCTGCTGTTCAGCAGCGCGCAGATCGCCCACGACCTGCAGCTGAGCCGCCAGGCCATCCGCACCGAGGGCCGGCAACTGCTCGGCATGTTCCGCGAGGGCGCGGCCCTGGCCAGCTTCCGCGAGGATCGCCGCCTCGCCGAACAGCTGGTGGCCGGCCTGCTGCAACACCCGGGCGTGCTGCGCGCCAGCCTGCGCGACGGACATGGCACCCCGCTGGCCGGCGACCAGCGCACCCAGCCGGCACCTGCCGCGCCCGGCTTAGCCGCGGAGCTGTTCGGCCCGCCGCAGCCCTTCAGCCTGCGCCTGCATTGCCCGACGCTCAGGCAGGAGTCCTGCGGCGAGCTGACCCTCACCCTCGACAGCAGCCACCTGGCCGAGCGCTTCGTCGCCGGCGTGCGCTTCCAGCTCGCCAGCAGCCTGGTGTTCATCCTGCTGTTGGGCCTGGCGCTGTTCTGGCTGTGCCGCCGCCAGCTGACCCTGCCGCTGGCGCGCCTGCTCGGCAACCTGACGCGCATTGACCCGGAGCGCCCGGGCGAGCACCAGCTGCCGCCGCTGCGCGGCCACGAACGCGACGAACTCGGCCAGTGGGTCGCGCGCGCCAACCAGCTGCTCGCCGCCATCGCCCACCACCAGAGCCGGCGCCGCGAGGCGGAGAGCAACCTGCAGCGCATGAGCCAGTTCGACCAGCTCACCGGCCTGCCCGGCCGGCCGCTGCTGCAGCAGCAGCTCGGCCGCCTGCTGCGCGAGGCCAATCGCAGCCAGGGACGCGTAGCGGTGCTGTGCCTGGGGCTCGACGACTTCAACAGCCTCAACGAGAAATACGGCTACCAGGCCGGCGACCGCCTGCTGGTCACCGTCGCCGAGCGCCTGCGCGCCCTCGACAGCCGGCTGGCCGGCCTGGCGCGCCTGGGCGGCGACCAGTTCGCCCTGGTGCAGATCGCCTTCCAGCACGGCTACGAGGTCGCCGAACTGGCCCAGCAGGTGCTCGATGCGCTGTCCAGCCCGCAGACCATCGGCGACCAGCAGATCCGTCTCGGCGCCACCATCGGCATCACCCTGTATCCCGATGACGGCGACGACGGCGAGCGCCTGCTGCAGCGCGCCGAGCAGACCCTGACCCTGGCCAAGCAGGGCAACCGCCAGCGCTACCAGTTCTTCATCGCCAGCCTCGACCGCGAGATCCGCCGACGCCGCCAGCTCGAGCAGGACCTGCGCCAGGCCCTGCACAGCGAGCAGCTGGAGCTGTACTACCAGCCGCAGGTCGCCGGGGCCGCGCAGCGGGTGGTCGGCGTCGAGGCGCTGCTGCGCTGGCGCCATCCGCAGCTGGGCTTCGTGCCACCGGACCAGTTCATCCCGCTGGCCGAGCAGAGCGGGCTGATCCTCGAGATCGGCGACTGGGTGCTGGAGCGGGCCTGCCGCCAGTTGCGCGATTGGCACGCCCAGGGCCTGGAAGGGCTGCGCATGGCGATCAACCTGTCCACCGCGCAGCTGCGCAGCGAGAAACTGCCGCGCCAGGTGCTCGGCCTGATCCAGCGCTACGGCCTGCAGCCCTACAGCCTCGAGCTGGAAGTGACCGAGACCGGGCTGATGACCAACGTCGCCCAGGCCGCCCAGCAGCTCAACAGCCTGCGCCTGGCCAAGGTGCTGCTGGCGGTCGACGACTTCGGCACCGGCTACTCGTCGCTGAGCTACCTGAAGAGCCTGCCGCTGGACAAGATCAAGATCGACCGCAGCTTCGTGCGCGACCTGCCACGCAACCAGGACGACGCCATCATCGCCCATGCCATCATCCAGCTGGCGCACAACCTGGACATGCAGGTGATCGCCGAGGGCGTGGAAACCGCGGAGCAGGAGGCCTACCTGCTCGCACACGGCTGCGACGAGGGCCAGGGCTACCTGTACTGCCGGCCGCTGCCGGCCTTCGAGGTGACCCAGTACCTGAGCAACGCCCTGCGCCGCGCGGCCCAGGGGACAGCCGGCCGGCCGCTGGGCCGCCTGGGCTGAACGACCTCAGCCGCCCTGGCGCAGCAGCCAGGTCACGGCCAGCGCCCCGCCCAGGCAGAGCAGCGCGCCGCCCAGCGCCTGCCAGCGGAAGGTGCGCGCCAGCTCGTCCTCGCCCCTGCAGGACAGCAGGAACGGCAGGCCCTCCGGCGGGCGGCGCAGGTGGTTCTGCTCCGGCGCCCGGCTGGCCTGGGCGTGGCGATCCTCCGCCTCCAGCTGCGCGGCCAGGCGCACCAGGCGCCACTCCTGCTCGCTGAGCCGGCCGTCGCCATCGCGATCGAAGCGCCCCAGCAGGCCCTGGAAATCCTGCTTCCACTCGCGCACCAGCGCCGCCTGGGCCGCGGCCAGGTCGAGTCCCTGGCGCCCGCCGCCGCTGGTGCGGAACTCGCCGAGGGCGTACAGCGGATCGCCGGCGTGCAGGCGCTCCTCGACATAACGATAGCGCCGCCCCATGTTCAGCAGGCTGCCGAGCAGGCCGTGCGCCGGGGCGTGGCGCGGGTGGCGCTGGTCGCCGTGCCATACCTGGCGGTGCAGCGGCCGCACCTCGGCGCCGAGCGGATTGATCAGGCACTGCCCAGAAGCATCCTCGAGGGCCAGCCAGCCCTCGCTGCTGGCCGACTCCACCACCCGCCAGGACTTGTGCTTGCCGTTCTCGCGATACTCCTCGATGCGATAGCGCCACCAGCGGCACGGCATGCCGGTCAGCGGGGCCACGAGCGGCTCGCCCGGGCCGTCGCGCAGCACGCCGTACAGCTCGACGTAGCCCTGCGCCGCCGAGCGGATCCGCGAGGTCGGCATGTCCTCCAGCAGGCGCGCCTGGCCGAGGCGGCGCAGGCACCACCAGCCACCGCCGACGCTGGCCGCGCCGGCCATGCCGAGGGCCAGCAGTTGGCCCGGATCGACGGCCATCAGCCGAACAGCTGCCTGAGGTCGACGTCGGCCTTCTCCGCCTCGCTGAACTGCAGCAGCTCGGCGGCCCCGAAGCCGAACAGGCGGGCGACCAGCACGTCGGGGAACTGCTCGATGCGCACGTTGTTGAGGTTGACCGACTCGTTGTACAGCTCGCGGCGGTCGGCGATGCCGTTCTCCAGCCCGGTGATGCGCTGCTGCAGGTGCTGGAAGCTCTCGTTGGCCTTGAGCTGCGGGTAGCTCTCGGCGAGCGCGAACAGCTGGCCGAGGCCGGCGCGCAGACCGCTCTCGGCACGGCCGAGGGCGGCGACGTCGCCCTGCTCGCGCGCCGCTGCCACCGCGCTGCGCGCGGCGATCACCGCCTCCAGGGTATTGCGCTCGTGCTGCATGTACTGCCGGCAGGTCTCCACCAGCTTGGGCAACTCCTCGTGGCGCTGGCGCAGCAGCACGTCGATGTTCGACCAGGCCTTGCCCACCCCGTGCTTGAGGCGCACCAGGGCGTTGTAGATCTGCACGGCGTAGCCGGCCAGCAGGACGATGACCACCAGAATGGCGACGGTACTCGGACTCATGCGCGGGACTCCCTGTGAAGTGGCCGCCAGTATAACGGGAGCCCGCCGGGCACGGCGCGCGGCGCCGCACAGCCGCGCGGCATCGCCCGACGGCGCACGACAGCCCTTCCCATCGATGCGAATATTTCGCATTATGTTTCGAAACCATCTCTCAGCTGCCACCCGCTGCCCACACAAGGATCGCCCCATGCCCCGTTTCCCCCTGGTCGCCACCAGCCTGCTCGCCCTGTCCATCGCCCTCGCCGGCTGCGGCGAGGACAAGAAAGTCGAGGCGCCGGCGCAGAGCGCCGCCCCGACCGCTGCCCCGCAGGTGTCGGCCGCCGCACCGGCCGCGAATGTTGACCCGGCCGCGGCCAAGGCGGTGGTCGGCCACTACGCCGAGCTGGCCTCCGCGGTGTTCAGCGACGCCCTCGGCACTGCCAAGGCCCTGCAGCAGGCGGTCGACGCCCTGCTCACCACCCCGAACGAGGCCACCCTCAAGGCGGCCCGCGAGGCCTGGCTGGCCGCGCGCACGCCCTACATGCAGAGCGAGGTGTTCCGCTTCGGCAACCCGGTGGTCGACGACTGGGAAGGCCAGCTCAACGCCTGGCCGCTGGACGAGGGCCTGATCGACTACGTGGCCAAGGACTACCAGCACGCCCTCGGCAACCCCGGCGCCACCGCCAACCTCATCGCCAACACCGAAATCCAGGTCGGCGAGGACAAGCTCGACGCCAGCACCATCACCGGCGAGCTGCTGGCCAGCCTCAACGAACTGGGCGGCTCGGAAGCCAACGTCGCCACCGGCTACCACGCCATCGAGTTCCTGCTCTGGGGCCAGGACCTCAACGGCAGCCAGCCGGGTGCCGGCAACCGCCCGGCCAGCGACTACCTGGTCGGCGAAGGCGCCACCGGCGGCCACAACGAGCGCCGCCGCGAGTACCTCAAGGCCGCCACCGCCCTGCTGGTCAGCGACCTCGAATACATGGCCGGCCAGTGGCAGGCCGGCGTGGCCGACAACTACCGCGCCAGGCTGGAGGCCGAGCCGGCCGACAACGGCCTGCGCAAGATGCTGTTCGGCATGGGCAGCCTGTCGCTGGGCGAGCTGGCCGGCGAGCGCATGAAGGTGGCGCTGGAGGCCAACTCCACCGAGGACGAGCACGACTGCTTCAGCGACAACACCCACAACTCGCACTTCTTCAACGCCCTGGGCATCCGCAACGTCTACCTCGGCGAGTACCGCCGCGTCGACGGCAGCCTGCTGGGCGGCCCGAGCCTGTCCTCGCTGGTGGCCCAGGCCGACGCCGCGGCCGACAGCGCGCTGAAGGCCGACCTGGACGCCACCCAGGCCGCCCTGCAGAAGCTGGTGGACAGCGCCGAGAAGGACGGCGTGCACTTCGACCAGCTGATCGCCGCCGACAACACCGCCGGCCAGCAGATCATCCGCGACGGCATCGCCGCGCTGGTCAAGCAGACCGCCAGCATCGAGCAGGCCGCCGGCAAGCTGGGCATCAGCGACCTCAACCCGGATACCGCCGACCACCAGTTCTGAGCCGCCTCCGGCGGGAGCGCGGGCCTCAGGCCCCGGCTCCCGCCGCCTCCTGCCACGGTAGCGGCGCGGCAGCCCCCGACGGCCGAGCCCTGGCGCCCGCCAGGCTGCCGGGCAAATGAAAAAAACTCTTATTTGCACCGAAACGCGCTGTTACACTATCGCACCGTTCGGCCCCCCGGGAGTTTCACCGCCATGCCCGTCCTGCCTGTCCTGCGCCCCCTCGGCGCACTGGCCCTGAGCCTGCTGCTGGCCGGCTGCGAGCAACCCGAGACGCCACGCTTCAGCGCCGCCGAACCCGGCGAGGCGCTGTCCGGCGGCGCCGCCACGGTCCGCAAGGCCGACCAGAACGCCTTCTCGCTGCCCTCGGCCAACCTCTCGCCCAGCCGCCGCCTGGACTTCAGCGTCGGCAACAGCTTCTTCCGCAACCCCTGGGTGATCGCCCCGGCCTCCACCGACGCCCGCGACGGCCTCGGCCCGCTGTTCAACACCAACGCCTGCCAGAACTGCCACATCAAGGACGGCCGCGGCCATCCGCCGGGCAGCGCCGCGGACAACGCGGTGTCCAGCCTGGTGCGCCTGTCGATCCCCGCCCAGCCTGGCCAGGAGGCCCTGCTCGAGCGCCAGGGGCTGATCCCCGAGCCGGCCTACGGCGGCCAGCTGCAGGACACCGCCATCCCCGGCGCAACCCCGGAAGGCCGGGTGCGAGTGCGCTACTCGACCGAGCTGGTCACCCTCGGCGACGGCAGCCGTGTCGAGCTGCAGCGTCCCGAGCTGCAGCTCAGCCAGCTCGGCTACGGCGCGCTGCATCCCGACACCCTGTTCTCCCTGCGCGTGGCGCCGCCGATGATCGGCCTGGGCCTGCTCGAGGCGATCCCCGAGGCGGCGATCCTCGCCAATGCCGATCCCGACGATCGCGACGGCGACGGCATTTCCGGCCGGCCCAACCGGGTCTGGGACCATGCCAGCCAGACCACCCGCCTCGGCCGCTTCGGCTGGAAGGCCGGCCAGCCGTCGCTCAACCAGCAGAACGCCGACGCCTTCTTCAACGACATGGGCCTGTCCACCCCGCTGCTCGCCGGCAGCAGCTGCACCGAGAGCCAGCTGGACTGCCGGGCGCTGCCCGACGGCGGCACACCGGAAGTCAGCGCGCACATCCTCGCCCAGGTGCTGTTCTATACCCGCAACCTCGCGGTGCCGGCGCGGCGCCAGGTCGACGACCCGCAGGTGCTCGCCGGCAAGGGCCTGTTCCACCAGGCCGGCTGCCAGGCCTGCCACACGCCGAGTTTCACCACTGCGGCGGACGCCGCCGAGCCGGAGCTGGCCGGCCAGCTGATCCGCCCCTACAGCGACCTGCTGCTGCATGACATGGGCGACGGTCTGGCGGACAATCGCCCCGAATTCCAGGCCAGCGGCCGCGAATGGCGCACCCCGCCGCTGTGGGGCATCGGCCTCACCGAGACGGTCAACGGCCACACCCGCTTCCTCCACGACGGCCGCGCGCGCAACCTGCTGGAGGCCATCCTCTGGCACGGCGGCGAGGCCGAAGGCGCCCGCCAGGCGGTGATCGCCTTCGACGCCAGCCAGCGCGCCGCCCTGCTGGCCTTCCTCAATTCCCTCTAAGGAGCAATCGATGCTGCGCCCCGCCCTGCTCTCCCTGTCCCTGCTGGCCCTGCTGGCCGGCTGCTCGAACGGCGAGCCGCCCAAGCCGAAGGCCGAGCCCTTCGCCGCCGCCAGCGCCGCGCTCACCGACGGCGTGCTGCTGCCCGCCTACACCCGCTGGACCGACAGCGACCGCCAGCTGGCCGACAGCGCCCGCGCCTTCTGCGCCGGCGAGCAGGACCTGGCCGCCGCCCGCCAGGCCTACCTCACCGCCCACGGCGCCTGGGCCGCCCTGCAGCCGCTGGCCGTCGGCCCGCTCGGCGAGGGCAACCTGGCCTGGCAGGTGCAGTTCTGGCCGGACAAGAAGAACCTGGTGGCCCGCCAGGTCGAAGCCCTGCTCGACAAGACCCCGCAGCTCAGGCAGGCCGAGCTGGAGAAGGCCAGCGTGGTGGTGCAGGGGCTGAGCGCCTACGAATACCTGCTGTTCGACCAGGGCATCGACCTCGCCGACCTCGAGCAGAAGCGCCGCTACTGCCCGCTGCTGCTGGCCATCGGCAGCCACCAGCAGGCCCTCTCGGCCCAGGTGCTGGGTAGCTGGCTGGGCGAACAGGGGCTGGCCGCGCAGCTCAAGAGCTTCCCCAACACCCGCTACGCCGAGGGCCGCGAGGCCGTCGCCGAGCTGCTGCGCGCCCAGGTCGGCGCCCTCGACGGCCTCAAGCGCAAGCTCAACACCCCGCTGCCGCTCGGCGGCAAGCCGCCGCAGCCCTACCAGGCCGAAGCCTGGCGCAGCGGCGCCTCGCTGGCGCTGATCGACGCCAGCCTGGCCAGCGCCGAGAGCCTGTGGCGCGAAGGCGTGCGCGGCCTGCTGGGCAAGGAGCAGGCAGACCTGGCCACCCGCATCGACGCCGCCTACCACGAGACCCGCCAGCGCATCGCCGCCCTCGGCCAGCCGCTCGGCGTACTGCTCGCCGACGAGGCCGGCCGCGCCAGCCTCGGCCAGCTGTACGACAGCCTCGGCACCCTGCACCGTCTGCACGAGGCCGAGCTGGCCAAGGCGCTGGGCATCCAGCTGGGCTTCAACGCCCACGACGGCGACTGAGCATGCACAGACGCACCTTCCTCGGCCTCGGCGGCGCCCTGCTCGCCGCCTCCGCCCTCGGCGGCTGGACCCTCGGCCGCGGCGCCGGCCAGGCGCCGCTGCTGCTGTCGGCGCGCAACGACGCCGACGGCCGCCACTACGCGGTCGGCTACCGCCTCGACGGCAGCCGCCAGTTCGCCACCCCGGTCGCCGAGCGCTGCCACGACGTGGTACCGCACCCGGCGCTGCCGCTGGCGCTGTTCGTCGGCCGCCGGCCGAGCCGCGACAGCTACCTGATCGACACCCGCGACGGCCGTCTGCTGCAGACCGTGGCCACGCCGTCCGACCGGCACTTCCAGGGCCATGCGGTGTTCCACCGCAGCGGACAGTGGCTGTACAGCACCGAGAACGACACCGGCGAGCCGGGGCGCGGGGTGGTCGGCGTCTGGCGTCTGGACGGCCAGCGCCTGGTGCGCCACGGCGAACTGTCGAGCCACGGCGTCGGCCCGCACCAGCTGCTGTGGCTGCCCGACGGCGAGACCCTGGTGGTGGCCAACGGCGGCATCCGCACCGAGGCCGACAGCCGCGCGGCGATGAACCTCGACGCCATGGAGCCGAGCCTGGTGCTGCTGCGCCGCGACGGCACGCTGCTCAGCAAGGAGCAGCTGCCCGAGTCGATGAACAGCGTGCGCCACCTGGCGGTGGCCAGCGACGGCACCGTGGTCAGCGGCCAGCAGTACGAGGGCGACCCGGGCGACGCCGTGCCGCTGGTGGCGATCAAGCGTCCCGGCCAGGCCTTCCAGGCGTTCCCGCTCGGCGAGGCGCAGCGCCTGGCGATGCACCAGTACACCGCCAGCGTGGCGATCCACAGCGGCCTGCGCCTCTTGGCGATCACCGCGCCGCGCGGCAACCGGGTGTTCATCTGGGATCTGGACAGCGCCGAACTGCGCCTGGATGCGCCGCTGCCCGACTGCGCCGGCGTCGCCGCCTGCGCCGAGGGCTTCGTGGTCAGCTCAGGGCAGGGCCGCTGCCGCCTGTACGACTGCCGCCAGGCGGACATCGCCATGCAGGCACTGCAGCTGCCGGCCGGGCTGTGGGACAACCACCTGCGCCTGGCCTGAGCCAGGGCGCGGGTTGCCCACCGCCCAGCCCGGGCCGCCCGGCCGATTCAGCCGCGCATGCCCTGCACGATCTGGTAGAGCATCAGCAGCCCCTGCGGATCGGTACTGCTCCGTGCCCGCTGTCGCTCGCTCGGAATGCTGTGGGCGAGCGGCTGCTGGGCCAGCTGGCTGCTGCGGATCACTGTCACGCCCGGATTCCACCAGCTGGCCGCGGCCTGCGCGACCACTCCGAACGCCGCCACCAGGAAAAGGCCGCGAACCACATACGGTTTCATCTTGGTCACCTCCTGACATCCTCACCGGAGATACACAGATAACCGTAGCCGAGGCCATTCCCCTCCCGGATCAGCTGCGACGAATGGCGGCCGGTCATGGCAGCGGCCGGCGCCAGGCGAAGCGATAGGCCTTGGCCGGCTGCGAGCTCCGGCACTGGCCGTTGTCCGCCGCGGCACCCACCAGGTACCAGACCTCCCGCGAGGTCTCGCCCAGCTGGCGGGCCTGCTCCGGATCGAAGCAGCGCGCCAGCTCCGTGGAGGGAATCAGCGCGAAGGCCTGCGGATGGCCGCGCAGCCACTCGGCCGCCCGATCCACCGACTCCGGCCGGGCGAAGCCGAAATGCACGATCGGCTGGCGCGCATACAGCCAGTGGCCCTCGCGCCAGGTGGTCAGCACCAGATCGGCGCCGCCGCTCAGCTCGGCCGCCTGGGCCATGATCGCGTCGTGGGGATTGGCGCCCTCCTTGAGCGGCTCGATCCAGCCGCGGGCGAACCACAGGGCGAACCACACCAGCGCGAGGCCGACGAAGACCTGGCGCCCACGCGGCCGCCGGGCGAACCAGCGGCGCAGCAGCCAGGGCACCAGCGGGGCGACCAGCAGCACCAGCCCCGGCAGCGCCGGATAGATGTACAGCTTGCGCTTGCCGCTGCTCAGCGAGAAGAACAGCAGGACCAGCACCACCCAGCCGAGCAGCACCAGCACCCGGCCGTCGCGCTTGGCCAGCTGGCGGCGCCAGGCCGGCACCAGCCACGGCAGGGCGAGGAACATCGGCAGCCAGTACTTGGGAATCACCTCGGCGAAGAAGTACCAGAACGGCTCGCGGTGGTGCCAGGCGTCGGCGTAGCGCTTGGCGGTCTGCTTGAGGAGGATCTCCTGCACATAGGCGACGCTCTCGGCATTGCCCTGCAGCGCGACCATCACCAGCAGCGGCAGCAGCCAGACCGCGATGGCCGCCAGCATCGCTGCCAGGCCCAGCCACCAGCGCCGCCCCTGTCCCGGCATCGCCACCACGCCCGTCCAGCCCCGGCGCGCGGCGTAGAAATAGGGGATCAGCAGCAGGATCGGCAGGAAGCCGACGCCCTTGCTGATGATGCCGAACCCCATCGCCGCGCAGCCCAGGTAGAACCAGCCCCAGGCCGGCCCCAGCAGCAGGTGGCGGAGCAGGCCGTAGACGCCGAGGATGATCCACAGGCAGAGGAAGCCGTCGATCTGCCCGGCGCGCAGGATGCTGTGGGTCTGGTAGGTGGCGAGGAACAGCAGCGCGGCGATCACGCCGATGCGCGGATTCCACAGCCGCCGCCCCAGGTCGTACAGGCACAGGGTGGCCACCGCGCCGGCCAGCAGCGCCGGCAGGAACAGCGCCAGGATGGGCGCATCGGTGAGCCGGACGAACAGCGCCACCGCCCACATGAACAGCGGCGGCTTGTCCGGATAGATTTCCGCCGCGCGGTGCGGGATGAACCAGGAACCGCTCTGCAGCATCTCCATGGCGACGCCGAGGAAGCGCTCCTCGTCGACATTGAGCGGCTGGCGCAGGCCCAGACCGGCGCCGAGCATGAGCAGCGCCAGGGCCAGCAGCCACAGCGGGGCGCGCCGCGGCGAGATCGGCAGACGCATCGGCTCAGTCCCCCTTTTCCTTGTCCTTGTGCCGCGCGATCAGCTGCAGGTTGCGCAGGTAGACGACGAAGCCGAACGACTGGCCGAGGATGAACACCGGGTCCTCGCGGTAGATGGCATAGGCCAGCAACAGCGCGCTGCCGACGATGCTCAGGTACCAGAAACCGACCGGAATGATGCTGCGCTTCTTGTACTCGCTGTACAGCCACTGCAGGGCGAAGCGGCCGGTGAAGGCCAGCTGGCCGGCGAAGCCGACCACCAGCCAGAGAGTCTCACGCCCCATGTCAGCCCTCGACCTCGTGCGCCGCCAGATCCAGGCGGGTGCGCCGGATCAGCCACCACACGCCGAACAGGTCGAGGATGCCGACCAGCGCGCGATCCAGGTTGCCATACTTGGAGACGCCGGCGCCGCGCGGACGGTGATTGACCGGATGGACGATCATCCGCCCGTTGTGGCGCTTGATCAGCGCCGGGATGAAGCGGTGCATGTGGTCGAAATAGGGCAGCTGCAGGAAGGCGGCGCGCTCGATCACCTTGATGCCGCAGCCGGTGTCCGGCGTCTCGTCGCGCAGCAGGCGGCTGCGCAGGCGGTTGGCGAAGCGCGAGGCCCAGCGCTTGCTGGCGGTGTCGCGGCGGTTGACGCGGTGGCCGGCGACCAGCTTGACCGCATCGGCATGCCCCTCGGTGCCGCGCACCAGCGCCAGCATGCCGGGCAGGTCGGCCGGATCGTTCTGCCCGTCGCCGTCGAGGGTGGCCAGCCACTGGCCGCGGGCGACCTGGGCGGCGTGGTAGATCGAGGTGCTCTGCCCCAGCGAGTGGGTGTGGCTGAGGATGCGCAGCTGGTCGAAGCCCTCGCGCTTGAGCGCGCGCAGGGCGGCGGCGGTGCTGTCGGTGCTGCCGTCGTCCACCACGATCACCTCGTAGGCTTCGTCGGCCAGCGCGGCGCGCACCTCGCCGAGCAGGCTCGGCAGGTTGTCGGCCTCGTTCTTGGCCGGGATCACCACGGAAACGTAGATGTCGCCGGACGCGGCGGTGCCGGCCGGGTTGGAAATGGTCTGTTGGGTCATTGTTATACCGCGTAGTAATCCCGATACCAGTTGACGAAGTGGCTCACGCCGCTCTGCAGCGTGGTTGCCGGACGGAAGTCGATCAGTTCGGCCAGCTCGTCGACATCCGCCCAGGTGCGCAGCACGTCGCCGGGCTGCAGGGGCAGGAAGTTCTTCTGCGCCTCGACGCCGAGGGCGGCCTCGAGACACTCGACGAAGTCGAGCAGGCGCACCGGCTCGCCGCGGCCGATGTTGTACACCTTGCTCGGCACCGCGCCGGCCGGCGGCAGGGCCTGCAGGCGCAGGATGCCCTCGACGATGTCGTCGATGTAGGTGAAGTCGCGCGACATCTGCCCGTCGTTGTAGATGTCGATGGGCCGACCATGGAGGATGGCGTCGGTGAACTTGAACAGCGCCATGTCCGGGCGGCCCCAGGGGCCGTAGACGGTGAAGAAGCGCAGGCCGGTGGCGCGCACGCCGTACAGGTGCGCGTAGGTGAAGGCCATCAGCTCGTTGGCGCGCTTGCTGGCGGCATACAGCGAGGCCGGCTGCTCCACCGGATCCCGGGTGGCGAACGGCAGCTTGTCGTTGAGGCCGTACACCGAACTGCTCGAGGCGTAGAGCAGGTGCTCGACCGGAAAATGCCGGCAGGCCTCGAGGATGTTCAGGTAGCCGCTCAGGTTGGACTCGACGTAGACCTCCGGATGGTCCACCGAATAGCGCACCCCGGCCTGCGCCGCCAGGTGGATGACGCGCTGGAAGCGCTGTGCCTCGAACAGCGCCAGCAGCCCCGCCTTGTCGACGATGTCCAGCCGCTGGAAGCTGAAGCCGGGCAGCTCCGCCAGGCGGGCGAGGCGCGCTTCCTTGAGCGCCACGCTGTAGTAGTCGTTGAGATTGTCGATGCCGACCACTTCGTGGCCTTCGGCGCACAGCCGGCGGGCGACATGGAAGCCGATGAACCCGGCGGCTCCGGTGACCAGGAACTTCATGCCGCCCCCTCGACGCTGCAGCCGCGGCCGATGCCGTAGTAGGTGATGCCGGCAGCCGCCAGGGTGGCCGGCTCGAACAGGTTGCGGCCGTCGAAGATCACCCGGTCGGCGAGCTTGGCCTTGACCAGTTCCTCGTCCAGCACGCGGAAGTCCTGCCACTCGGTGACGATCAGCAGCGCATCGGCGCCCTCCAGCGCTTCCTCCTTGCTGGCGGTCAGCCGCAGGTCGTCACGCGCGCCGAACAGGCGCCGCGCCTCGTCCATCGCCTCGGGATCGAAGGCCTGTACCCGCGCGCCGGCCTGCCACAGCGCGGCGAGCAGCTCGCGGCTGGGGGCATCGCGCATGTCGTCGGTGTTGGGCTTGAACGCCAGGCCCCACAGGGCGAAGGTCCTGCCGCGCAGGTTGCCGCCGTAGTGGGCGCTGACCTTCTCGAACAGCCGCTGCTTCTGCGCGGCGTTGACCGCCTCCACCGCCTGCAGCAGGCGCGGCTGGTAACCCAGGCCCTGGGCGATCTGCTGCAGGGCCTGGATGTCCTTGGGGAAGCACGAGCCGCCGAAGCCGCAGCCGGCGTAGATGAAGTCGTAGCCGATGCGCGAGTCCGAGCCGATGCCGCGGCGCACCATCTCGATGTCGGCGCCCAGGCGTTCGGCCAGGTTGGCGATCTCGTTGATGAAGGAGATCTTGGTCGCCAGCATGCAGTTGGCGGCGTACTTGGTCAGCTCGGCGCTGCGCGCGTCCATGACCATGATCTTCTCGTGGTTGCGGCTGAACGGCTGGTACAGCTCGCGCAGCACGGCGACCAGCTCTGGGCTGTCGGTGCCGATGATGATCCGTTCCGGACGCATGCAGTCGTCCACCGCGCAGCCTTCCTTGAGGAACTCGGGATTGGAGGCGACCCGGAAGTCATCGGCCCACGGCTTGCCCGCCGCGGCCTCGCGCAGGTGCGCGGCGATGCGGTCGACGGTGCCCACCGGCGAGGTGGACTTGTTGACGATCAGCTTGGCCTGCTCGCTGTGCGCGGCGATGCTGTCGACCACCGCGAACACCTGGCGCAGGTCGGCGCTGCCGTCCGCCAGCGGCGGGGTGCCGACGGCGATGAAGATCAGCCGGGCGAAGCGCACGGCCCGCTCGGCGTCGACGGTGAACTGCAGGCGGCCGGCGGCCAGGTTCTTGGTGATCAGCGAGGCCAGCCCGGGTTCGTAGATCGGCGACTGCCCGGCGTTGAGACGCTCGATGCGCGCCGCGTCGATATCCACGCAGCAGACCGAGTGCCCCACTTCCGCCAGGCATACCGCCTGGGTCAGTCCCACATACCCCGTACCGAAAACCGTGACTTTCATGGATGTCTCACACCGTAACGGAAACTGCGACCCTCGGGTCGTCGATCGGCAAGCAGGAGAGCCGGGGGCACTGGCCGCGCGAGCACTCCGCTCATGTTCTAATTAGTCGTCCTTGCGCACCACGTATATCCACGAAGTGGAATAACCTGGCAAAAGGCCATAACGCCCAAGAATATCAAAGCCGGCCTGCACCAGCTCGCCCTCGATGGCCTTGCCGGCGGGGAAACGCCCGGCCGGCAGCGACAGGATCAGGGTGTCGCGGGTGACGCGACGCAGCTCGCGCAACTGCTGGCGGAGTTGCAGCGCCTCGGCGCCGCACGGCAGCAGGCCGATGCCGAGAATGCAGTCGACCGCGTTGTCCGGCAGCAGCAGAGCCGCCGCGGTCCCCTGGAAGACCCTGACTCGCTCCGCCAGCCCGGCAGGCTGGGCGGCCAGCACGGCATCGAGGCGCTGCTGCGAAGGTCCGGCGGCGAGGATGACCCGGTTGTCATGCTCGGCCAGCAGCGGCCAGCAGCGGCCAGCCTCGGGCGACAGGTCGAGGAGCAGGTTCGGCTCGCCGGCCAGTTTCAGCGCCCGGCGCAGCAGCTGCGCCTCGCGCCAGAGCAGCAGTCGCCGGCGCAGGGCGCCCCCCTGCCCTGCCGCGCAGGAGTGATCGCGCGAGTGCGCCAGTTGCTCGGGCTCGGCCGGACGAGGTCGTTCCATACGCGGAGATCCACAGGAAAGATGGCGCGTGACCCTAAGGTCCGAGCCATCAAGGGCGGGTGAACAGTATGTGAAAAAAACGTCAAGCGCCATGATCCAGGTCCACCTCGAAGCGACAGCCATGGGGCTCGACCGGCAGCAGGGCGATCCGCCAGCCCTCCTGGGCGCAGATCCGCTGCACCAGCGACAGGCCGAGGCCGAGACCGTCGCCACGCTCGCGGTCGCCGCGCACGAAAGGCTCGAACACCGACGCGCGCATCTCCTCGGGTATTCCGGCGCCGCTGTCATCGACGCTGAAGCCATGGGTCGACAGGCTCAGGCAGATCCGCCCGCTGTCGGTGTAGTGCCAGGCGTTGCGCAGCAGGTTGCCCAGTACCGCGCGCAGCAGCGGCGCGTTGTAGGGGTGGCCGGCCGGCGCCTCCGGGCCCGGCCGATAGTCCAGCCGCAGGCCCTTGGCCTCGATCGGCTCGCGCCACTGCGCCACCAGCTCGTCGGCCACCTCGCGCAGGCTCGCCCGCGGTGCGCCGCCGCCCTGGGCGGATTGCGCGCGGGCCAGCTGCAGGAAGGTCTGCACCAGCTCGCGCATCTCGGCCGTGGCCCGGGCGATGCGCTGCACCTGACGACGCCCCCGCTCGTCCAGCGCCGGACTCTCCAGCAGCAGCTCGCAGGCGCCGGCCAGCACCATCAGCGGAGTGCGCAGTTCGTGGCTGACGTCGCTGGTGAACAGCTGCTCGCGGCTGAGCGCCTGACGCAGCTGGCTGAGGGTGCCATCGAAGGCCGCCGCCAGCTGGCCGACCTCGTCGGGCGCGTAGTCGGGCGCCAGCGGCGGCGCCAGCGCCAGCAACTGGTCGCGATGACGCACCTGGCGCGCCAGGCGGCTCACCGGCGCCATCACCCGCCGCGCCAGCAGCCAGCCGAGCCCCATGGCCAGCAGCACGCTGGACAGGAAGCCCACCACCACCACCACATAGATCAGTTGCTCGCGCCGCTCGAAGTCGCTCTGGTCCTGCAGCAGCACGTAGCGGCGGCCGTCCACCTGACGCACCATGGCGTGCCAGGCCTGCTCGCCGCGGAAGACCTCGTGGAACCCCTCGCCCAACGCGGCGACATCGACCGGCAGGGCGAACTCCTCGACGCCGCCGGTGAAGTGGAACTGCTGGTCCGGGCGCGGCTGCGCGCGCCACTCGTCCATGGTCTCCATCTTCAGCAGACGGTCGAGGTCGCGCCCCAGCTGGGCGGACAGCAGGCGCTCCTCGACCACGTGGATGGTGGCCACGGTGCCCACGGCGAAGGTGCCGGCCACCAGCAGGCTCATCAGCGCGAAGGCGATGACGATGCGCTGCGCCAGGCTGGGCTTAAAGCGCATCGACACTCTCGGCCAGGCGGTAGCCGACACCGTGCACGGTGTGCAGCAGCGGGGCCGGGAAAGGCTTGTCGATCACCTGGCGCAGTTGGTGGATGTGGCTGCGCAGGCTGTCGCTGTCCGGGCAGTCGTCGCCCCACAGCGCTTCTTCCAGCGCCTCGCGGCGCAGCACGTGGGGGCTCCTCTGCATCAGCAGGGCGAGCAGCTTGAGGCCCAGCGGATTGAGCTTGAGGCGCCGGCCGGCGCGGGCCACCTCGAGGGTGTCGAGGTCGTAGCTGAGATCGGCCACCTGCAGCAGCCGGCGCGCCGCGCCCTGGCTGCGGCGCAGCACCGCCTCGATGCGCGCGGCCAGCTCGCTCATGGCGAACGGCTTGACCAGGTAGTCGTCGGCGCCGGCCTTGAAGCCCTGCAGACGGTCGTCGAGCTGGTCGCGGGCGGTGAGCATGATCACCGGCACGCTGCTGCGGCCCTCCTCGCGCAGGCGCCGGCACAGGCTGTAGCCGTCCAGGCCGGGCAGCATCACGTCGAGCACCAGCAGGTCGTAGTGCCCGCTGCTGGCCAGGTTCAGCCCCGACAGGCCGTCCTGCGCACAGTCGACGCTGTAGCCCTTGAGTTCCAGATAGTCGGCCAGGTTGGCCAGGATGTCGCGATTGTCTTCGACCAGCAGGATACGCATGCAGTCACCTCTACCGCCAGGATCGCACGGGCGGGTTAGGGAAATCTTAAGAGCCGGAAAGTTACCGCACGCCGCCCGCCTTGACACATTTTTCATGCGCCGCTCACGTCGGCATGACGTCCGCGCGCGCAGTCTGCGCGCGCTCAACCGCTTCGGACCCCGTCATGCCACAACTCCTACGCTCCGCGCCCCTGCGCTACCTGTTCCTGCTGCTGGCCTGCTGGCTGGCCCTGTTCACCCTGACCCGTGCCGCGCTGCTGCTCGGCCACTGGAGCGAGGCCGCCCTGGCGCCGCTGCAGGTCGCCGCGCTGTTCGGCACCGGCCTGCTCTACGACCTCGGCTTCCTCGCCTTCGCCGCCGCGCCGCTGGCCCTCTACCTGCTGCTGTGCCCGCCATCCCTGTGGCGCCGCCCCGGCCACCGCCTGTGGCTGCAGGCGCTGTTCGCCGTCAGCCTGTTCGCCATGCTGTTCGGCGCGCTGGCCGAATGGCTGTTCTGGGACGAGTTCGGCGTGCGCTTCAACTTCATCGCCGTCGACTACCTGGTGTACTCGGAGGAAGTGCTGCACAACATCCTCGAGTCCTATCCGGTGTTCCGCCTGCTCGGTGCCATCGCCGTCCTCGCCATCGGCCTGACCATCGCCCTGCGACCGTGCCTGCGCCGCGCGCTGGACGCTGAAATGCCGCCATTGCCCCGCCGCCTGGCCGCCTTCGCCCTGCTCGTCGCCTGCAGCGGCCTGGGTTTCGCGCTGCTCGACCAGCAGTCCCCGCGCGGCCTGGGCGGCAATGCCTACCAGCGCGAACTGGCGAGCAACGGCCCGTACCAGTTCTTCGCCGCCTTCCGCAACAACGAGCTGGACTACCCGCAGTTCTACCCGACCCTGGGCATGGACAAGGTGGCCGGCATCCTGCGCGAGGAGCTGCAGGCGCCCAACGCCCGCTTCCACGCCGGCGAACCGCTGAATATCCGCCGGCAGATCGACAACCCCGGCCCGCCGGCCCGGCTCAACGTGGTGCTGGTCACCATCGAGAGCCTGTCGGCCAGGTACCTCGGCAGCTTCGGCGACAGCCGCGGCCTGACCCCCAATCTCGACGCCCTGCGCCGGGAAAGCCTGACCTTCAGCAACTTCTACGCCACCGGCACCCGCACCGACCGCGGCCTGGAAGCCATCACCCTGTCGGTGCCGCCGACCCCGGGGCGCTCCATCGTCAAGCGCATCGGTCGCGAGAGCGGCTACGCCAGCCTCGGCCAGCAGCTCAAGGCCCACGGCTACGACAGCGTGTTCGTCTACGGCGGACGCGGCTACTTCGACAACATGAACGCCTTTTTCGGCGGCAACGGCTACCGCATCGTCGACCAGAGCAGCGTGCCCGACAGCGAGATCCACTTCGCCAACGCCTGGGGCATGGCCGACGAGGATCTCTACGCCCAGGCGATGAAGATCGCCGACGCCGACCATGCCGCCGGCAAGCCGTTCCTGCTGCAGCTGATGACCACCTCCAACCACCGCCCCTATACCTATCCGGACGGGCGCATCGACATCACTTCCGGCGACGGCCGCGAGGGGGCGGTGAAATACACCGACTGGGCCATCGGCGACTTCCTCGCCAAGGCGCGGCAGAAACCCTGGTTCGACGACACGCTGTTCGTCTTCGTCGCCGACCACTGCGCCGGCAGCGCCGGCAAGGAAGACCTGCCGGTGGCCAACTACCACATCCCGCTGTTCATCCACGCGCCCAAGTGGATCCAGCCGCGCGAGGACGGCCAGTTGGCCAGCCAGGTCGATCTGGCGCCGACCCTGCTCGGCCTGCTCGGCCTGGACTACCAGTCGACCTTCTTCGGCCGCGACCTGCGCGTGCCGGCCAGCAACCCGCCGCGCGTGCTGATCGGCAACTACCAGCACCTCGGCCTGTTCGACGGTACCGACCTGGCGATCCTCAGCCCGCCGAAGCAGATGCGCCGCCACGACGACGCGCTCGGCGCCAGCCGTGAAAACGCAGCCGCGCTCGACGATCCGCTGATCGAGCGCGACATCGCCTACTACCAGGCCGCCAGCTACGCTTTCCGCCACGGCCTGCTGACCTGGAACGGCCAGTTGCCGCCGGCGGAGTTCGGCCTGGGACAGCACACCGAGAGCGCGCGCCGATGAACCACTCGACTCCGGGCGCCTCGCGCCCGCTGCGCATCGGGCTGGCCCTCGTCCTGCCCGCGACGCTGATCGCCCTGCTCCTGCTGGTCGAGCCGACCCGGCTCGACTTCGCCATCTCCGACCTGTTCTACCGGCCGGGCGTCGGCTTCGCCGGCAAGCACAGCTACTGGCTGGAGAACGTCCTCCACGACCGCGCCAAGCAGGGGGTGATCCTCATCGGCGTGCTGGCCATCGCCGGCCTGCTGGCCAGCTGGCTGCACCGGCCGTGGGCCGCCTGGCGGCGGCCGCTCGGCTATGTGGTGCTGGCCATGGCGCTGTCCACCGCCATCGTCAGCCCGGTGAAGACCCTCACCGGCGTGCATTGCCCCTGGGATCTGACCCGCTACGGCGGCGCGGAAACCTACACGCCGCTGCTCGCCGAGCGCGCCCCGGTGGTCGACAGCCCCGGCCGCTGCTGGCCGGGCGGCCACGCCAGCAGCGGCTTCACCCTGTTCGCCCTGTACTTCGTCCTGCGCGACCGCCGGCCACGCCTGGCCCGCGCCGCCCTGCTGTTCGCCCTGGGACTGGGTTCGCTGTTCTCCGTCGGCCGGGTCATGCAGGGCGCGCACTTCCTGTCGCACAACCTGTGGACCGCGCTGTTCGACTGGATGATCTGCCTGGGCTGCTATCGCCTGCTGCTCTACCGTCCGGCAGCGGCGCTGCAGCCGGCTCCCCCGTTCGAGACGGCGCCCCGGCGCTGACTCACGGGCAATAAAAAACCCCGCGCCAGAGGCGCGGGGTTTTCGTTACGGGCGGAAGGCCGGTCGGCTTACATCATGCCGCCCATGCCACCCATGCCGCCCATGTCCGGCATGGCCGGAGCGGCCTTGTCTTCCGGAATGTCGGCGACCATGGCTTCGGTGGTGACCATCAGGCCGGCGATGGAGGCAGCCGACTGCAGGGCAGTACGGGTCACCTTGGCCGGGTCGAGGATGCCCATCTCGATCATGTCGCCGTACACGCCGGTGGCGGCGTTGTAGCCGAAGTTGCCGCTACCCTGCTTGACCTTGTCGACCACCACGCTCGGCTCGTCGCCGGCATTGGCGACGATCTGGCGCAGCGGCGCCTCGACGGCGCGACGCAGCAGGGCGATACCGACGTTCTGGTCTTCGTTGTCGCCCTTCAGGCCTTCGATGGCCTGCAGGGAACGCACCAGGGCGACGCCGCCGCCAGGCACCACGCCTTCTTCCACGGCAGCGCGGGTGGCGTGCAGGGCGTCTTCGACGCGGGCCTTCTTCTCTTTCATCTCGACTTCGGTGGCAGCGCCGACCTTGATCACGGCAACACCGCCGGCCAGCTTGGCCAGGCGCTCTTGCAGCTTCTCGCGGTCGTAGTCGGAGGTGGTTTCCTCGACCTGCTTGCGGATCTGCGCCACGCGGGCTTCGATGTCGGCCTGGGCGCCGGCACCGTCGATGATGGTGGTGTTTTCCTTGTTCAGGACCACGCGCTTGGCGTTGCCCAGGTGCTCCAGACCGGCGCCTTCCAGCGACAGGCCGACTTCCTCGGAGATCACGGTGCCGCCGGTCAGGATGGCGATGTCCTGCAGCATGGCCTTGCGGCGATCGCCGAAGCCCGGAGCCTTGACGGCGGCGACCTTGACGATGCCGCGCATGTTGTTGACCACCAGGGTGGCCAGGGCTTCGCCCTCGACGTCCTCGGCGACGATCAGCAGCGGACGGCCGGCCTTGGCGACGGCTTCCAGCACCGGCAGCATTTCGCGGATGTTGGAGATCTTCTTGTCGACCAGCAGCAGCAGCGGGTTTTCCAGCTCGGCGGACATGGTGTCCGGCTTGTTGACGAAGTACGGCGACAGGTAGCCGCGGTCGAACTGCATGCCCTCGACGACCGACAGCTCGTTCTCCAGGCCCGAGCCTTCCTCGACGGTGATCACGCCTTCCTTGCCGACCTTGTCCATGGCTTCGGCGATGATGTTGCCGATGGACTCGTCGGAGTTGGCGGAGATGGTGCCGACCTGGGCGATGGCCTTGGTGTCGGTGCACGGCTTGGCCAGGTCCTTCAGCTGGGCGACGATGGCGATGGTCGCCTTGTCGATGCCGCGCTTCAGGTCCATCGGGTTCATGCCGGCGGCGACGGCCTTCAGGCCCTCGTTGACGATGGCCTGGGCCAGCACGGTGGCGGTGGTGGTGCCGTCACCGGCCTGGTCGTTGGCCTTGGAGGCCACGTCCTTGACCAACTGGGCGCCCATGTTCTCGAACTTGTCCTTCAGCTCGATTTCCTTGGCCACGGACACGCCGTCCTTGGTGATCAGCGGAGCGCCGAAGCTCTTGTCCAGCACCACGTTGCGGCCTTTCGGGCCGAGGGTGGCCTTGACGGCGTCGGCCAGGATGTTCACGCCGACCAGCATCTTCTTGCGAGCGGAATCGCCGAATTTGACTTCTTTAGCAGCCATGTTCTTCTAAACCTCGGATGGAATTCAGGAAATGCGCGAAAAGCGGCGGGAAATCAGTCTTCCAGGACGGCGAGGATTTCGTTCTCGCCCATCACCAGCAGGTCTTCGCCGTCGACCTTGACGGTGTTGCTGCCCGAGTACGGGCCGAACACCACCTTGTCGCCGACCTTGACGGCCAGCGGGCGCACTTCGCCGTTGTCCAGAACGCGACCGGCGCCGACAGCGACGACTTCACCGCGATTCGGTTTCTCGGCAGCGGAACCCGGCAGGACGATGCCGCCTGCGGTCTTGGTTTCTTCTTCGCTGCGACGAATCACGACGCGGTCATGCAGAGGACGAAGCTTCATTGTCGATCTCTCCTAACAGGTTGTTTCCAGCTGCCGGTGAAGTTCACCGGCGGGTTGGTAGATTCCGGCGTTGCCGGGAGCGACGCGCGGGGCACGTCGCGAAAGTCTGGGCGGTGATTGCTCGGCAATCCTGCGCTGACCGCTAGATGAGGGCCGGCCAGGGCATTTCAAGGGGCAGGACAAAAAAAATTTCAGTCGTCGTGGCGCTGCCACTCGCCCTCGATGACCTGCGGGCGCGACTGGGCTGGCTCGTGCGCCGCCTGGCCGGCCTGCGGGCGACGGCGGGCGGCGCTGCGCAGCAGACGCTGGCGCAGCGCGTGGCGGGTGAACGGCAGCAGGCAGAGGATGCCGAGAACGTCGCTGATCAAGCCGGGCAGCAGCAGCAGGAAGCCGCCGAGGGCCAGCAGCAGGCCGTCGAGCATCTCCTGCTCCGGCGCCTCGCCGGCGAGCAGGCGGGCTCGGGCGCGCCAGGCGGTGGCCGGTCCGGCGATGCGCAGCAGGAAGCCACCGGCCAGGGCGCTGGCGACCACCAGCAGCAGGGTGGCCAGCACGCCGATGTGGCTGCCGACCGCGATCAGCACGGCCAGCTCGAGCAGTGGGAAGAGGATGAAGGCGGACAGCAGTAGGCGCATCGAATCGGTTTTCCGGAACGGGCGGGACAGCCCAATGTGACACGAGATGGCGCCCGCGTCAGGCGAATTCAAGCCCGCCGCCCGCCACCCGTCGACCGAAACGCATCCGGACGCGCACCGCCACCGAGAAAATTCTTGACTATCAAGCCCGCCGATGCTGCACTGCAAAAGACGCTCAGGGAATGAATCCTCGCAGAGAATCCGTCGCAACGGACAGGGGCTCCGGAACCTCCGCAGCCACCGGCGAGGCCAACAAACAATACAAGCAGGGGGATTCCCTCATGCAACTCAAAGACAAGGTCATCATCATCACCGGCGGCGGCCAGGGCCTCGGCCGGGCCATGGCCGAATACCTTTCCTGCCGCGGTGCAAAACTGGCATTGGTCGACCTCAACCCGGAAAAACTGGACCAGGCAGTGAGCGCCTGCCAGGCCAACGGTGTCGAGGCGCGCGCCTATGTGTGCAACGTCGCCGACGAGGCGCAGGTCGAGGGCATGGTGCAGCAGGTGGCCGCCGACTTCGGCGCCATCCACGGACTGATCAACAACGCCGGCATCCTGCGCGACGGCATGCTGCTCAAGGTCAGGGACGGCGTCATCGAGAAGCTGCCGCTGGCACAGTGGCAGGCAGTGCTCGACGTCAACCTGACCGGACCCTTCCTGTGCACCCGCGAGGTGGCGGCGAAGATGATCGAACTCAAGTGCGCAGGTGCCATCGTCAACATCTCCTCGGTGTCGCGCGCCGGCAACATGGGGCAGAGCAACTATTCCGCGGCCAAGGCCGGGGTGGCCTCGCTGACCGTGGTGTGGGCCAAGGAGCTGGCGCGCCACGGCATCCGCGTCGGCGCCATCGCCCCCGGCTTCATCGGCACCGAGATGGTCGCCAGCATGAAGCCCGAGGCCCTGGAGCGCATGACCTCGGCGATCCCGCTCCGGCGTCTGGGCCAGCCCGAGGAGATCGCCCAGGCTGCCGCCTTCATCTTCGAGAGCGACTACTTCACCGGTCGCGTGCTCGAGCTGGACGGCGGCATCCGCCTGTAAGGCCGACAGCGGCAGGCGGACGCTCCGGCGTCCGCCCTACCAGCCGACGCCGAAACCGAGGCTGTAGGTCGCCTCGTCGACGTCGCCCTGCTCGCCGCGCAGCTGGTCCCACTCGCCCTTGAGGTGCAGCGAGGCCCAGCTGTTGAGCTTGTAGCGCAGCCCCAGGTCGCTCTCCAGCTTGTAGTCGATGGCGTCGACGAAGGGCGCGCCCAGCTCGCCATGGCTGAACAGCTCGAAGCGCTTGCCCAGCAGGAAGCGGTTGTAGTCCCACTTGAAGCCCAGCGCGTAGAGGTGTTCCTTGCCGCCGGCGGCGAAGGCCAGGTCGTGGCGGTTGAGCAGCGACACCAGCGAGAAGGCGCCCAGCTCGTTGTCCCAGAACTGGTAGCCGGGACCGCTGCCCAGGGTGCGCTGGATCGCCACCTCCTCGATGCGGTCGCGCTCGTACTCGAACTTGCCCTGCCAGAACCAGTGCTCGTCGAGGAAGCGGTCGAGGGCGTACTCGGCGCCGACGCTGTCCTCGGTCTCCACCTCGTCCTTCGACTCGCGGTCGTAGCTGGCGCTGAGATTGTGCCGCCAGTCGCCGTGACGGGCCTTGGTGCGCAGATCGACGTCGAACTCCTCGACATCCTTCTCGGCCCGCTCGTACTCGACGGCGAAGTCCGCGCTGCCGCTCCACACCCAGTCCTCCACCAGCGGCCGCGGCGGCAGGATCTGCTGCACCGCAGCGAGTTCGACGCTGCGCGCCGCACCGTTGACCAGCTCGACCCGGCCATCGGCGGCGCGACGCAGGCCGCGGGCGTGCTCGCCCTCGCCGTCGTCCAGCTTGACCAGCAGGGCCTGGTCGCTTTCCAGGCTGGCCACCTGCCGCCAGTCCAGAGTCACGCTGCCGGCATAGTCGGTCTTGAGCAGCAGCTTGCCGCCATCGAACAGCTGGATCCGCCCGCTCAGGCGGTCGCCGTTCTTCAGCCAGACGGTATCGGCCAGGGCCGGAGTGACCAGCAGGGACAGGATGACGGACAGCAGCAGGATCGGCAGGCGCATGGGAACGAGGGTCGACGAGCGGAAAGCGCGCCATTATCCGGAGCCGTGGCTGGCGGGCAAGCCACGGCCGTCGTACGGTAGCGGACGCTGCAGGCGGACCGGACCGGGAGTATGCTCCATGCCTTCGCCCCCACCGAGAACCGCCCATGCCTGTCCCTGCCGACCCGCGTCGCGCCGCGCTGTACGCCGTGCTGGCCCAGGTGCCGCCCGGACGGGTGGTCAGCTACGGCCAGCTCGCCGCCCTGGCCGGCCTGGGCCGCGCGGCCCGCTGGGTGGGCCGCTGCCTCGCCCAGCTGCCGCAGGACAGCGCCCTGCCCTGGCACCGGGTGGTGGCTGCCGGCGGACGCCTGAGCCTGCCGGCCGGCTCGCCCGCCGGCGACGAGCAGCGCCGCCGTCTCGCCGCCGAAGGCGTGGTGCTGCTCGGCGAACGCCTCGACATCCGTCGCCACGGCTGGCATCCCGCTGGCCAGAGCGGTTAGAGTGCAGGTTTTGCCCCGGATCTCCATGCAGCGCTCCATGCCCCGTCGAACCTGGCGCGAAGCCTTCGCCACCTATGCCAGCCCCTCCGCCCTGGCGCTCCTGCTGCTCGGCTTCGCCGCCGGCCTGCCGATGGTGCTGGTGTTCTCCACCCTGTCGGTATGGCTGCGCGAGGCCGGCGTGGCGCGCGAGACCATCGGCTACGCCAGCCTGATCGGCCTGGCCTACGCCTTCAAGTGGGTGTGGTCGCCGCTGCTCGACCAGTGGCGCCTGCCGCTGCTCGGCCGCCTCGGCCGGCGCCGCTCCTGGCTGGCGCTGTCGCAGCTGATGGTGGCCGTCGGTCTGGCCGGCATGGCGCTGTTCGACCCACAGACCCACCTGGCCTGGCTGATCGCCGTCGCCGTGCTGGTGGCCTTCGCTTCCGCCACCCTGGACATCGCCCTCGACGCCTACCGCCTGGAGATCGCCGAGGATACCCAGCAGGCCGCGCTGGCGGCCTGCTACACCACCGGCTACCGGGTGGCCATGCTGCTGGCCACCGCCGGCGCGCTGTTCGTCGCCGAGGGCTTCGGCTCGACCGGCGGCAACTACCTGTACCCGGCCTGGGCCAGCACCTACCTACTGTTCGCCCTGCTGATGCTGCCCGGCCTGCTCACCACCCTGTGGATGCGCGAGCCGCCGCTGCCGGCACCGCTGCAGCAGGCGGCCAGCCGCTACGGCCTGAGCCACCAGCTGATCTCGGTGCTGGTGCTGATCGTGCTGCTGATCTCGGTGCCGGCGATGTTCACCCAGCTCTACCACAGCGGCGTGGACGGAGTGTTCAGCAGCCAGGTGACCCTGCTCGACCTGCTGCTCGACGACCGCGCCTTCCTGCGCTTCACCCTGTACACCGTGCTCACCCTGCTGTGCCTGTCGCCGTTCGGCCGCCGCGGCCTGGCGCCGGTGCTCACCCCGATCAGCGACTTCATCCACCGCTACCGCTGGCAGGCGCTGGTCCTCCTCGGCCTGATCGCCACCTACCGCATGTCGGACACCGTCATGGGCGTGATGGCCAACGTGTTCTACGTCGACCTCGGCTTCAGCAAGGACCAGATCGCCAGCGTCAGCAAGCTGTTCGGCTTGGTGATGACCCTGCTCGGTGCCGGTGTCGGCGGCGTGCTGATCGCCCGCTTCGGCATCCTGCCGATCCTGTTCGTCGGCGGCCTGGCCTCGGCGGCGACCAACCTGCTGTTCGCCCTGCTCTCCGGCATGGGCCCCAACCTCGAGATGCTGATGCTGACCATCTCGGTGGACAACTTCAGCGGCGGCCTGGCCACCGCGGCCTTCGTCGCCTACCTGTCGAGCCTGACCAACCTGCAGTTCTCCGCCACCCAGTACGCGCTGCTCAGCTCGATCATGCTGCTGCTGCCGCGCCTGATGGGCGGCTACTCCGGGGTGCTGGTCGAGAAGCTCGGCTACGCCGACTTCTTCCTGGTCACCGCGCTGATCGGCATCCCCACCCTGCTGCTGATCGGCCTGCAGTGGGGCCGCGAGCGCCGCCAGCCGGCCACCGCCTCCGCCGGCGAGCCGCCGCAGGGCTCCTGACCGGCAGAAACGCCAAGGGCCAGCCCTGCGGCTGGCCCTCGGACAACGGACGACCGGAAGCGCGGCCGATCAGTCGCGGAAGTTGTTGAACTGCAGCGGCATGCCCAGCTCCTGGGTGCGCAGCAGGGCGATGGCCTCCTGCAGGTCGTCGCGCTTCTTGCCGGTGACGCGCACCTGCTCGCCCTGGATGGCGGCCTGGACCTTGAGCTTGGCATCCTTGATCAGCGCGACTATCTTCTTGGCCAGCTCCTTGTCGATGCCTTCGCGCATGGTCACTTCCTGCTTGACCACCTTGCCGGACGCATAGGGATCCTTGTACTCCAGGCACTGGATGTCGATCTTGCGCTTGACCAGCGCCAGCTTGAGGATCTCGATCATCTGCTCAAGCATGAACTCGGCCTCGGCGGTCAGGGTGACCGTCTTTTCCTTGAACTCGAAACTGCCCTTGCCGCGCAGGTCGTAGCGGCGATCCAGCTCCTTGATGGCATTGTCGACGGCGTTGGTGACTTCGTGCTTGTCCAGCTCGGACACGATGTCGAACGAGGGCATGGTTACTCTCCGATGAACGGCGCGACCGGGTTCACGGATGCGTCGCGCCTGGCTTGACGTAAAAAATGAAGGGTCATTATAACTGAGCTCCCGTTCGGTGCCGCTCGCAAGCACCGCCCCGACGATCAGCCGAGCCCCAGGCCATGCCCAATCCCAATCTCAGCATCATGGTGGTGGACGATGCCCGGTTTTCCAGCGCCCTGATCTGCCGCGTACTGCAGCAGGCAGGCTATCGCGACATCCGCATCGCCGGCAGCGCCCGCGAGGCCCTCGAAGCGCTCCAGCAACGGCCGGCCAACGTGCTGCTGGTGGACTGGATGATGCCGGAGATGGACGGCCTGCAGATGACCGCACAGGTCCGCCAGCTCGACGAGTCCGGCGAGCACTACACCTACGTCATCCTGCTCACCGGCAGCGACGCCAAGAACATCCTCGGCGCCGCCTTCGGCCGCGGCGTCGACGACTTCGTCAGCAAGTCCACGGTCAGCGAGCAGCTGCTGCCGCGGGTTCTGGCCGCCGAACGCCTGTGCGCCACCCTGCAGCGCCTGCTGCAGGAAAAGCGCCAGCTGGCGCACAACCTCAGCCATCTGGAACAGCGCAACGTGATCGACCCGCTGACCGGCCTAGGCAACCAGCGCTTCCTGCAGCAGCACCTCGGCAGCGCCCTGCGCCAGCTCGAGTCGCGCGGTGGTGCGCTGTGCTACCTGCTGATCGGCCTGGAGAATCCCGGCAACGGCCACGGCGAGGGCCTGCAGCGCGAGCTGCTCTATCACGTCGCCCGCCGTCTGCAGCAGATGCTGCGCCCGCTCGACGCGGTGGCACGCCTCGACGACCGCCACTTCGCCGTGGTCGCCATGGTCGACGACCTGCGCGAATGCGGCCACGGCAGCTTCCGCCGGCTGCACGAGGGACTCAACCGCAAGGCGCTGAAGACCAGCGAGGGCTTCATCACTCCGCAGGCCACCATCGCCATGATCGGCGTCGAAAGCCGCGACTGCCCGGTAGGCGTCGAACAACTGATGCGCCAGGCCGCGGCGCAGCTGGAGGAGGCCCGCGGCAGCGGGCGCATCGCCTGCAGCCGCCTGCAGCGCTCGGCCGCCGCCAGCCCGTGACCAGCACCTGGCATGTGCTCGGCAGCGGCAGCCTCGGCGGCCTGTGGGCGGCCCGCCTCGCCGCGGCCGGCCTGCCGGTCGAGCTGCTGCTGCGCGATCGCCAGCGGCTCGCCGAGTACCGGGCAGCCGGCGGCCTGACCTTCGAGCGTGACGGCCACTGCCGGCAGCTCGCCCTGCCGGCGCAACCCCTCGACGAACCCGCGCCGATCCGCCGCCTGCTGCTGGCCAGCAAGGCCTATGACGCAGCCGCGGCTGCGCGCGCCCTGCGCCCGCGCCTGGCTCCCGGCGCCGAAGTGATCCTGCTGCAGAACGGCCTGGGCAGCCAGGACGCTGTCGCGGCGCTGCTGCCGCAGGCACGCTGCATCTTCGCCTCCAGCACCGAAGGCGCCTTCCGCCGCCGCGACTTCCATGTGGTGTTCGCCGGCAGCGGGCATACCTGGCTCGGCACGGCGCCGCCCACGCCATCCCCCGGCTGGCTGGGAGAACTGGCCCAGGCCGGCATCCCGGCCAGCTGGAGCGACGACATCCTCGCCCGCCTGTGGCGCAAGCTGGCGCTGAACTGCGCGATCAATCCGCTGACCGTGCTGCACGACTGCCGCAACGGCGGTCTGCAGGCGCATGCCGTGGAAGTGGCCGCGCTGTGCCGCGAACTGGTCGAGCTGCTGACCGCTTGCGGCCAGGCCGCCGCGGCCGATGGCCTGCAGACCGAGGTGGAGCGGGTGATTGCCGCCACCGCCGCCAACTACTCGTCGATGTACCAGGACGTCGCTGCCGGGCGGCGCACCGAGATCGCCTACCTGCTCGGCCACGCCTGTCGCGAAGCGCAGCGCCGCGGGCTCGAGCTGCCGCGACTGGAAGATCTCGCCCGCCGCCTGCGCGCCCATCTGGCCGCGCGCGGATTGCCGCAGGACTGACGGCCCGCTACCCTGCCGGCTCGCGCTTGCAGCCAACAGGACCATCAGCATGGGCTACCGTCTGTCGAAGATCTACACCCGCACCGGCGATGCCGGCGAGACCGGCCTGGCCGACGGCCGCCGGGTGACCAAGGACCATCCGCGCATCGAGGCCATGGGCGAGGTCGATACCCTCAACAGCCAGCTCGGCCTGCTGCTCGCCGAACTGGCCGAGCAGGCAGCCCTGCGGCCCGGGCTGGCGGAAGTCATCGAAACTCTGGCGCCCTGCCAGCACCGCCTGTTCGACCTCGGCGGCGAGCTGGCGATGCCCGAGTACCAGGCGCTGAATGTCGCGGAAGTGGCGCGCCTGGAGCAGGCCATCGACGCCTGGAACACCGAGGTCGGGCCGCTGGAGAACTTCATCCTGCCCGGCGGCTCGCGCCTGGTGGCCCAGGCCCATGTCTGCCGCAGTTTCGCGCGCAGCGCCGAGCGTCGCTGCCAGCACCTCAACGCGGTGGAGCCGCTGCGCGGCGAGTGCCTGGCCTATCTCAACCGCCTGTCCGACCTGCTGTTCGTCGGCGCGCGGCTGATCGCCCGCCGCCAGCAGGTCGACGAGGTGCTCTGGCAGGCGGCGGAGCGCGACGCGTGAAGCCCGAGGACCTGTTGCTGCTGGTCAGTCGGCCGATGCCGTTCGGCAAGTACCAGGGACGGCTGATCAGCGAGCTGCCCGGCCACTATCTGGCCTGGTTCGCCCGCGAGGGCTTCCCGCGCGGCGAACTGGGCCGCCTGCTGGCGCTGATGCACGAGATCGACCACAACGGCCTGCGCGCCCTGCTGGAGCCGCTGCGCCGGCCAATACAGCAGCCGTAGGGCAGGAAAACCGCACAGCGGCTTTCTACCGACGCACCTCGTCAGCGGGCCGCACGGTGGGCAATCGCTGCGCGAGTTGCCCTACCGCAACCGCCCGACATGGCTGCCGGCTCCGCCACTCAATCCGGCCAGAACGCGCGGATGCCGGCCACGCCCTGGGCGCCGGCCTGCCAGGCCCGCGCCTGCTCGCCCGGGCCGACCCCGCCGAGCAGGTACACCGGCTGGTTGAAGCCGCGGATCAGCTCGGCGGCCGAATCCCAGCCCAGCGGCGCGGCCTCGGGATGGGTCTGCGTCGCCTGCACGGGCGACAGGGTGACGAAGTCGACACCCATCTGCGCCGCCAGCGCCAGCTCCTCGGCATCGTGGCAGGATGCCGCCAGCCAGCGCTCGCGGGGGAACGGCCGGCCGTTGGCCGCGTACTTGCGCAGCTGCGCGGCGGTCAGGTGCCAGCCGGCGGCGGGGAAGTCGCCCAGCCACTCCAGCGGCCCCTTGAGCATCAGCTGCGCCTTGCCGGCGCACAGACCCTGGATGTCGGTGGCCAGGTCGCGGTACTCGGGGCTGTACATGTTCGGCGCGCGCAGCTGCAGCAGGCGGATGCCGTCGGCCAGCGCCCGGCGCACGCCACGCAGCAGCTCGGCGGGCTCCAGGTCGTCGGGCGTGATCAGGTAGTGTGCCGGCAGACGCGCGGCGGCGACGATCGGCCGGTTGGCTTCGGGAAACTCGTAGTCGGGCAGCTCACGCGGCGCCACCCAGGCCAGCGGCTGGCCCTCGCGGCCATGCGGCTCGCCAGTGAAGGCGCCGACCTCGTGGACGTCGAGCAGCACCGCCAGGTCGGGATAGTCGTGACGCACCTGGATCAGCGGGCGCGAGGCGATCACGTCGATGCCCAGCTCCTCATGCAGCTCGCGCGCCAGCGCGACCTCCACCGCCTCGCCGGCCTCGACCTTGCCGCCGGGGAACTCCCACAGGCCGCCCTGATGCTTGTGTTCGGGACGCCGGGCGATCAGCACCCGGCCGTCGGTGCCGCGGATCACCGCCGCGGCCACGTGCAGTCGTTTCATCTCGGAATGGCTCCGCGCAGCGCGCCGCCGGCCGGCGGCGCGCTCCTGCAGGTCAGGAACGGTACTCGGCGTTGATGCGCACGTACTCGTGGGACAGGTCGGTGGTCCAGATGGTCTCGCTGCAGTCGCCGCGGCCCAGCTCGATGCGGATGCCGATTTCCTCCTGCTTCATCACCGCCGCGCCCTGCTCCTCGGTGTAGGTGGCGGCACGGCCGCCCTTGCTGGCGATGCACACCTCGCCGAGGAACACGTCGATCAGGCTGACGTCGAGGTTGGGCACGCCGGCGTAGCCGACCGCGGCGAGGATGCGCCCCCAGTTGGGGTCGGAGGCGAACAGCGCGGTCTTGATCAGCGGCGAGTGGGCCACGGCGTAGGCCACGTCCAGGCACTCCTGGTGGTTGGCGCCGCCGTTGACCTGCACGGTGACGAACTTGGTGGCACCCTCGCCGTCGCGGACGATCGCCTGGGCGACTTCCATGAACACCTCGAACACCGCCTGCTTGAGCTTGGCGTACAGCTCGCCGCTCTTCTCGGTGATTTCCGGCAGGGCAGCCTGGCCGGTGGCGATCAGCATGCAGCAGTCGTTGGTGGAGGTGTCGCCGTCGATGGTGATGCGGTTGAACGACTTGTTGGCCGCATCGCGTACCAGGTCCTGCAACACGTCGTGGGCGACCCTGGCGTCGGTGGCGATGTAGCCGAGCATGGTGGCCATGTTCGGGCGGATCATGCCGGCGCCCTTGCTGATGCCGGTGACGGTGACGGTGACGCCGTCGTGCTGGAACTGGCGGCTGGCGCCCTTGGGCAGGGTGTCGGTGGTCATGATGCCTTCGGCAGCCTGCGCCCAGTGGTCGACGCTGAGGTCGGCCAGCGCAGCCTCCAGGGCGGCCTCGATCTTCTCCACCGGCAGCGGCTCGCCGATCACCCCGGTGGAGAACGGCAGCACGGCGCTCTCGCTCACCCCGGCCAGTTCGGCCAGCTTGGCGCAGGCGCGGCGGGCGCGCACCAGGCCGTCCGGGCCGGTGCCGGCGTTGGCGTTGCCGGTGTTGGTCAGCAGGTAGCGCACCTCGCCCGCCAGGCGCTCGCGGGTGATCAGCACCGGCGCGGCGCAGAAGGCGTTGGTGGTGGTCACGCCGGCGATGGTCGAGCCCTCGGCGCAGCGCATCACCACCACGTCCTTGCGGCCGGGGCGCTTGATGCCGGCCGAGGCGATGCCGAGTTCGAAACCGGGAACCGGGTGCAGGGTGGGCAGGGGGCCAAGACCGACAGCCATGGGACAGACTCCTTGAGATGCGCGCGGCGCGTAATGAAGAGGGGACACAGTATCAAAAACGCCGCGAGCGGCAAGGCCGGTCGCGGCGCGGGCACGGCGTCAGCCGATCAGCTGATCTGGCCGTGGCAGTGCTTGTACTTCTTGCCGGAGCCGCACGGGCACGGCTCGTTGCGGCCGACCTTGGGCTCCTGACGCACGGCCACCGCCACCTGGGCCGCCTCGCCTTCCTCGTCGGCGGTCTCCAGCGGCTGGTCGAGCGCCGGCGCGGCGGCGTGCTGGAACTGCATGCGCGCGGCCAGGGCCTCGGCCTCGCGGCGCAGGCGCTCCTCTTCCTCGGCCGGGTCCTCGCGGCGCACCTGCACGTGGCAGAGCACACGGATGGCGTCGCGCTTGATGCTTTCCAGCAGCTCCTGGAACAGGGCGAAGGACTCGCGCTTGTACTCCTGCTTGGGGTTCTTCTGTGCGTAGCCGCGCAGGTGGATACCGTGGCGCAGGTGATCCATGGTGGACAGGTGCTCCTTCCACAGGTCGTCCAGCACGCGCAGGAGGATCTGCTTCTCAAAGCTGCGCAGCGCCTCGGCGCCGGCCAGCTCTTCCTTCTCCTCGTAGGCCTTGACCAGCTCGGCGAGGATGCGCTCGCGCAGGGTTTCCTCGTACAGCTTGTCGTCCTCGTCGAGCCACTGCTGCACCGGCAGGTGCAGGCCGAAGTCGGCCTGCAGGGCGGCCTCCAGCCCGGCGATGTCCCACTGCTCGGGCAGCGACTGCGGCGGGATATGGGCATCGATGGTGCGGGCGAGCACTTCCGCGCGGAACTCGGCGATGGTCTCGCCGACGTTCTCGGCGGCCAGCAGGCTGTTGCGCATGTGGTAGATCACCTTGCGCTGCTCGTTGGCCACGTCGTCGAACTCGAGCAGCTGCTTGCGGATGTCGAAGTTGCGTCCCTCGACCTTGCGCTGCGCCTTCTCGATGGCGTTGGTGACCATGCGGTGCTCGATGGCCTCGCCCGACTGCATGCCGAGGGCCTTCATGAAGTTCTTCACCCGGTCGGAGGCAAAGATGCGCATCAGGTTGTCTTCCAGCGACAGGTAGAAGCGGCTGGAGCCCGGGTCGCCCTGGCGGCCGGCGCGGCCGCGCAGCTGGTTGTCGATGCGCCGCGACTCGTGGCGCTCGGAGGCGATCACGTGCAGGCCACCGGCCTCGATGACCTGCTGGTGGCGCTTCTGCCACTCGGCCTTGATCTTCGCCACCTGCTCGTCGCTGGGGTTCTCCAGCGCGGCGATCTCCACCTCCCAGTTGCCGCCGAGCAGGATGTCGGTACCGCGGCCGGCCATGTTGGTGGCGATGGTCACCGCGCCGGGGCGACCGGCCTGGGCGATGATCTCGGCCTCCTTGTCGTGGTACTTGGCATTGAGCACTTTGTGCTCGATGCCGGCCTTGACCAGCAGCTGGGAGACGTACTCGGAACTCTCGATCGAGGCGGTGCCGACCAGCACCGGACGGCCTTCGGCCTGGCACTGCTTGATGTCCTCGATGACCGCCGCGTACTTCTCCTCCTGGGTCAGGTAGACCAGGTCGTTGAAGTCCTTGCGCGCGATCGGCTTGTTGGTCGGGATCACCACCACGTCGAGGCCGTAGATCTGCCGGAACTCGAAGGCCTCGGTGTCGGCGGTGCCGGTCATGCCGGCCAGCTTGCCGTACAGGCGGAAGTAGTTCTGGAAGGTGGTCGAGGCCAGGGTCTGGCTCTCGGCCTGGATCTGCACCCCCTCCTTGGCCTCGATGGCCTGGTGCAGGCCCTCGGACAGGCGCCGGCCCGGCATGGTGCGCCCGGTGTGCTCGTCGATCAGCAGGATCTGGTTGTCCTGCACGATGTATTCGACGTTGCGGTGGAACAGCGTGTGCGCGCGCAACGCCGCATGGACGTGGGTCAGCAGGCTGAGGTTGTGCGCCGAGTACAGGCTCTCGCCCTCGGCCAGCAGGCCGGCCTGGCTGAGCATGTCCTCGATGAACTGGTGGCCCTGCTCGGTGAGTTCGACCTGGCGGGCCTTCTCGTCGATGCTGTAGTGGCCCTCCTCCTGCACCTCGCCGTCTTCCGAGTTCAGCTGACGCTTGAGCCGCGGAATCAGCTGGTTCATCTGCAGGTACAGGCGCGAGCTGTCCTCGGCCGGACCGGAGATGATCAGCGGAGTACGCGCCTCGTCGATGAGGATGGAGTCCACCTCGTCGACCACGGCGAAGTTCAGCTCGCGCTGGAACTTGTCCTCCAGACTGAAGGCCATGTTGTCGCGCAGGTAGTCGAAGCCGAACTCGTTGTTGGTGCCGTAGGTGATGTCGGCGGCATAGGCCGCGCGCTTGTCGGTCGGATCCTGGAACGGGCTGACCACCCCCACCGACAGGCCGAGGAACTCGTACAGCGGGCGCATCCAGTTGGCGTCGCGGCGGGCCAGGTAATCGTTGACCGTGACCACGTGCACGCCCTTGCCGGCCAGGGCGTTGAGGTACACCGCCAGGGTGCCCACCAGGGTCTTGCCCTCGCCGGTACGCATCTCGGCGATCTTGCCCTCGTGCAGGGTCATGCCGCCGATCAGCTGCACGTCGAAATGCCGCATGCCCATCACCCGCTTGCCGGCCTCGCGGGCCACCGCGAAGGCTTCCGGCAACAGCTTGTCGAGACTCTCGCCCTGGGCGAAACGCGCCTTGAACTCTTCGGTCTTGCCCCTGAGCTGCTCGTCGGACAGCGCGACCATCTGCTCTTCCAGGACGTTGATCGCCTGGACAGCCTTGGTCATGCGCTTGACTTCACGCTCGTTCTTGCTTCCAAAGAGTTTTCTCAACAAAGGCGCAAACATAGGGGGAGGGTCTTCCATCTGTGGAAATGGAGGGCACCCCAGCGGAGCGCCCAGTGCCGTCTGCACGGCAGCGAAGGAGGCATTCTACCCGGAAATGCCCGCATGAAAAGTCGCCTCATTCATCACTGGCGGCACGGGCGATGTAGGTCTCGGGATTGACCTGGCGACCGTTCTTCTTGACCTCGAAGTGCAGGTGCGGGCCGGTGGAACGCCCGCTGCTGCCGACCAGGGCGATGGCCTGGCCACGCTGCACCAGGTCACCGACCTGCACCAGATTGCGCTGATTGTGGCCGTACAGGGTGGTATAGCCGTCGGCATGACTGACCTCGACGGTCCAGCCGTAGCCCGACTTGCGACCGGACCAGGTGACCACCCCGGTGGCCACCGCAACTATCTCGGTACCGCGCTTGGCGGCGAAATCCACGCCCTTGTGCTGGCGGGCACGCCCATGGAAGGGGTCGCGGCGCAGCCCGAACGGCGAGGACTGGTAGCCGCTGGCCACCGGCAGCCCGGCGACCTGGCGCGCATCGTCGAGGCGGCGCTCGGCGAGCAACTGCTCGAGCACCTCCAGCTGCTGCTCGCGCCCGTCGATGCGGGCGGCCAGGGCGTCGAGGCTGCCGAGCACGTCGCTGCCGGAGAAGGTCTCGGCGTCCAGCGGCTCGTCCGGCCCGCCCTGCCCTACCGGCTGGGAGAAGTCGAACTCGTCGGCGTCGAGCTTGGCCAGCTCGGCCAGACGTTCGCCCAGCGCATCCAGGCGAGTCAGGCGGGCCTGCAGCTCGGCGAGGTGCACGCCGAGCGCGTCCAGCTGGCGCTGGGCGACGGCGCGCGCCTCGATCAGCTCCTCGGGTTGCACACCGCTCGTCGCGGCGACCGACTCGTCGGGAACCGCGACGGGGACCTCGGGTCTGATCCAGGCGCCGAGTACCATTCCGGTAGCCAGGGTGCAGCCGAGCAGGAGAGTGGCCAGCAGCAAGCCGCGGCGGGGAGTGAGGGTGAGTGCGCGCGCCGCACCGTGGCGACGGCTCATGAAAATGATATGCATGGAACATCCCGCAAGAAGAATCGGCGCGGCCGTTCTGCTACGATGGCCGCTCGGTTGTTTCCAGGCGTCCTGCCATGACTTTTCGCCCCCTGCCGGCTCGAGCGCCCGCGACCCTGCTGCGCGGAACCAAGACGCTCAAGAACCTGTTCGGCGAGGCGCAGCGCCTCGCCCACCTGCAGCAACTGGTGGAAAGCCAGCTGCAGCCGGCGGCCCGCGCGCACTGCAAGGTCGCCTCCTGGCGCGAGGACTGCCTGCTGCTGATCGTCACCGACGGCCAGTGGGCCACCCACCTGCGCTACCAGCAGAAACGCCTGCTGCGTCAGCTGCGGGGCCTCAGGGAGTTCGCGAACTTAGCGAAAATCCATTTCAAGGTGCAACCGGCACCGGCCGAAAGGCGTGTCACCGGTCGAAATCCCACCCTGTCCGCCAATGCCGCGGACACCCTGCGCGCCGCCGCCAGCGGCATCGAGGATCCACGCCTGCGCGCCGCCCTCGAGCGCCTGGCCAGCCACACGACCCCGCACGACTGAGCCCACCGCAAAAGGCGCGGACGAAAAAAAGGCCACCGCAGGGGTGGCCTCAAGAGAAAGGGAGGGTCTTGCCTCAGACGGCAGCTGCCGGGCGCATGTAGGAGATCGGCGCGGTGCTGGCATCCTCGAAGGTCACCACTTCCCAGGCATCCCGCTCGGCGAGCAGGGTGCGCAGGAGACGGTTGTTCAGGGCGTGGCCGGACTTGTGCCCGCGGAACTCGCCGATCAGGCTGGTGCCGAGCAGGTACAGGTCGCCGATGGCGTCCAGGATCTTGTGCTTGACGAACTCGTCCTCGTAGCGCAGGCCGTCTTCGTTGAGCACGCGAAACTCGTCGACCACGATGGCGTTGTCGACGCTGCCGCCGAGCGCCAGGTTCTGCGAACGCAGGAACTCGATGTCGCGCATGAAGCCGAAGGTGCGCGCACGGCTGACTTCCTTGACGAACGAGGTACTGGAGAAGTCGACGCAGGCGGTCTGCGTACGGCCGCGGAACACCGGATGGTCGAAGTCGATCTCGAAGCTCACCTTGAAGCCATCGAACGGCAGGAAGGTGGCGCTCTTGCCGTCTTCCTCCACGGTCACCGGCCGCTTGATGCGGATGAACTTCTTCGCCGCCTCCTGTTCCTGCAGTCCGGCGGACTGGATCAGGAACACGAAGGGACCGGCACTGCCATCCATGATCGGCACTTCCGGCGCCGACAGCTCGATGTAGGCGTTGTCGATACCCAGGCCAGCCATGGCCGAGAGCAGGTGCTCAACCGTATCCACCTTGACGTCACCCTTGACCAGCGTGGTCGACAGGGTGGTATCACCGACGTTCTCGGCCCGGGCCGGAATTTCCACCATCGGGTCGAGATCGGTGCGACAGAACACGATCCCGGTATCCACCGGAGCCGGCTTCAGGGTGAGGTAGACCTTCTCCCCCGAATGCAGGCCGACGCCGGTGGCGCGGATGATGTTCTTCAAAGTGCGTTGTCTGATCATGGCTTTGGCCGTATCTGCACAAGTTGTGAACTGTTCTCAGCAATGGCAGGCATGATAGCAGAGCCCGCCCTTACTGAACACCAATCACGGCTATGCCGCTGATATAGCGCGTCAATCGGCCTGGCGACGCAGGAACGCCGGAATATCCAGGTAATCCAGATCCTCCTGGGTGGCGATCTTCGGCGCGGGCGCGGCACCGCCGGCGGTCGGGCGCGGTTCGCGCATCACGGTCGGGCGCTCGAGATCGCGGTAATTGACCGAGGCGGCCTGGGGCGCAGGAGCGGCGACCGGCGTGTTGTCGACCACCTTGGTCGGCTTCTCCATGCGCGCGCCGAGGCCGGTGGCGACCACGGTGACATGCAGCTCGTCGCGCATCTCCGGATCGATCACCGCACCGATCTTCACGGTGGCGTGCTCGGAGGTGAACTGCTCGATGATGCTGCCCACCTCGGTGTACTCGCCCAGCGACAGGTCGAGGCCGGCGGTGATGTTGACCAGGATGCCGCGGGCGCCCTGCAGGTTGATGTCCTCCAGCAGCGGGTTGCGGATCGCCGCCTCGGCCGCCTCGCGGGCACGGTTCGGGCCGCTGGCGTGGCCGGTGCCCATCATCGCCATGCCCATTTCGCTCATCACGGTGCGCACGTCGGCGAAGTCGACGTTCATCAGGCCCGGGCGCTGCATGATGTCGGAGATGCCGCGCACGGCGCCGGCCAGCACGTCGTCGGCCTTGGCGAAGGCGGACAGCAGGCTGGCATCCTTGCCGAGGATGGTCAGCAGCTTCTCGTTGGGGATGGTGATCAGCGAGTCGACATGCTCGGACAGGGCACGGATGCCCTCGTCGGCGATCTGCATGCGGCGACGGCCCTCGAAGGGGAACGGGCGGGTGACCACGGCCACGGTGAGGATGCCCATCTCCTTCGCCACTTCGGCGATGATCGGCGCTGCACCGGTGCCGGTGCCGCCGCCCATGCCGGTGGTGATGAACACCATGTTGGCGCCTTCCAGCACCTCGGCGATGCGCTCGCGGTCTTCCAGCGCAGCCTGGCGGCCGACGTCCGGATTGGTGCCGGCGCCCAGGCCCTTGGTGACGTTCATGCCCAGCTGCAGGATGGTCTTGGCGTCGACCTTCTTCAGCGCCTGGGCGTCGGTGTTGGCACAGATGAAATCGATGTCGTCGATGTTGCAGCGCAGCATGTGGTTGACCGCATTGCCGCCACCGCCGCCGACGCCGATGACCTTGATTACCGCGTTCGATTGAACGTTATCGACCATTTCAAACATTTTCCCTCTCCTTTCCCTTTTCTGCCCAAACAGTTGCCGTCTCGCGCGGCCGTCTGTCAGAAGTTGCCCTGTACCCAGCGCTTGAAGCGCACGAATACCGGCGGTTTGCTCTCTTCACTGCTGCTGCCCGGGCCGACATAGCTCGGAGTCCCCTGCTTGCGCAGGCCGTACAGCAGCAGCCCGACCCCGGTCGCATAGGCCGGGTTGCGCACGACATCCTCGAGGCCCTTGACGCCTTGCGGCAGGCCCAGGCGTACCGGCATGTGGAATACCTCTTCGGCCAGCTCGACGGCACCTTCCATCTTGGCGGTGCCGCCGGTGAGGACGATCCCGGCCGGGAGCAGGTCGGCGTAGCCGCTGCGGCGCAGCTCGCCCTGCACCAGGCAGAACAGTTCCTCGTAGCGCGGCTCGACCACCTCGGCCAGCGCCTGGCGCGACAGCTCGCGCGGCGGCCGCTCGCCGACGCTGGGAACCTTGATGGTCTGCCCGGCGCCGGCCAGCTTGGCCAGGGCGCAGGCGTAGCGAATCTTGATTTCTTCAGCATACTGAGTCGGCGTACGCAGGGCCATGGCGATATCGTTGGTCACCTGGTCGCCGGCGATCGGGATGACAGCCGTGTGACGGATCGCACCTTCGGTGAAGATGGCGATGTCGGTGGTGCCGCCACCGATGTCCACCAGGCACACGCCCAGCTCCTTCTCGTCGTCGGTCAGCACCGAGTCGGAGGAAGCCAGCTGTTCGAGGATGATGTCATCCACCTCGAGGCCGCAGCGGCGCACGCACTTCTCGATGTTCTGCGCCGCGTTGACCGCGCAGGTGACCACGTGCACCTTGGCCTCCAGACGCACGCCGGACATGCCCAGCGGTTCGCGCACGCCATCCTGATGGTCGATGGCGTAGTCCTGGGCCAGGGTGTGCAGCACCCGCTGGTCGGCGGGAATGGCCACCGCCTGGGCGGCATCCAGCACCCGCTCGATGTCGGCCGGGCTCACCTCGCGGTCGCGGATGGCGACTATGCCGTGGGAGTTCAGGCTGCGGATGTGGCTGCCGGCCACCCCGACGAAGGCCGAGTGGATGCGGCAGCCTGCCATCTGCTGCGCCTCGTCGATGGCGTGCTGGATGGCCTGTACGGTGGACTCGATGTTGACCACCACCCCCTTCTTCAGCCCCCGCGACGGATGGGTACCGACGCCGACGATTTCCAGCTGGCCATCGGCCGCCACCTCGCCGACCAGCGCCACCACCTTGGAGGTGCCGATATCCAGACCGACGATCATCTTGCCGCTCTGCGCGCTTGCCATGATCCAGTTCTCTCCTCAAGTCACTGCAGGGCCCCGGCGCTGTCGCCGGGGACCGGCGCCGCCGGCATCTCGCGCCACGCCACGGCCAGGCCGTTGGGATAGCGCAGATCGACGCGCGCAATGTTCGCGTTGTGTTCTTTCAGGGCCTTTTCGTAGACGCTGACGAAACGGCGCATTTTTTCCACCACATGGTCGCGGCCGAGCAGCAGCTCCAGCCCCTGTCCGGTGGTGAGGTACCAGCTGCCGCGCTCGCGCAGCTCCAGGCGCGTCACGGTGAAGTCCAGCGGCCGCAGCAGCTGGCTGAGCAACTGGTACTGGCGCATGATCTGCTGCTGCGCACGCTGCGGCCCCCACAGCTTGGGCAGGTGCTCGTAGCCGGCCAGCTCGCCCGGGGCGAAGGCCTGCCCCTGGTGGTTGAGCAGCGCCTCGTCGCCCCAGCGGGCTACCGGCAGTTGCTCCTCCAGGCGGATCAGCACCTGATCGGGCCACACCCGGCGCACCTCGGCCTCGGCGATCCACGGCATCTGCTCCAGCGCGCTGCGCATCGCCTCCAGGTCGACGCTGAAGAAGCGGGCGTCGGCGAAGGGCTCCACCTGCTTGGCCACCGCCACCCGGCTGACGTAGTGCAGGTCGCCCTGCACGCTGATCCGGGCGATCGGCTGGTCGGCGTAGGGCAGCAGGCGCTGGCCGAGGTCGTGGGCTCCCACGCCCAGAGCGAGCAGCAGCAGCGGCCATGCCAGCCGCTTGAGGCCGCTCAGCGACGGGCGCGGCAGGCGCTTGCGCAGGGGTTCGCGCACCACCAGACGGCTGGCCCCGCGGGGGACCGGCTTGCGCAGCGGGCCCGCCGGGCCCGGACGCTGGTGACGCAGCAGCGCGATCATGGGATCAGCTCCTTGCCTCGAGGCTGTCGGCGAGGATTTCCAGCACCAGCTGCTGGAAATCCAGGCCAGCCGCCCGTGCGGCCATCGGGACCAGGCTGTGGTCGGTCATCCCCGGAACGGTATTGACCTCCAGCAGCCAGAACTGCCCGTCGGCATCCTGCATCACGTCGGCGCGGGCCCAGCCGCGGGTGCCGACCGCTTCGCAGGCGCGTGCGACGAGCGCCTTGAGTTCCTCTTCCTTGTCCGCCTCCAGGCCGCAGGGGATCTGGTAGCGGGTATCGTCGGCCAGGTACTTGGCCTCGTAGTCGTAGAAGCTGTGGGTGGTGCCCAGGCGGATCGGCGGCAGCACTTCGCCACGCAGCACGGCCACGGTGAACTCGGGACCGCTGATCCACTGCTCGACCAGCACCTGCGAGTCGTAGCGGCGGGCGTCCTGCCAGGCGGCCAGCAGCGCCTCCAGGCTCTCCACCCGCGCCATGCCGATGCTCGAGCCCTCGTGGGCCGGCTTGACGATCAGCGGGAAGCCCAGCTCGACGGCGGCGCGCTCGCAGTCGGCGGCCGAGGCCAGCACCGCGTGGCGCGGCGTCGGCAGGCCGAGGCTCTGCCACACCTGCTTGGTGCGCAGCTTGTCCATCGCCAGCGCCGAGGCCAGCACGCCGCTGCCGGTGTAGGGGATCTCCAGGCACTCGAGCAGGCCCTGCATGCTGCCGTCCTCGCCGCCGCGGCCATGCAGGACGATGAAGGCGCGGTCGATGCGCTCGCCGGCCAGGCGCTGCAGCAGGTCGCTACCGACGTCGATGCCGAAGGCGTCCACCCCGGCGCCCTGCAGGGCCTCCAGCACGGCCGCGCCGGACTTCAGCGATACCGCGCGCTCGGCGCTGCGGCCACCGTAGAGGACGGCGACACGACCGAAGGCCTGGAGATCGAGGTTGGATGGCTGACTCATTTCGACTCACCTTGCACAGCGAACAGCGGATGGTTGATCAGTTGCGGAGCGACGCCGCCGATGTCGCCGGCGCCCTGGCAGAGCAGGATGTCGTTTGGGCGCAGCAGCGGCTTGAGCAGCGGCGCCAGGTCGGTGCCGCGCTCGACGTAGATCGGGTCGAGCACGCCGCGCTGGCGGATGCTGTGGCACAGCTGGCGGCTGTCGGCACCGGGGATCGGCTCCTCGCCGGCCGGGTAGACCTCCATCAGCAGCAGCACGCTGGCCTCGCCGAGCACCTGCACGAAGTCGTCGTAGAGGTCGCGGGTGCGGCTGTAGCGGTGCGGCTGATAGACCATCACCAGGCGCCGCTCCGGCCAGCCATCGCGCACCGCCTTGATCACCGCGGCAACCTCGCGCGGGTGGTGGCCGTAGTCGTCGACCAGCATCACGCTGCCGCCTTCGGCCGGCAGCTCGCCGTAGACCTGGAAGCGCCGACCGACGCCCTGGAAGCCGGACAGGCCGGCGAGGATGGCGTCGTCGCCGATGCCCTCGTCGGTGGCGATGGCGATGGTGGCCAGCGCGTTGAGCACGTTGTGCCGGCCGGGCATGTTGACCACCACGGCGAGCGGCTCGCGGTCCTTGCGCAGCACGGTGAAGTAGGTGCGCATGCCCTGCTGGCGCACGTCGATGGCGCGCAGGTCGGCGCCCTCGTCAAAGCCGTAGGTGACGATCGGCCGGCTGACCTGCGGCAGGATCTCGCGCACCACCGGGTCGTCGACGCAGAGCACCGCCAGGCCGTAGAACGGCAGGTTGTGCAGGAAGTCGACGAAGGTCTTCTTCAGCTTGTTGAAGTCGCCGCCGTAGGTGCTCATGTGGTCGGCGTCGATGTTGGTGACCACCGAGACCATCGGCTGCAGGTGCAGGAAGCTGGCGTCGCTCTCGTCGGCCTCGGCCACCAGATAGCGGCTGGCGCCGAGCTGGGCGTTGGTGCCGGCAGCGGTCAGCTTGCCACCGATGACGAAGGTCGGATCGAGGCCGGCGGCGGCGAACACCGAGGCGATCAGGCTGGTGGTGGTGGTCTTGCCGTGGGTGCCGGCCACCGCGATGCCGTGGCGGTAGCGCATCAGCTCGGCGAGCATCTCGGCACGCGGCACCACCGGGATGCGCCGCTCCAGGGCATGGGCGACTTCCGGGTTGGCCGGGTTGATGGCGCTGGACACCACCAGCACGTCGGCCTGCTCGACGTTCTCGGCGCGGTGGCCGATGAAGATCTGCGCACCGAAGCTCTCCAGGCGCGCGGTCACCGGCGAGGCCTTGAGGTCGGAGCCGGACACCTGGTAGCCGAGGTTGAGCAGCACCTCGGCGATGCCGCACATGCCGACGCCACCGATGCCGACGAAGTGGATGCGACGGATGCGGCGCATGCGCCGTACCTCGGCCGGATTGTTGCCGCGCAGGGCATCAGCCATGGGCCACCTCCAGGCAGATATCGACCACCTCGCGGGTGGCTTCGGGCTTGGCCAGGCGGCGGGCAGTAGCGCCCATGGCTTCGAGTTTTTCGCTGTGCATCAGGACCTCGGTCAGCTGCGCGGCCAGCGCGGCCGCGTCAGTGGCATGTTGCGGCAAGAGCACGGCGGCACCGGCCCTGGCCAGATATTCGGCATTGCGCGTCTGGTGATCGTCGATGGCGTGTGGCAGCGGAATGAGCAGCGACGGCAGGCCGGCGGCGGCCAGCTCGCAGACGGTCAGCGCGCCGGCCCGGCAGATCACCAGGTCGGCCCAGGCATAGGCCGCGGCCATGTCGCGGATGAACGGCAGCACCTCGGCGTCGACGCCGGCCTCGGCGTAGCGCGCACGGGTCACCTCGGCGTGCTGCCGGCCGGCCTGGTGGCGCACCTGCGGGCGCAGCTCGGCCTTCACCTGTGCCAGCGCCGCCGGCAGCAGCTTGTTGAGCGGCTCGGCGCCCAGGCTGCCGCCCAGCACCAGCAGGCGCACCGGGCGCGCGGCCGGGCTCTGCCGGGAGGCGGCGAGGAACAGCTCCGGGCGCACCGGATTGCCGGTGGTGCGGCGCTTGGCGCTGGCGGCGAAGGTATCCGGGAAGGCCTCGCAGACCCGCGCCGCGAAGGGCACCAGGGCCCGATTGGCGGTGCCGGCCACGGCGTTCTGCTCGTGGATCACCAGCGGCACGCCGGCCAGGCGCGCGGCCCAGCCACCGGGGCCGGTGACGAAGCCGCCCATGCCCAGCACGCAGACCGGGCGCAGCTCGCGCAGCACGCGGCGCGCCTGCCACAGCGCCCTGGCCAGCAGCAGCGGCGCCTTGAGCAGCGACAGCAGGCCCTTGCCACGCAGGCCGCTCATCTCGATGCGGTGCAGCGGCAGGCCGGCCTGCGGCACCAGTTCGTTCTCGATGCCACGCGGGGTGCCCAGCCAGTGCACGTTGTAGCCACGCGCCTGGAACTCGCGGGCGCAGGCCAGCGCCGGGAACACGTGCCCGCCGGTGCCGCCGGCCATGATCAGCACGTTAGCGGGCATGGCGCGGCTCCTCCTCGGCAAAATCCTCTTCGGTAAACTCCATCTCTGCATTTCCCAGCAGGTTGCGCCGCTCCCAGTCGATGCGCAGCAGCAGGGCCAGGCTGACGCAGCAGACCACCAGCGAACTGCCCCCGTAGCTGAGGAACGGCAGGGTCAGGCCCTTGGTCGGCAACAGGCCGACGTTCACGCCGATGTTGATCAGGAACTGGCCGATCCACTGGATGGCCACTCCGTAGGCCACGTAGGCCGAGAAATACTGCTGGTCCTTTTCCGCCTGCAGGCCGATGTGCAGCGCGCGCAGGGTGACCAGCACGAACAGCGCCACGGTGGCCAGTGCGCCGATCATGCCCAGTTCCTCGGCGAGCACGGCGAACACGAAGTCGGTGTGCGCCTCGGGCAGGTAGAACTGCTTCTGCACGCTGTTGCCCAGACCGACGCCCAGCCACTCGCCGCGGCCGAAGGCGATCAGCGCCTGGCTGAGCTGGTAGCCGGCGCCGAACTGATCGGCCCAAGGGTCGATGAAGTTGGTCAGGCGCTTGAGACGGTAGGCCTGGCTGGTCATCACCACCACGCCGAGCGCCAGCACACCGATCACCATCGGCAGGAAGCGCAGCAGGCTGACGCCGCCGAGGAACAGCATGGTGATGCCGGAGCCGACCAGCACCACGGTGGCGCCGAAGTCCGGCTCGGAGAGCAGCAGGCCGGCCATCAGGCCGAGCACGATCAAGGGCATGAGCAGCCCCTTCCAGCTGTTGTGCACGTCGGCCTGGCGGCGCACCAGGTAACCGCCCAGGTAGATCACGGTGAACAGCTTGGCCAGCTCCGAAGGCTGGATGTTGATGCCGCCGAAGCCGATCCAGCGCCGCGCGCCGTTGACCTCGCGGCCGATGCCCGGCACCAGCACCAGCACCAGCAGGATGAAGGCGGCGATCAGCAGCTTGCCGCCGTTCTTCTGCCAGGTCGCCACCGGCACCAGCAGGACCACGCCGGCGGCCGCGCAGCCGACGGCGAGGAACAGCAGCTGGCGGACCATGAAGTACAGCGAGTTGCCCGACAAGGCACCGGCCACCTCGGAGGACGCCGAGGAGACCATCACGAAGCCGAGGCCGAGCAGCGCCAGGCAACCCGCCAGCAGCGGGAAGTCCATGTCGACGCCGCGCCGACTGCGCAGCGGCGACGGGCTCAGGCGCAGCAGCGCGCGCATCAGGGCAGCTCCCTCGCGGCCGCGGCGAACAGGCGGCCGCGCTCCTCGAAGTTCCTGAACATGTCCAGGCTGGCGCAGGCCGGCGACAGCAGCACGGCGTCGCCCGCCTCGGCCAGTTCGGCGCAGCGCTGCACCGCCTCGTCGAGACTGGCGACACGCACCAGCGGCACCACCGGCTGCTCGTCGCTGCCGGTCAGCGCGCCAGCGATCAGTTCGGCATCGCGGCCGAGCAGCACCACCGCCCGGCAGTAGCGCGCCACGCTGGCACGCAGCGGGTTGAAGTCGGCGCCCTTGCCGTCGCCGCCGGCGATCAGCAGCAGCTTGCCGTCGATCTCGGCGCCCAGGCCATCGATGGCCGCCAGCGCGGCACCGACGTTGGTCGCCTTGGAATCGTCGTAGAAGGTCACCCCGTCACGCTCGCGCACCCACTGGCAGCGGTGCGCCAGGCCGGTGAAGCGGCGCAGGGTGTCGAGCATCGGCGCCAGCGGCAGGCCGACGGCATGGCCGAGGGCCAGCGCGGCCAGGGCGTTGGCCTGGTTGTGCGCGCCGCGGATCTTCAGCTCGCGCACCGGCATCAGCTTGCTGAACTGGAAGGCGAGGTACTTCTCGCCGTTCTCCTCGAGGATGCCGAACGACTTGAAGTCCGGCTTGTCGAGGCCGAAGCTCCAGCACGGCACCTGGTCGGCGATCAGCGGCCGCGACAGCGGGTCCTGGCGGTTGACCACTACCTGGCGGGCGCCACGGAAGATGCGGTGCTTGGCCAGGTGATAGCTTTCCATGCCGCTGTAGCGGTCCATGTGGTCGTCGCTGACATTCAGGCAGGTGGCCACCTCGGCGCTCAGCCGCTCGGTGCTCTCCAGCTGGAAGCTGGACAGCTCCAGCACGTACAGCTCGATGTCGTCAGCCAGCAGATCCAGCGCCGGGGTGCCGAGGTTGCCGCCCACCGCCACCTTCTTGCCGGCGGCCTGCGCCATCTCGCCGACCAGGGTGGTCACGGTGCTCTTGGCGTTGGAGCCGGTGATGGCGACGATCGGCGCCCGGGCGTGGCGCACGAACAGGTCGATGTCGCCGGACAGCCTGACTCCGCGCGCCCGGGCCTCCTGCAGCGCGACGGTGGCCAGCGGCAGGCCGGGGCTGACGTACAGCTCGCTGGCGCGGCAGAGGAAGTCGACGTCCAGCGCGCCGCAGCGTACCTCGACCTGCGGGTACTCGGCCTCGAGGGTGGCCAGTTCCGGCGGATTGGCACGGGTGTCGACCACAGCGAAGGGCACGCCCTGGCGGGTGAGGAAGCGCACCAGCGACATGCCGCTCTTGCCGAGGCCGACAACGATGCGGAACTGGTCGGAAGCGATCAGCGTCATCTCTCTTACCTCAGCTTCAGGGTGGACAGGCCGACCAGCACCAGCACCACGGTGATGATCCAGAAGCGCACGATGACCCGCGGCTCCGGCCAGCCCTTGAGCTCGAAATGGTGGTGGATCGGTGCCATGCGGAACACGCGGCGTCCGGTGAGCTTGAACGAGGCGACCTGGATCACCACCGACAGGGTCTCCATGACGAACACGCCGCCCATGATGAACAGCACCACTTCCTGGCGGACGATCACTGCGATGGTCCCCAGTGCGGCACCGAGCGCCAGGGCACCGACGTCGCCCATGAACACCTGCGCCGGGTAGGTGTTGAACCACAGGAAGCCGAGGCCGGCGCCGATCAGCGCGCCGCAGAACACGATCAGCTCGCCGGAGCCGGCGACGTAGGGAATCAGCAGGTATTCGGCGAACTTGGCGTTGCCCGACAGGTAGCAGAAGATGCCCAGCGCGCCGCCGACCAGCACGGTGGGCAGGATCGCCAGACCGTCGAGGCCGTCGGTCAGGTTGACCGCATTGCTCGAGCCGACGATGACGAAATAGGTCAGCACGACGAAGAAGATCCCCAGCGGGATCTCGATGTTCTTCAGCAGCGGCAGGAACAGGGTGGTCTCCACCGGGGTGGCGGCGGTCATATAGAGAAACACCGCCGCGGCGAGGCCGAACACCGACTGCCAGAAGTATTTCCAGCGGCTCGGCAGGCCACGCGAGTTCTTCTCGATCACCTTGCGGTAATCGTCGACCCAGCCGATGGCGCCGAACAGCAGGGTGACGCCGAGCACCACCCACACATAGCGATTGGACAGGTCGGCCCACAGCAGGGTGCTGATGGCGATGGCGGAGAGGATCAGCGCACCGCCCATGGTCGGCGTGCCCTTCTTCGACAGGTGCGACTGCGGGCCGTCGTCGCGCACCGCCTGGCCGATCTGGCGGGTGCGCAGGGTCTTGATCATCCACGGCCCCAGCCACAGTGCCAGGGCCAGGGCGGTGAGCACGCCGAGGATTCCGCGCAGGGTCAGGTACTGAAAGACCGCGAAGCCCTTGTGGAACTGTTGCAGAAACTCGGCCAACAGCAGCAGCATTTAGTGTTCTCCAGCACAGGCACAGAACGCAGCCACGACGTTTTCCATCGCCGCGCTGCGCGAGCCTTTGATCAACAGGGTGGTTTCCGGAGACTGTTCGGCAGCGAGGACGGCGATCAGTTCAGCCTGACTGGCAAAATGCCGCGCACCCTCGCCGAAGGCAGCGACGGCATGGCTCATCAGCGGGCCCACGGCGTACAGCGCGTCGACCTTGCCACGGGCATAGGCGCCCACCTCGCGGTGGCCGGCCTCGGCCCAGGCGCCCAACTCGCCCATGTCGCCCAGCACCAGGACGGTGCGTCCGGAAAAGCCCGCCAGTATATCAATCGCCGCCTTGATTGCGGCGGGATTGGCGTTGTAGCTGTCGTCGATGACCCGCATTCCAGACGGAGCGAGCTGCGCGCAGGCACGCCCCTTGACTGGCTGCAGGGCCTCCAGCCCGGCGCGGATCGCCGCGCCCCCGACACCCAGGGCGTGGGCGGCGGCGGCGGCGGCCAGGGCATTGGCCACGTTGTGCTCGCCGAGCAGGTTGAGCTGGATGCGCACCTCGCCGGCCGGGCCGACCAGGGTGAAGGCCGGGCAGCCGCGGGCGTCGCGGGCCAGTTCGCGGGCGCTGAAGTCGGCGGCGGCGTGCATGGCGAAGCTCAGCACCTGGCGCCCGGCGGCGCGCCTGGACCACACCTCGAAGGCCGGATCGTCGCGGTTGAGCACGGCCACGCCGTCGGCGTCCAGGCCCTCGAGGATCTCGCCCTTGGCCTCGACGATCTTCTCCGGGCCGCCGAACTCGCCGACGTGGGCGCTGCCGGCATTGGTGATGATCGCCACCTGCGGCCTGCTCAGGCCGACCGTGTAGGCGATCTCGCCGACATGGTTGGCGCCCAGTTCGATCACCGCGCTGCGGTGCTGCGGCGCCAGCTCGAGCAGGGTCAGCGGCACGCCGAGGTCGTTGTTGAGGTTGCCGCGGGTGGCCAGCACCGCGGCGGCGTCGCCGCCGTGGTCGGCACGCAGGATGCTGGCGAGCATTTCCTTGACCGTGGTCTTGCCGCTGGAGCCGGTGACCGCCGCGACCCGGCCGCGGAAGGCGGCGCGGTTCAGCGCGCCGAGCTGACCGAGAGCCAGGCGGGTGTCGGCCACCACCAGCTGCGGCAGCTCGACTTCCTCCTGCTCGCGCTCGACCAGCGCGGCGGCGGCGCTCTTGGCGGCGACCTGCTCGAGGTAGTCGTGGCCGTCGAAGCGCGCGCCGGACAGGGCGACGAACAGCTGGCCCGGCTCGATCCGGCGGCTGTCGATGCTCACCCCGTTGAAGAAGGCATCCGGCCCGGCCAGGCGGCCCCTGAGGGCACCCAGCACCGTGCTCAGCATCCAGGCTTCAAGCATCCTGCACCTCGCGTTCGGCCAGCGCGGCGGCGGCCTGTTCGATATCGGAGAAGGGATGGCGCACCCCGGCGATTTCCTGGTAGTCCTCGTGGCCCTTGCCGGCCAGCAGGATCACGTCGTCCGGCGCCGCGCCGGCGATCAGCCGGCGGATCGCCTCGCCGCGCCCGGCGACGAAGGTCACCCGCTCCGGCTCGCGGAAGCCGGCGCGGATGTCGGCGACGATCCGCTGCGGATCCTCGCTGCGCGGATTGTCGTCGGTGACCCAGACGCCGTCGGCCAGCCCCTCGACGGCCGCAGCCATCAGCGGGCGCTTGCCGCGGTCGCGGTCGCCGCCGCAGCCGAACAGGCACAGCAGGCGGCCACGGGTGTGCGGGCGCAAGGCCTCGAGGACCTTCTCCAGGGCATCCGGAGTGTGCGCATAGTCGACCACCACCAGCGGCCCGGCGCCGCCGCCGAGGCGCTGCATGCGTCCGACCGGGCCCTTGAGCTGCGGCAGCACGCGCAGGATCTCGTCCAGCGGGTGATTCAGCCCCATCAGCGCACCGACCACCGCCAGCAGGTTGCTCAGGTTGAAGCGGCCGAGCAGCGGGCTGACCAGCAGGCCGTCGCCCTGGGCGGTGATCAGCCGGGCGCGCACGCCCGCCTCGCCGAACTCGGCCTCGGTGCAGTAGAGGGTGGCGGCGGGATCGATCTGGCTGTAACTGATCAGCCGCGACGGTGCCGGGCGAGCGGCCAGCTCGCGACCGAACAGGTCGTCGAGGTTGATCACCCGGGTGCACAGGCCCGGCCAGGCGAACAGCCGCGCCTTGGCCTCGCCGTAGGCAGCCATGTCGCCATGGTAGTCGAGGTGGTCGCGCGACAGGTTGGTGAACACCGCCACGTCGAAGTCCAGCGCCTCGACCCGGCCCTGGTCGAGGCCGTGGGAGGACACCTCCATGGCCACCGCCCGGGCGCCGGCCTGCTTGAGGCGCGCCAGCTCGGCCTGCACGGCAAGCGGATCGGGAGTGGTATGGCGGCCGCACTGCAGGTCGTCGTGGAAGCCGACGCCGAGGGTGCCGATCAGGCCGCAGCGCTGGCCGAGCAGGTCGAGGGCCTGGGCCAGCAGCTGGCTGACGCTGGTCTTGCCGTTGGTGCCGGTGACGCCGATCAGGTCGAGGCTGCGGCTGGGATCGCCGTAGAAACGCCCGGCGATGGCCGACAGCTGGCCGGCCAGGCCCTTAACCGGGATCAGCACGGTCGCCGCGGAGTCGGGTATGTCGAGCGCGCCCTCGGCCTCGTAGGCCACCGCGGCGGCACCGCGGGCGATGGCGTCGGCGACATAGGCCCGGCCATCGCTGTGATGGCCGGGGATGGCGAGAAACAGGTCGCCCGGGCGCAGCGCCCGACTGTCCAGGCTCAGTTCGCGGATCAGCGCGTCGCGACGCGCCTGGGGAAACATCTTCAGCAGACTCATCGGCATCAGCCGCGTCCTCCATTGCCGGGCACCGCCACCGCCTGCTGCGCTTCGGGCAGCGGCGGCAGGTTGTCCGGGGCTATGTTCATCAAGCGCAGGGTGCCGGCCATCACCTTGCTGAAGACCGGCGCGGAAACCAGGCCACCGAAGTAGCCCTCGCCGCCCGGCTCGTCGATCACCACGACGGCGGCGAAGCGCGGGCTGCTGGTCGGCGCGAACCCGGCGAACAGGGAGCGATAGGCGTTCTGCTTGTAGCCCTTGCTGCCCACGCTGCTCTTGCGCGCCGTGCCGCTCTTGCCGGCCACGTGATAGCCGGGCACCTGCGCGCGGTGGGCGCCACCCGGGGCCTCGACCACCTGCTGCAGCATGCCCTGCATGGTCCTGGCCACCTCGTCGGGGATTACCTGGCTGACCGCCGCCGGCTGGTCGACGCGCGCCAGGCTCAGCGGCACCATGCGCCCGTGGTTGGCGATGGTCGCGTAGGCATGGGCCAGCTGGATCGCCGTCACCGACAGGCCATAGCCGTAGGAGAGGGTCGCGGTCTCCGCCTGCGGCCACTTGCGGTGGTTGGGCAGGTTGCCGACCTGCTCGCCGGGGAAGCCCAGACCGGTGTCCTGGCCGAGGCCGAGCTGCTGCATCTTGTGGTAGATCGCCTCGCCGCCGATGTCGAAGGCGATCTTGCTGATGCCGACGTTGCTGGAACGGATCAGGATGCCGGTAAGGTCGAGCACCGGGCCGCCGCCGCGCGACACGTCGCGGATGGTGTAGCGGCCGATGCGCAGGCTGTGCGGCCAGACCTCGACGGTGTCGGTGGGCTTCCAGCGCCCGCTCTCCAGGGCCGCCATCATCGAGATCGGCTTCACCGTCGAGCCCGGCTCGAAGACGTCGATCAGCGCGCGGTTGCGCATCGCCTGCGGTTGCAGGGTGCGCTTGTTGTTGGGGTTGTAGGTGGGGTGGTTGACCATGGCCAGCACCTCGCCGGTCTGCACGTCGAGGATCACCAGACTGCCGGCCTTGGCCTTGTTCTCCACCAGGGCGTTGCGCAGTTCGCGGTGCGCCAGGTACTGCAGGCGCAGGTCGATGGACAGCGCCAGCTCCTTGCCCGGCTTGGCGTTGCGCGCCACGCCGACGTCCTTGATCAGGCGGCCGCGGCGATCCTTGAGCACCTCGCGCTGGCCGGGCATGCCGGCCAGCCACTGCTCGAAGGCCAGCTCGACCCCCTCGCGTCCGCGATCGTCGATGTCGGTGAAGCCGATCAGGTGGGCAGTCACCTCGCCGGCCGGATAGAAGCGGCGGAACTCCTCGATGCTGTAGACCCCGGGAATCTTGTGCGCCAGTACCGCCTCGCCCTGCTCGGGGGTCAGACCGCGGGCCAGGTAGAGGAACTCGCGCCCGGCATTCTGCTGCAGCTTCGCGCTGAGCGCCTGCGGATCCAGGCCCAGCGCCGCGGCCAGGGTCGGCCAGTGCTGGCGCGCGCCCATCAGCTCCTTGGGGTTGCCCCACAGGGTGGTGACCGGGGTACTGACCGCCAGCGGCTCGCCGTTGCGGTCGGTGATCAGGCCGCGGTGCGCCGGGATCGGAATGTGCCGCACGCTGCGTGCATCGCCATGGGCCTTGAGGAAGTCATGGTCGAACACGTGGAGATCGACGATGCGCCAGACGATCACCGCCACCATGGCGAACAGGACGCCGAGCACCAGACGAAAGCGCCAGGGGTAGAGGGCCCCCTCGAGACTGATCATGGCGCCACCATCCGCACTTCGCCGGGCTCGGGGATGCGCATCTGCAGCTGCTCGCTGGCCAGCGCCTCGATGCGGCTGTGCGCGGTCCAGGTGCTCTGCTCGAGGATCAGCCGGCCCCATTCGGCCTGCGCCTTGTCGCGCACGCTGAGTTCGGCATACAGCTGGTTGAGCAGCTTGCGATTCCAGTGCGCGCTCCACGACACGGCCACGGCCGAACACAGCACAAGGCCGAACAGCACCAGCATCAGCAGACTGCCGCTGGGCATGCCGTCGCGGGCGCCGCGGATCATCTCAGCTTCTCCGCCACGCGCATGACCGCGCTGCGCGAGCGCGGGTTGGCCTTGAGTTCCTCGGCCGACGCGTACTGAGGCTTGCCCAGCAGCTTCAGGCGCGGCTCGAAGCGGGCCACCTGCACCGGCAGATCGCGCGGCAGGTTGTCGGCCTCGCCCTTCACCTGGCGGCGCATGAACTGCTTGACGATGCGATCCTCCAGCGAGTGGAAACTGATCACCACCAGGCGGCCGCCGACGGCGAGCGCCTCGAGGGCCGCCCCGAGGCCCCGCTCGAGATCGCCCAGCTCGTTGTTGATGTGGATGCGCAGGCCCTGGAAGGCACGGGTGGCCGGGTTTTTGCCCTTCTCCCAGGCCGGGTTGGCGGCGGCGATCACCTCGGCGAGGTCGGCGGTACGGGTGAACGGGCACTCGCCGCGGCGCTGCACGATGGCGCGCGCCATGCGCCGCGAGAAGCGCTCCTCGCCGTACTCGTAGAACACCCGGGCAATCTCTTCCTCGCTGGCGGAGGCGATCCAGTCCGCGGCGCTGACCCCGGCATCCGGGTTCATGCGCATGTCCAGCGGGCCGTCGTTCATGAAGCTGAAACCGCGCTCGGGGTCGTCCAGCTGCGGCGAGGACACGCCGAGATCGAGGAGGACACCGTCGACTTTGCCGTTCAGGCCGCGCGCGGCGACCTCCTCGCCCAGTTCGGCGAAACTGCGCTGGACGATCTGGAAGCGCTCATCCGCCGCCGCCAGTTCGCGACCGGTGGCGATCGCCAGCGGATCCTTGTCGAAGCCCAGCAGGCGGCCGGCAGGGCCGAGTGCGCGGAGCACTTCGCGGCTGTGACCGCCGCGACCGAAGGTGCCATCCAGATAGCAGCCGTCGGCGCGCACGGCGAGCGCCTCGACGGCTTCGCGGAGCAGGACGGTCACATGGCTGAAGGTGGCTGCATTCATATCAAAGTATCAGGTTGCGTAATTCTTCCGGCAACGCGCCGGGTTCCTTGATGGCCTGGAGGTCCTGCGTACAACGCAGGTCCCAGGCCGCCTCGTCCCACAGCTGGAACTTGTTGAGCTGGCCGACCAGCACCGCACGGCGATCCAGCCCGGCGTAATCGCGCAGACGCGGCGGCACGAGGAAACGTCCGGCGGCATCCAGTTCCAGATCCACCGCATTGCCGATCAGCAGGCGCTGCAGGCGACGGTTTTCCTCGCGCAGCGACGGCAGTTCGCGCAACTTGGCTTCGATCAGTTCCCATTCATCGAGGGGATAGACACACAGGCAGGAGTCGATGGTGTCGATGGTCACCACAAGCAGACCGGCGCAGCGCGCCATGAACTCGTCGCGATACCGGCTCGGCATCGTCAGGCGGCCCTTGGCGTCAAGACTTATGGCATTGGCTCCGCGAAACACGGCTGCGCATCCCCGTTGTGCTCAGCCGCCAAGAGCTGTGTTTCACGGCTGGAATCCCCACTTTCACCCACTTTCCCCCACCCTTACACACTATAGGAACGCCCCAGCGACCCAGTCAAGGCGAGCCCGACAGGAAAAATCCTTACTGGACCGCAACTTAGAGAAGAGACCGACAGGCGGGAATTAGGAGTGGTAAACCGGGAGAAAAAATCGAGGGATATCGGCATGCCAGCTCTCGAACTTAAAGTTCTTTATCAAGAGAAATAGCAATTCGAAATTAAAAACTGCCGCCGATAATGAAAGAGAAGAAAGCGGAGGGAAGGAGAGCCGGCCTGTAAGCCGGGTTTTGTCGAGGACAGTCATTCCTCTAGGATCGCCATCGCTGACGACCTCAAGCAACCTACCCGGATCCAGCGCGGGCCACGCCAATGGATCCCTATTTGGTCTTGCTCCGAGTGGGGTTTACCTAGCCACGAACTGTTGCCAGTCGTGCGGTGCGCTCTTACCGCACCTTTTCACCCTTACCGGCGCTTGCGCGCTTAGGCGGTTGTTTTCTGTGGCACTTTCCGTAGGCTCGCGCCTCCCAGGCGTTACCTGGCACTCTGCCCTGTGGAGCCCGGACTTTCCTCCCCCCTGCAAGCAGGGCAGCGACTGTCCAGCCGACTCTCCGGCGCGCAGGGTACTCACTGCGCGCCCGGATAACAAGCTCAATCCTCGGCTTTCTGTCGCCCCAGCGCCTGCTGGTAGAGCAGGTTCTTGCGCACCCCGGTGATCTCCGCCGCCAGCGCCGCCGCCCGCTTGAGCGGCAACTCGGCCAGCAGCAGGTCGAGCACGCGCAGCGCCTCGGCACTCAGCGCCTCCTCGCCCTCCGGCGCCTGCCAACCTTCCACCAGCAGCACGCATTCGCCACGCTGCTGGTTGCTGTCAGCCGCCACCCAGTCGTGCAGCTCGCCGAGCGGCGCCCCCTTGATGGTCTCGAAGGTCTTGCTCAGCTCGCGCGCCAGCACCGCAGGACGCTCGACGCCGAACAGCTCGCTAAGGTCGGCGAGACACTCCAGCAGGCGGTGCGGCGCCTCGTAGAGGATCAGCGTGCGCGGCTCCTCGAGCAGCGCCTGCAGACGCTGCCGCCGCGCCGTCGCGCGCGCCGGCAGGAAGCCCTCGAAGACGAAGCGGTCGGAGGCCAGCCCGGAAGCCGACAACGCGGCGATCAGTGCACAGGCGCCGGGCACCGGCACCACACGCACCCCGGCGGCACGCGCGTTGCGCACCAGGTGATAGCCGGGATCGGAGATAAGCGGCGTGCCGGCGTCGGAGATCAGCGCCAGGTCGTCGCCGGCCAGCAGGCGCTGCACCAGGCGCGAACCCTGCTCGCGCTCGTTGTGCTCGTGGCAGGCGGCCAGCTGCGTATTGATGCCGAAGTGCTGCAGCAGGCGGGCACTGTGGCGGGTGTCCTCGGCGGCGATCAGCGCGACCTCGCGCAGCACCCGCAGCGCCCGCGCGCTGATGTCCTCGAGGTTGCCGATCGGCGTAGCCACCACATAAAGAGTCCCCGGAGTGTTCACATCGCCATCCCGCTGCCAGCCCAAATGCGGCATTGTAGCGGGTTTCGCCGTGCCAAGATCGCACCGCCGCCGGGGCTTGGGTACAATTGCCCCTTTCCAGCCTGCGAATCGGAATTACTGACATGATCGCCCGACTGCGCCCCCTTTCCGTCCTTTGCCTGGTCGGCCTGCTGACCGCCTGCGCCGGCCAGCAGACGTCCGGCCTCGGTGAGCTGCCGGTCCCGTCCCAGGCCAGCGCCGAGCAGCTGCTGCAGCAGGCGGCGCAGGTCAAGCCGGCACAGGCCACGCTGCTGCGCCTGTCCGCCGCCGATCAGTCCCTGCGCCAGGGCAATCTGGCGCAGACCCAGCAGATCCTCGACCTGCTCAAGCTCGACGAGCTGCTGCCGGCCCAGCAGGTTTTCGCCAGCACCCTGCAGGCCGAGCTGGCCCTGGCCCGCGGCAAGCCCAAGGCCGCCCTGCAGGCGCTGCAGCACCCCAGCTTCGAGCGCCTCGGCGAACTGCCGGTCGGCCAGCAGGTGCGCAGCCAGCTGACCCGCGCCAAGGCCCTGCAGGCCGACGGCCAGCCGCTGGCCGCCGCCCGCGAGCGGGTGTACGTCGCCCCGTTGCTGGAGGGCCAGAGCGCTGCCGCTAACCACGAGGCGATCTGGAGCCTGCTCGGCAACCTGTCCGCCAGCCAGCTGGCCAGCGCCAGCAGCCCCGAGGCCGACCTCGGCGGCTGGCTGGAGCTCGCTCGCCTGGCGCGCAGCAACGCCACCCCAGCGCAGCAGGTGACGCGCATCGCCGAATGGCAGGCCCAGCACCCGCAACACCCCGCAGCCCGCCAGCTGCCGCAGGCACTGGTCCAGCTGCAGGAAATCGCCGCCCGCCCGCTGACCCGCGTCGCCCTGCTGCTGCCCCAGCAGGGGCAGCTGGCCAGTGCCGCCCAGGCCCTGCGCGACGGATTCCTCGCCGCGCACTACCAGAGCGGCAACAGCGAACTGCACATCAGCCTGCACGACAGCAGCCAACTGACCGATCTCGATGCCTTCTATCGCCAGGCCCAGGCCGACGGCGTGCAACTGGTGGTCGGCCCGCTGGAGAAGCCGCTGGTCAACCAGCTCAACCGTCGCGAACAGCTGCCGGTCGCCACCCTGGCGCTCAACTACAGCGAGAACGTCGGCGAGGGCCCGGCCCAGCTGTTCCAGTTCGGCCTGGCCGCCGAGGACGAAGCTCGCGCGGTCGCCGAACGGGCGTGGCAGGACGGCATGCGCCGCGCCGTGGCGCTGGTGCCCAGCGGTGAATGGGGCAACCGCGTCCTGGCCGCCTTCAGCAAGGACTGGCAGGCGCGCGGCGGCAGCCTGATCGCTGCCGAGCACGTCGATCAGCCGGTGCGCCTGGCCCAGCAGATCGCCGACCTGCTCAAGCTGCGCGACAGCGAAGCACGCGCCAAGCGCCTGCGCGACAGCCTCGGCAGCGAGGTAGAGGCGCAGCCGGCACGCCGCCAGGACGTCGACTTCGTGTTCCTCGCCGCCACCCCGGCGCAGGCCCGGCAGATCAAGCCGACCCTGGCCTTCCAGTACGCCGGCGACCTGCCGGTGTACGCCACCTCGCACCTGTTCACCGGCAGCAACGACCCGAGCCAGGATCTCGACCTCGACGGCATCCGCTTCTGCGAAACCCCCTGGCTGCTGGGCGAGGCCGACCCGCTGCGCGAGCAGGTGGTCGGCCAGTGGCCGGCCGCCGCCGGCAGCCTCGGCCGCCTGTACGCCATGGGTGCCGATGCCTATCGCCTGGCGCCGCGCCTCGGCCAGCTGCAGACCCTGCCGGGCACCCGCCTGGAGGGCCTGTCCGGCAGCCTGCAGCTGGCTCCCGGCCAGCGCGTCGCGCGCAGCCTGCCGTGGGCGGAGTACCGCAACGGCCAGGTCTATCGCCTGGAGGCAGCCGCCCAGTGAGCGACACACGCCAGAGCGCCGGGCAGGCCGCCGAAGGCTGGGCGCTGACCCACCTGGAGGAGCACGGCCTGCGCCTGCTGGCGCGCAACTGGCGCTGCCGCCTCGGCGAGCTGGATCTGGTCATGCTCGACGGCGATACCGTAGTATTCGTCGAAGTGCGTTACCGGCGCCACAGCGCCTGGGGCGGCGCCGAAGGCAGCGTCGACGCACGCAAGCGCGCCCGCGTCAGCGCCGCCGCCCAGGTTTTCCTGCAACAGCAGTCGCGCTGGAGCCAGTGCCCCTGCCGCTTCGACGTGATCGCCATCGGCCCCGCCGAGCACAGCGCTCCTGCGCGACTGAACTGGATCCGCAGCGCGTTCGACGCCTGAACAGCGCCCAACCGAAGGTCACCCCATGGACATGCAATCCCGTATCCGCCAGCTTTTCCTGGACAGCATCGAAACCAAGCGCCAGGCCATGGAAGTGCTGATCCCGCACATCGAACAGGCCAGCCAGGTGATGGTCCATGCCCTGCTCAGCGAGGGCAAGATCCTCTCCTGCGGCAACGGCGGCTCCGCCGGCGATGCCCAGCACTTCTCCTCCGAGCTGCTCAACCGCTTCGAGCGCGAACGCCCGAGCCTGCCGGCGGTAGCGCTGACCACCGACAGCTCGACCATCACCTCGATCGCCAACGACTACAGCTACAACGAGGTGTTCTCCAAGCAGATCCGCGCCCTCGGCCAGCCCGGCGACGTGCTGCTGGCGATCTCCACCAGCGGCAACTCCGGCAACGTGATCCAGGCCATCCAGGCCGCCCACGACCGCGAGATGACCGTGGTGGCGCTGACCGGCCGCGACGGCGGCGGCATGGCCTCGCTGCTGCTGCCCGAGGACGTCGAGATCCGCGTGCCGGCGCGCGTCACCGCGCGCATCCAGGAAGTCCACCTGCTGGCCATCCACTGCCTGTGCGACCTGATCGACCGTCAACTATTCGGGAGTGAAGAATGAAGCGTTCCCCCCTGCTCCTCGCCGCCCTCGGCCTGAGCCTGCTGCTGGCCGGCTGCGGCGCACGCAGCATCGGCAACAAGATCGACGACCAGTTCATCCCCGGACGGGTGGCCAGCGAGATCCGCAGCAGCCATGCCGACCTCAACGACACCACCTCCCACGTGGTGGTGACCAGCTACAATGGCGTGGTTCTGCTCGCCGGCCAGACGCCGCGCGCCGACCTGAAAGCCCTGGCCGAGCAGGCTGCCCGCCGCGCCCAGGGGGTGAAGCTGGTGCACAACCATCTGCAGGTCCTTCCGCCCTCCTCGCCGCTGGCACGCAGCACCGACGCCGCACTGACCACCCAGATCAAGACCGCCATGCTCGCCGACAACACCGTGCCGAGCACCAAGATCAAGGTGGTCACCGAGAACGGCATGGTCTACCTGCTCGGCCTGGTCACCCGCGCCGAGGCCAACCGCGCCACGGCCGTGGTCCAGGGCGTCGGCGGCGTGCAGGGCATCGTACGCCTGTTCGAGTACGTCGACTGAGCGGACAGCCAGCGACAAAAAAGGCGATCCGAGGATCGCCTTTTTTGTTTACCACGCAGTCTACTTGACCACCTTGAGGCTGGGCCGCCCGCTGGGACGCGGCGGCTCGTCGTCACCGGACGGCTCCTCGTCGAGCTCCTCGCCCTCCTCGGGTTCGTCCAGCTCGAAGGCCATGCCCTGGCCGTTCTCGCGAGCGTAGATGGCCAGCACAGCGGCGACCGGGACATACAGGCTCTGCGCCACACCGCCGAAGCGACCCTCGAAGGTCAGCGCCTCGCTGCCCATCTCCAGATAGCGCACCGCGCTGGGCGAGATGTTCAGCACGATCTGTCCATCCTTGGCGTAGCCCGCCGGTACGCGGGTATTGGGGTACTCGGCGGCGACCAGGATGTGCGGAGTGCAGTCGTTGTCGACGATCCACTCGTAGAGCGCACGCAGCAGATAGGGGCGACTGGAATTCATCATCGGGCTCCTCAGCGCATCGCGCGCTCGGTGGCAGTCAGGCTGGCCTGGAAGGCGGGGCGGGCGAACAGCCGCTCCATGTAGTCCAGCAGCGGTTTGGCCTGGCGCGGCAGCTCGATGCCGAGCAGCGGCAGACGCCAGAGAATCGGCAACAGGCAGCAGTCGACCATGCTGAACTCCTCGCTGAGGAAGAACGGCTGGCCGCCGAACAGCGCCGCTACGCCGGTCAGGCTCTCGCGCAGCTCCTTGCGCGCCTGCGCCCGGGCAGCTTCCGGCGTGCGCGCATCGAGCACGCGATCGACCAGAGTGCACCAGTCGCGCTGGATGCGGTGCATCAGCAGGCGGCTGTTGCCACGCGCCACCGGATACACCGGCAACAATGGCGGATGCGGATAGCGCTCGTCCAGATACTCCATCACCACGCCCGGCTCGTACAGGGCCAGGTCGCGATCGACCAGGGTCGGCAGACTCGCGTAGGGGTTGACCTCGGCCAGCTGCACCGGCAGTTGGCCGGGCAGCACCTCGATGATCTCGGCCTCCACGCCCTTCTCGGCGAGGACGATGCGCACCCGGTGCGAGTAGTGATCGGCGGGATCGGAATAGCAGGCCAGGCGATTGAGCGCAGCCATGGGCTCCCTCCAGTCAGGACATTTTCATGCGGCAGAAACACATGCGCGCCCCGGAGGGCGCGCATGCTTCAGACAGGAAAGGGTGCTCAGTGCACGTCTTTCCAGTACTCACGCTTGAGCAGGTAGGCGAACACGAAGAAGAACGCCAGGAACAGCAGCACGTAGGTACCGATACGCTGGCTTTCCAGCTTCACCGGGTTGGCCGAGTAGGCCAGGAAGCTGACCAGGTTCTTGACCTTCTCGTCGAACTCGGCCTCGCTCAGCTCGCCGGTCTTCGGCACGATGGTCAGCTGGTCGCAGCCTTCCTCGGTCACCGGGGTACCGGTCAGCGGATCGAACACCTTCTTGCCGTGCTCGACCACCTGGACCTGCTTGCAGCCGATGACCTGACGGCCTTGCAGGCTGCTCAGCACGTTGGGCATGCCGACGTTCGGGAACACCTTGTTGTTCACACCGTACGGACGCGCCGGATCTTCATAGAAGGTGCGCAGGTAGGTGTACAGCCAGTCGTTGCCACGCACGCGGGCCACCAGGGTCAGATCCGGCGGCGCGGCGCCGAACCAGACCTTGGCATCCTGCGGCTGCATGCCGGTCTTCATGTGGTCGCCGATCTTGGCGCCGGTGAAGACCAGGTTCTCCATCATCACCTGCTCGGGGATGCCGAGATCATTGGCTACGCGCTCGTAGCGCTGGAACTGGGCGCCGTGGCAACCCATGCAGTAGTTGGCGAAGGTACGCGCGCCATCCTGCAGAGCAGCCTTGTCAGTCAGGTCGACCTCGACCTTGTCCAGCGGGTATTCCAGAACGCCAGCGGCAAACGAAAAGGTCGGCAGCAGCGCAAGAATCAGTGCAGCAAATTGCTTTTTCATCAGCCAGTCACCCTTTCCGGAACCGGTTTGGTCTTCTCCATCCGGGTGTAGAACGGCATCAGGATGAAGAAAGCGAAGTACAGAATGGTGCAGACCTGGGACAGCAGGGTGCGGCCCGGGGTCGGCGACAGCACGCCCAGCACGCCGAGGATCACGAAGGACACGCAGAACACCAGCAGCCAGATCTTGCTCAGCCAGCCCTTGTAGCGCATCGAGCGCACCGGGCTGCGGTCCAGCCACGGCAGCACGAACAGTACGGCGATGGCCGCGCCCATGGCGATCACGCCGAGCAGCTTGTCCGGAACGGCGCGCAGGATGGCGTAGAACGGGGTGAAGTACCACACCGGGGCGATGTGCGCCGGGGTCTTGAACGGGTTCGCGGTCTCGAAGTTGGGCTTCTCGAGGAAGTAGCCGCCCATCTCCGGGAAGAAGAAGATCACGGTGCAGAACACGAACAGGAACACCACCACACCGACGATATCCTTGACGGTGTAGTACGGGTGGAACGGGATGCCGTCCAGCGGAATGCCGTTGGCGTCCTTCTTCTTCTTGATGTCGATGCCATCCGGGTTGTTCGAGCCCACTTCGTGCAGCGCGATGATGTGCATCACGACCAGGCCCAGAATGACGATCGGCAGGGCGATTACGTGCAGCGCGAAGAAGCGGTTCAGGGTGATGCCGGAGATCAGGTAGTCACCGCGGATCCACTGGGTCAGGTCGGCACCGATCACCGGGATCGCACCGAACAGGGAGATGATCACCTGGGCGCCCCAGTAGGACATCTGACCCCACGGCAGCAGGTAGCCCATGAAGGCTTCGGCCATCAGCGCCAGGTAGATCAGCATGCCGAAGATCCACACCAGCTCGCGCGGCTTCTGGTAGGAGCCGTACAGCAGGCCGCGGAACATGTGCAGGTACACCACCACGAAGAACGCCGAGGCGCCGGTGGAGTGCATGTAGCGCAGGATCCAGCCGTACTCCACATCACGCATGATGTATTCGACGGAGGCGAAGGCGCCTTCGGCGGAGGGCTCGAAGCTCATGGTCAGCCAGATACCGGTGAGGATCTGGTTGACCAGCACCAGCAGCGCCAGGGAGCCGAAGAAGTACCAGAAGTTGAAGTTCTTCGGAGCGTAGTACTTGCTCAGATGATCTTCCCACATCTTGGTGGCGGGGAAGCGGGCGTCCACCCATTCCATGAATTTGCTCATCAGGCTTTCTCCTGATCCACGCCGATGATGATGACGTCATCGGTCTCGAAGGAGTACGGCGGCACCGGCAGGTTCAGCGGCGCCGGCTGCGCCTTGTACACGCGGCCAGCCAGGTCGTAGCGGGAACCATGGCAGGGACAGAAATAGCCACCCACCCAGTCGGCACCCAGATCGGCCGGGGCGACTTCGGGACGGAAGGACGGCGCGCAGCCCAGGTGGGTGCACAGGCCTTCGACGACCAGCAGTTCTGGCTTGATCGAGCGAACCTTGGGGTCCACGTAGGTCGGTTGCACGGAGGCCTTGGACTCCGGATCCGCCATGGAGCCTTCGATCTTGACCAGGTTGGCCAGGATCTCGTCGGTGCGGCGAACGATGAACACCGGCTTGCCGCGCCATTCGGCAACGATCTGTTGCCCCGGCTCGATCTTGCCCACGTTCACCTTCACCGGAGCACCAGCGGCCTTGGCCTTGGCACTGGGGAACCATGACCCCACGAACGGGACCGCAGCACCGACAGCTCCCGCCGCCCCCACCACCGAAGTGGCGGCGACGAGGAACCGACGCCGGCCCACATTCACGCCGTCATTACTCATTCAGTCGTCTCCCATCAGCTTTCTGTGACCTGCCCGGGCAGGCACTCTAGTTAAAACCAGCTGCGCAAAAAATCCGCCAGATGGTAATGAAAAGCCCCTTTTCTGACAAGGCAATAACTGGCAACAAATACCGGCAAACCCTTGCAGCACAAGACTTTCCGGACTGCGACAGACTGTCGCAGACAAATCCGGCACATAAAAAAACGCCCAGATCCCTGGGGAATCTGGGCGTTCGCTGAAGCGTAGTCGATTAACGCTTCGAGTACTGCGGACGCTTGCGCGCCTTGCGCAGACCGATCTTCTTACGCTCGACCTCGCGGGCATCGCGAGTGACGTAGCCGGCCTTGCGCAGCGGGCTGCGCAGGGTCTCGTCGTACTCGATCAGTGCGCGGGTGATGCCATGGCGGATCGCACCGGCCTGACCGCTGACACCACCACCGGCGACGGTGACGTAGATGTCGAACTTTTCGGTGTTCTCGGTCAGCTCGAGCGGCTGACGAACCACCATGCGGGCGGTCTCGCGGCCGAAGAACTGCTCCAGGCTGCGGTTGTTGATCGAGATCTTGCCAGTACCCGGACGCAGGAATACACGCGCGGTAGCGGTCTTGCGACGGCCGGTGCCGTAGTTTTGAGTCGCCGACATATTGAGCCTACTCCGTTAAATCTTCAGTTCTTGGGGCTGCTGAGCGGTGTGCGGGTGGCTGGCACCGGCATAGACCTTCAGCTTGCGATACATGTCGCGACCCAGCGGGTTCTTCGGCAGCATGCCCTTGACGGCGGTCTCGATCACGCGCTCGGGAGCACGGGCGATCAGCTTCTCGAAGTTGATCGACTTGATGCCGCCCGGGAAACCGGAGTGATGGTAGTACATCTTGTCGGAGCTCTTGGCACCGGTGACACGCACCTGCTCGGCGTTGATCACGACGATGTAGTCGCCGGTATCCACGTGCGGGGTGTACTCGGGCTTGTGCTTGCCGCGCAGACGGCTGGCGATTTCAGTGGCAAGACGACCCAGGGTCTTGCCAGCAGCGTCGACAACGTACCAGTCGCGCTTGACGGTTTCCGGTTTCGCAGAGAAAGTTTTCATTGGTTATAGCCTCAGAGGCCGCCTGATAATCAAGCGGCGAATCTTACTGGACAGTACTTGCCTCTTTCAAGGCAACGGCAGCCTCTGCAGACACTAAATCGGGGGGGCTCGGGTCAGTGCGTCTGCTTCGGCAAAATCGGCAGGTTAGGCATTCCCGCCGAGCAGGACGGGCTAGGCATCCCCCGTCACGAAAGCTGGCGAATTTTACCGAGTTCGCCGAAAAACACAAGCCGCATTCTCCACATCTCAGCGCTGCCCGCGCGCCTGCTGGTACAGCGGCATGACCCGCGGAATCGCTGCGCGCAGATTGGCCATGCGGGTCGACGACGAGGGGTGGGTGCTCATGAACTCCGGCGGTGCTCCGTTGCCCGCCCGGGCCATCTTGTCCCACAGGGTCAGCGCCGCATTGGGGTCGTAGCCGGCACGCGCCGCCAGCTCCAGGCCGATCAGGTCGGCCTCGTTCTCGTTGCCGCGACTGTTGGGCAGGGTCATGCCGTACTGCACCGCGGCGTCGGCGAGCTGGCCACCGGCCTGGCCCAGGCCGAGCAGGGCCACCGCGGTCTGCTTGGCCAGCTCGGCGCCATAGGCCTTGGACATGGCCTCGCGGCTGTGCTCGCGCAGGGCATGGGAAATCTCGTGGCCGAGCACCGCCGCCAGCTCGTCATCGGTCAGGGCGAGCTTCTCGACCAGACCGCTGTAGACGATGATCTTGCCGCCCGGGCCGACGTTGGCGTTCAGCTCGTCGCTGCGGATCAGGGCGGTCTGCCAGTTCCAGCTGGCGGCGTCCGGACGGAACACCGGGGTCTGCGCGATCAGCCGGCGGGTGATGTTGTTCACCCGCTGCGCCAGGGCGCTGCTCTTGTCCAGCTTGCCGGCCGTGGCGGCATTGCTCAGGGTCTGCTGGTAGGACTTGGCGTACATCTGGTCCAGCTCCTGGCTGGACAGCATGGTGAACATGTACTGCTGGCGATTCACACCGACCGCTCCGCCGCTGGTGGTATTGACCGCCTGACAGCCGGCCAGCAGCAGCGCACCCGCCAGAGCGGCAAGACGAAAGACACGACTCATGCAAGGACACTCCCGAAAGCACAGGGGATTCATCGTAACACCGGCCCAGCATCAGACCAGCCTGGCGCAGCCGAGTTCACGCCGGAGTCAGACACTGCGGCCCCTCCTCCCGCGGGCTGTTGCCCAGCCCGGCGAGCAGCCGCTCGCGCAGCGGCAGCGGCGGCGCCGCCAGCAGCGCCTGCAGGTCCTCCGGCGCGGCTGCCGGGTCCAGCCACAACGCCTCGCCGGCGGCATCCAGCAGCAGCGGCCGGCGCTGCTGCCCGGCCGCCACGGTGACCACCGCGGCGCTCAGATAAACCCGCTCGCCGACCGGATAGGCTTCCCACAGCGCCGCCAGCGACAGCAGCGGCTGCTCCGCACTCATCCAGAACGGCCGGCGACGCGGCCCTCGCCACTCGTAGAAGCCGTTGGCCGGCAGCAGGCCGCGGCGGCTGGCGAAGGCCTCGCGGAACAGCGGCTGCTCGGCCAGGGTTTCCGCGCGGGCCTGGGCCGGGGCGCGCGACAGATCGCGCAGCCAGGCCGGCGTCAGCCCCCAGTGCACCTGCGCCGCCACACGCCGGCCAGCCTCGGCGCGCAGCAGCAGCACCTGCTGACCCGGGGCGATGTTCCAGCGCGGCTCGAGGCGCTCGGGAAAGCCGGGCAGCGCGGCGAGCGTCGGCGGCCAGCGAAACAGGGCAAAACGTCCGCACATGGGAAAGGAGCTACCTGCAGCAGAAGAGGGTCAGCACAACAGCACATCCGGCAGACTGCCGGACGCATCCTCGAGCGGCGGCTCGCCCGCCAGGGGCTGCGCGGCATTGTACGCGGCAATCAGCGCCCGCGCCCGCGGCGCATCCGCATCCTCCACGCCGATCGCCAGCAGGCCGGCCACCGGCAGCTCGCCCAGCGCCCCCAGCAGGTGCTGACCGAACAGGTGGGCGCGGATGCCCTCGCTGGCCAGCATGGCGACCAGCAGTTCGCCCTCGCCCAGGTTCACCGGCTCGTGAATCCGCTGCATCAGTCGCCCTCCCGGCGCAGCTCCAGGGTCCAGCGGACCCCGTCGGTATGCAACTCGAAGACGATCGGCTGGCAGCACACCGCGCAATCCTCGACGTAGCACTGGTCGCCGCCCGACAGGTCGAGCAGCGCCTCGCCCGGCTCGCCACACCAGGGACATTCGTAGGGCTCGCTCTGCAGCATCCACGTCCCTCCATGCTCTTCGTTTATAATTGTCGCCCCACCCGGCGGAAGTTCCAGTTGCCGCCCTCACCGATTCCCTGGTCAAGAGACACCAATGGGCGAGTTCGAAGCCATCCGACCCTATGCCGACGCGGAAGTGCGTCCCGTCCTCGAGCGCCTGCTCGCCGACGAGGCCTTCCTCTCCACCCTCACCCATTACCGCTTCCCGCGCCTGGCCGGGCCACTCGGCTGGCTGCTGCGGCCAGTCCTCGCCCACTATCTGCGCCGCGAGATCCAGGGTGTGGACAGCGTCGCCGCCCTGCAGACGCGCATCGAGCCCTACGTCGACCGCAGCATCGAGAAGGCCAGCGACGGCATCAGCTACTCGGGCCTGGAGAACCTGCACAAGGGCCGCGCCTACCTGTTCCTCAGCAACCACCGCGACATCGTGATGGACCCGGCGTTCGTCAACTACGCGCTGTACCATGCCGCGCACCCCACCCCGCGCCTGGCCATCGGCGACAACCTGCTGCAGAAGCCCTTCGTCAGCGACCTGATGCGCCTGAACAAGAGCTTCATCGTGCACCGTTCGATCAGCGGCCGACGCGAGAAGCTGGCGGCCTTCCAGACCCTGTCCGCCTACATCAACCACTCGATCCGCGACGAGCAGGCCTCGATCTGGATCGCCCAGGCCGAGGGCCGCGCCAAGGACGGCGACGACCGCACCGATTCGGCGATCCTCAAGATGTTCCACATGAGCCGCAAGGACGAGGAATTCGCCGCGGTGATGGCCGACCTGCACCTGGTGCCGATCTCGATCAGCTACGAGTACGACCCCTGCGACCTGGCCAAGGCCCGCGAGCTGTACATCCGCGCCAGCACCGGCAGCTACAGCAAGGCGCCGGGCGAGGACGACGCCAGCATCGCCCAGGGCATCACCGGCCACAAGGGCCGGGTGCACCTGCACTTCTGCAACGAGATACGGACCCCGGACAACGACGCCAGGCAACTGGCCCAGCGCATCGACGGCGAGATCCTCGGCCACTACCGGCTGTTCCCGGTCAACTACCTGGCCTACGCCATGTGGGAGGAGCGCGATGCGCAGTTGGCGGTGCCGGCGGCCGGCGAGCTGTTCGACGCCGCCGAACTGGCACGCGCCCAGGCCGAATGGCAGCGCCGCCTGGACGCCTGCCCGGCCGAGCAGCGCCCGTACCTGGTCATGCAGTACGCCAACCCGGTGCGCAACCAGTACCGCAGCCGCGCCGGAGCGCTGTAAGGGAGGAAGCGGCGCGCCCCAGGCGCGCCGCAGGCTTCAGAGCGCGGCCTGCAGGCCGGTGCTCAGCCAGGACAGCCCCAGCGCCGCCGCCAGGCAGGCGCTGCCGAAGGCGTAGAAGAAGCGGTTCAGACGGGCGACCTGGACATCCCCCGCCAGCGCATCCGCCGTCATCCCGGACAGCTCGCCCTCGAGCAGCGGGCGCGCCTGCGCGCGCTGCTCGCGCAGCCGGGTGGCCAGCAGCAGCCAGCCACCGGCCAGCGCGAGGAACAGCGCCAGACCGTTGACCACCTGCGCCGGATAGCTCTGGCACAACGACCACAACACCTGCAACGACATCCACGACCTCCCGCACAGAAGAGTTGGCAATCGGGCGCTGCGCGCCCTCTTCGGTGACGGCAGCCGCAGCAAACGCCGCAGTCTACTCCCTCGCCCCCGCCCCGCTCAGCGCCTTTCCGACCGGCGCACCGACCGCCGGGCAGAAAAAAGGCGGTGGCAATGCCACCGCCTTTTTTCGTCTGCCGCTCAGCTCACTGGTTGTTGAGCAACTGGCCGATGGTCGGATCCTTGAACACCCGGGTCAGCGCATCGCTGAGCACGTCGCTGACCAGCTTGGTGTTGGTCTGCTGGTTGGGCGCCATGCCGAAGCGCTGGTTGAGGGTCGCGCCGTAGCGGCCGCTGTAGCGGCGCACGCTGTTCTGCACATCGGCGCGGATGGTGGCGCTGATGTTGGCCTCGGTGACGTAGCTGCCATCCTTCGGCGACTGGTACTTCATGTCGGTCACGGTCAGGGTCAGCTGCGGCGCATTGTAGGCATTGGGCGTCGGGGTGAAGCCGAGCAGGCGCACGGCGGCCTCGGCCTGGCCCTGCAGCTTGGGCAGCAGATCCTGGCTGGCCACGCTGATCGCACTGGTCTCCGGATACAGGCCGCCGCGGGTGCCGAGCACCGGCGAGGGACGACCGTCGACCACGCGCACCACCACCGGCTGGCCCTGGCCGACCGGGTTGAGCTGGGCGGTGACCATCGGTTGCAGGCTCAGGTGTTGCGGGCTGTGGGCACAGCCGGCCAGGGTCAGGCTGGCAGCGGCGAACAGGCCAAGCAGCAGGCGGGGCAGCATGTCGATCTCTCCGGGAGTTGGACGGGAAATGCGCGGCAGTATACCCAGCCGCGGCGGCGGCGGAAACGACGAGGGCGCCGCCGGCGCCCTCCTCTACTCGATCACGGCTTGTGCGGCCGGCTGAGGAACTCGTGGGACTGCATCTCCAGCAGGCGGCTGAGGGTACGCTGGAACTCGAACTCCAGGCGACCGCCGGTGTACAGGTCCTTGAGCTCGACCTCGGCGGAGATGATCAGCTTGACGTTGCGGTCGTAGAACTCGTCCACCAGGTTGATGAAGCGGCGGGCGATGTCGTCCTTGGTGACGTTCATCTGCTCGACGTTGGCCAGCAGCACCGCGCCGTAGATCTTGCCCAGCTCGATGTAGTCGTTCTGGCTGCGCGGGCCGTCGCACAGCTCGCGGAACTCGAACCAGGCGACGTCGTTGGCGGTCTTGCGCGCGCGGATCTCGCGGTTCTCGATCAGCAGCACCTCGTTCTCCACCACGTGGCAGTTCTCGGTGAGCAGGCTCTGGAAGCTGCGGCTCAGGCTCTCTTCGGCCTCGGCGTCCAGCGGGAAGTGGTACAGCTCGGCCTGCTCGAGGGCGCGCAGACGGTAGTCGATGCCGCTGTCGACGTTGACGATCTCGGTGTGCTCCTTGAGCAGGGCGATCGCCGGCAGGAAGCGCGCGCGCTGCAGGCCGTCGCGGTACAGGCCGTCGGGCACGATGTTGGAGGTGGCCACCAGGCTGACGCCGTTCTTGAACAGCTCCTCGAGCAGGGTGGCGAGGATCATGGCGTCGGTGATGTCGGAGACGAAGAACTCGTCGAAGCAGATCACCCGCGCCTCGTCGGCGAAGCGCCTGGCGATGATGGTCAGCGGGTTCTTCTCGCCCTTGAGGGTCTTCATCTCCTCGTGCACGCGCTTCATGAAACGGTGGAAGTGCGTGCGCATCTTCTGCTTGAACGGCAGCGCGTCGAAGAAGGTGTCGACCAGGTAGGTCTTGCCGCGGCCCACGCCGCCCCAGAAGTAGATGCCCTTGATCGGCCCCTGCGGCTTCTTGCGGCCGAACAGCTTGCCCAGCAACCCGGAGTCCTGCTGACCGCCATTGACCAGGTCGTCGTACAGGCGCTGCAGGTGACGCACGGCGTTTTCCTGCGCGGCATCGTGGAAGAAGTCGGGACGTTTCAGATCGGCCTGGTAGCGTTCGAGCGGAGTCATGGCGGCGTCGGGTTAGGCAAACGGGGTCGACACTTTAGCGGCGGCCTCGGCGGTTGGCAATTTACTCGGAGCGTTCAGCACGGACGCCCTCTTGCGGGGACCGAAGGCAGGCAGGCGCCTCCCCCGGGCGTAGCGGTTGCGCCCGGCGGCAGGCTGCCGCCGGGCGGATGCACGGCTCAGGCGTCCTGCGGCGCCAGCGCCTCGGCCAGGCGCGCCATGGCGGCCTCGCGCTCGGCACCCTCGACGAAGGCCGGGCTGTGCGCCACCGGCGCGTCGTCCAGCCACAGGGCAAACCCTTCGCCCTCGGCGCGCAGGTCCAGCTCGCCGGCCTGCAGGCGCTTGCTCGCCGCGCCGGCGCTCTTGCCGTCGGCGAAGCTCACCGAGAGCAGCAGCTGGCTGCCGTCGGCGTCCAGCAGGCGGAAGCGGAAGCTGCCGTCGTCGTCGCGGAAGCTGACGAAGCGGGCGCCCTTGGCGGCCTTCTTCTTCGCCCCGCCGGCCACCTGCACCTCGTTGCGGAACGAGCGCAGCCCCACCGCCTCGCGCAGCTCGCCGAGGAACGGCGTGGCGACCTTGCGCGCCTTGGCGGCGCCGGCCAGCAGGATGTCCTCGAGATCGGCCGGGCGGGCGATCAGCGCGTTGTAGCGCTCGCGGGCCTCGCCCAGCTCGCCCTCCAGCAGCTCGCTCAGGCGCTGCTTGGCCTCGCCCCAGGCCAGGCCGCCTTCCAGCGCGGCGCGAAACTCGGCGCTCTGCGCGGGCGTGGCGAACGCCTGGTAGAGGGTGAACAGATGCGAGCCCTCGGCATCCTTGGGTTCGCCCGGCAGCTTCGAGTCGGTGACGATGCGCGCCACCGCTTCGCGGAGCTGCTTGCTGGTGCCGAACAGCGGGATGGTGTTGTCGTAGCTCTTGCTCATCTTGCGCCCGTCGAGGCCCGGCAGGGTCGCCACGCTCTCCTCGATCAGCGCCTCGGGCAGGGTGAACAGCTCGCGGCCGTTGCCGAACAGGTGGTTGAAGCGCTGGCCGATGTCGCGCGCCATCTCCACGTGCTGGATCTGGTCGCGGCCGACCGGCACCTGGTGGGCGTTGAACATCAGGATGTCGGCGGCCATCAGCACCGGATAGCTGAACAGGCCCATGGTCACCCCGGCGTCCGGGTCCTCGCCCTTGGCCACGTTCTGGTCGACCGCGGCCTTGTAGGCGTGGGCGCGGTTGAGCAGGCCCTTGCCCGCCACGCAGGTGAGCAGCCAGGTCAGCTCGGGAATCTCGGGGATGTCCGACTGGCGGTAGAAGGTCACCCGCTCCGGGTCCAGGCCGCAGGCCAGCCAGGTGGCGGCGATCTCCAGGCGCGAGCGCTGGATGCGCTGCGGGTCGTCGCACTTGATCAGCGCGTGGTAGTCGGCGAGGAAGTAGAAGGAGTCCACGTTGTCCGCGCGGCTGGCGATGATCGCCGGGCGGATGGCACCGGCGTAGTTGCCCAGGTGCGGGGTGCCGGTGGTGGTGATGCCGGTGAGGATACGGGTGGTCATGGTCGATCGCTTGTCGTGCTGCATCAGGATTGGAGGCGCGGCAGGACCAGTGCTTTCAGCTCGGTCAGCCGGCCGTGGAAGAAGTGCCCGCATTCTGCCACTTCGAGCAGCTCGTGGGGACGCGAAAGCTGCGCCGACCAGGCATGCACGGCCGCCGGCTCGACCACCTCGTCGCTCGCAGGCTGGATCACCGTCAGCGCGCCCTGCCGGGGCAGCCGGCCATCCACGGCGAAACGCATCACCGGCGGCGCCAGCATGAACAGCCGTTCGACGGCGACGCCCTGCGCTTCCAGACGCCCGCCCAGACAGGCCGCCACGCAGGCGCCGAAGGAAAAGCCCATCAGGGTCAGCGGCAGGCCGGGGTGCCTGGCCAGCAGCCAGCGTGCGGCGGCCTCGGCGTCGTCGATCTCGCCTTCGCCGTGGGCGTGCTCGCCCACGCTCTGGCCGACGCCGCGAAAGTTGAAGCGCAGGGTGGCGTAGCCGGCGTCGCGCGCCGTGCGCTGCAGGGTGGCCACCACCTTGTTGAGCATGCTGCCGGCGTGCAGCGGGTGCGGATGGCAGATCAGCGCCACACCGCGGGCCTCGGGATGATCGAGATGGAGGGCCTCGAGGGCGCCGCAGGGCCCGTCGAGCAGCAGGGGAATTTCGGTCAAAGACACAGGGACTCCGTGACCCCGCCGCGCGGGGACTCGTCTAGCATTGCACCGCCGGCGCTATACAGCGCAGGCACAAGCCGTTAACGTAATGCAAATCCCGTCTATAGAGGAAGGATTCGTGGAACAGTCATTCGCTGCCTGGCTGCTGCCAGCCCTGGCCCTGGTCGTCGGTGTGGCCATCGGTTTCCTGCTGGCCCGCCTGCTGCCCGGCGCCGCCCCCGGGGGCGTCCAGCACAAGCTGGACGAGATGCAGGAGCGCTTCGAGAGCTACCAGAGCGAAGTGGTCAGCCACTTCAACACCACCGCCAGCCTGATGCAGAAGCTCACCCAGAACTACCAGGACATCCAGTCGCACCTCTCCGAGGGCGCCAACCGCCTGGCCCTCGACGAGCTGACCCGCCAGCGCCTGCTGGCCGCCCTCAGCGAGTCCGCCCAGCCGGCCCGCGAGCGCATCGCCAGCGTCGCCAGCACCGAGCCGCCGAAGGATTACGCCCCCGGCCACTCCGGCGTGCTGAGCGACGAGGAAGTGCTGAAGAAGGCCTGACCCCGGCGTCAACGAGCAGCCCCGCCCAGGCGGGGCTTCTTTTTGCCTGCCGAAAACAGCAAGGCCCCGGCAGTTGCCGGGGCCTTGCTGTTTCAGTCTGCCGGGATCAGATCGCGCCGCGCGAACGCAGCAGCGCCAGCACCTGCCTGACCCCCTCCTCCACCGGAGTGGACTGGGTGTCGATCACCAGGTCGGCATCCAGCGGCACGTCGTAGGCGAACGACTCGCCGGGGATGTTGTCCTCGCCGGCGGCGTACAGCCCCTGCGGATCGCGCTCGCGGCAGGCCTGCGGCGAAGCCTGCACGTAGACGGTGATCAAACGCTCGGCACCGACGATGGCCCGGGCCTGCTCGCGGCCCTCGGCGTCCGGGGCGACGAAGGCCGCCAGGGTCAACAGGCCCGCCTCGTTGAACTGCCGGGCCACCTGGGCGGCGCGGCGCCAGTTCTCGGCGCGGCCGGCACGATCCAGCGGCAGGCCCTTGTTGAGGTCGTGGCGCAGGCTCTGGCCGTCCAGCACGTAGACCGCGCGGCCGCTGTCGAACAGCTTGCGCTCGACGGCGTAGGCCAGGGTGCTCTTGCCGGCGCCGGAGAGGCCGGAGAACAGCACGGTGGCCGGCAGCTGGCCGAAGCGCGCGGCACGCTCCTCGGCGCTGACGTGGGCCAGGCGGCCGTGGTGGCCGACGGTGTTCTGCCCGGCCAGCGGCTCGGCGATGATCATGCCGGCGCCGACGGTGCCGTTGGTCAGGCGGTCGATGACGATGAACGCGCCGGTGGTGCGGTTGTGCGCGTAGCCGTCGAGGGCGATGGGCGCATCCAGGCTGACGCGCACCTTGCCGATCTCGTTGAGCTTCAGCTCGCTGGCCGGCAGCTGCTCGAGGCTGTTGACATCGACGCGGTGCTCGATGGCGGCGATGTTGCCCGGCACGTAGCTGGTGGCGCGCTTGATGTCGTACTTCTTGCCCGGCAGCATCGGCTCCTCGGCCATCCACACCAGCATGGCGTCGAAGCTGTCGGTGACCTGCGGGCGGTTGTCGGCGTGCACCAGCATGTCGCCGCGCGACACGTCGATCTCGTCTTCCAGGGTCAGGGTCACCGCCTGGCCGGGGATCGCCTGCTCCAGCTCACCGTCGAAGGTGACGATGGACTTGACCTTGCTGGTCTTGCCCGACGGCAGCACGGCGACCTCGTCGCCCTTGTGCACGATGCCGCTGGCCAGAGTGCCGGCGAAGCCACGGAAGTTCAGGTTCGGCCGGTTGACGTACTGCACCGGGAAGCGCATGTCGGTCAGGTTGCGGTCGGCGGCGATCTCGACGGTCTCGAGGATCTCCATCAGCGTCGGCCCCTGGTACCAGGGCGCGCGCTCGCTCTTGTTGACCACGTTCTCGCCCTTGAGCGCCGACATCGGCACGAAGTGCAACGAGCTGGGCTTGAGGTTGATGCGCTCGGCGAACTGCAGGTAGTCGGCCTTGATCGCCTCGAACACGCCCTGGTCGAAGTCCATCAGGTCCATCTTGTTGACGGCGACCACGATATGCCTGATGCCCAGCAGGGAGGCGATGAAGCTGTGCCGGCGGGTCTGGGTCTGCACGCCGTAGCGGGCGTCGATCAGGATGATCGCCAGGTCGCAGGTCGAGGCGCCGGTGGCCATGTTGCGGGTGTACTGCTCATGCCCCGGGGTGTCGGCGATGATGAACTTGCGCTTGGCGGTGGAGAAGTAGCGGTAGGCCACGTCGATGGTGATGCCCTGCTCGCGCTCGGCCTGCAGGCCGTCGACCAGCAGCGCCAGGTCGACCTCGTCGCCGGTGGTGCCGACCTTCTTGGAGTCGCGGGTGATCGCCTCGAGATGGTCCTCGTAGATCATCTTGGAGTCGTGCAGCAGGCGGCCGATCAGGGTGCTCTTGCCGTCGTCGACGTTGCCGCAGGTCAGGAAACGCAGCAGTTCCTTGCGCTCGTGCTGGGCCAGGTAGGCGAGGATGTCCTCGCTGATCAGTTCGGATTGGTGCGACATGATGCGGAAACCTTAGAAGTAGCCCTGACGTTTCTTTTCTTCCATGGAGCCGGCGCCATCGTGGTCGATGACGCGGCCCTGGCGTTCGGAAGTGCGGGTCAGGAGCATTTCCTGGATGATCTCGGGCAGGGTGGCGGCGGTGGACTCCACGGCGCCGGTCAGCGGGTAGCAGCCGAGGGTACGGAAGCGCACCATCTTCTTCTGGATGCGCGCCTTCTCCTCATCGCTGAGATGCTCGAGGATGCGCTCGTCGTCGATCATGATCAGGGTGCCGTTCTTCTCGATCACCTCGCGCTCGGCGGCGAAGTACAGCGGCACGATCGGGATGCCTTCCAGGTAGATGTACTGCCAGATGTCCAGCTCGGTCCAGTTGGACAGCGGGAACACGCGGATCGACTCGCCCTTCTTGACCTTGCCGTTGTAGACGTTCCACAGCTCGGGACGCTGGTTCTTCGGGTCCCAACGGTGCTTGCTGTCGCGGAACGAGTAGACGCGCTCCTTGGCGCGCGACTTCTCCTCGTCGCGGCGCGCACCGCCGAAGGCGGCGTCGAAGCCGTACTTGTCGAGCGCCTGCTTGAGACCCTCGGTCTTCATGATGTCGGTGTGCTTGGCGCTGCCGTGGGTGAACGGGTTGATGCCCTGCGCCACGCCTTCCGGGTTGACGTGGGTGATCAGGTCCAGGCCCATCTCCGCAACCATCTTGTCGCGGAAGGCATACATCTCCCGGAACTTCCACTGGGTGTCGACGTGCATCACCGGGAACGGCAGCTTGCCGGGGAAGAACGCCTTGCGCGCCAGATGCAGCATCACGGCGGAATCCTTGCCGATCGAGTACAGCATCACCGGGTTGTCGAACTCGGCGGCCACCTCGCGGATGATGTGGATGCTTTCCGCCTCCAGCTGTTTCAGATGCGTCAGTTTGTCGACCATGGCTACTCACAAAGGACAAGAGCGGCCTACGGGCCGCGGACGTTGGCGCACGATACCATGCTGTCCCGCTTCTAATAAGGCGCCAGCATAGACCCAATCATTCTATAAATATGCCCAACCGTTGCCGGTCAGACCGGGTTGTCGCAGTCGACGAAACGGTGCTCGACGCCGAAACGACTGGCGATCCACTCGCCCAGCGCCTGCACGCCGTAGCGCTCGGTGGCGTGATGACCGGCGGCGAGGAAGCTGATGCCGTTCTCCCGCGCACTGTGCACGGTCGACTCGGACACCTCGCCGGTCAGGTAGGCATCCACGCCGGCGGCGATCGCCTGCTCGATGTAGCCCTGCGCCGCGCCGGTGCACCAGCCGACCCGGCGGATCGGCCGCGTGCCGGCGACCAGCAGCGGCTCGCGGCCCAGCGCCTGCGCGACACGGGCGGCGAACTCGGCGGGCGCCAGCGGCTCGGCCAGGCTGCCGAGCAGCCCCACCGAGCGCGGATTGCCCGGCTCCAGCGGCCCCTCGACGCTCAGGCCGAGACGGCGGGCGAGCTGCACGTTGTTGCCCAGCTCGGGATGCAGGTCCAGCGGCAGGTGGTAGGCGAGCAGGCTGATGTCGTGGCTCAGCAGGGTCTTCAGGCGGCGCTGCTTCATGCCGACCACGCAGGGATTCTCGCTCTTCCAGAAGTAGCCGTGGTGCACCAGCACCAGGTCGGCGCCCCACGCCACCGCCGCATCCAGCAAGGCCTGGCTGGCGGTCACCCCGCTGACGATGCGGCGCACCTCGGCCCGCCCCTCGACCTGCAGGCCGTTGGGGCAGTAGTCGCTGATGCGCGCGGCATCCAGATGGCGGTCGATCTCGGCGACCAGGGTATTGAGGGCAATGGCCATAGTGATGCTCCGTAACAGTTGGCGACTGCGCCTGGCGCGCCGGCCTCGTATAATGCCGGCCACCTTAATGGCCGCCCCCGGCCCCCGCAACCCCAAGGATTCCCCGATGTACAAGGCGCTGCGCTTTCTCGGCTGGCCGGTGATCGCCGGCCTGCTGCTGGCCCTGCTGCTGATCCAGCTGTTCCCGCAGTGGGTCGGCCGCGACCGCCAGGATCTCGAGCTGCGCCAGGCGCCGGCCATCGGCCTGCCGGCACTCGGCCCGGTGTCCTACAGCGATGCCGTGGAGCTGGCCGCACCGGCGGTGGCCAACCTGTACACCACCAAGGTGGTCGACAAGCCCAGCCATCCGCTGTTTGACGACCCGCAGTTCCGCCGCTTCTTCGGCGACAACCTGCCGCGCCAGCGGCGCATGGAGTCGAGCCTGGGCTCGGCGGTGATCATGAGCCCGAAGGGCTACCTGCTGACCAACAACCATGTGGTCGCCGGCGCCGACCAGATCGTGGTGGCGCTCAAGGACGGCCGCGAGACTCTGGCTCGGGTGGTCGGCAGCGATCCGGAGACCGACCTCGCCGTACTCAAGATCGACCTGGCCGAGCTGCCGGCGATCACCCTCGGCCGCTCCGACGAGATCCGCATCGGCGACGTCGCCCTGGCCATCGGCAACCCGTTCGGCGTCGGCCAGACGGTGACCATGGGCATCATCAGCGCCACCGGACGCAACCAGCTAGGTCTCAACACCTACGAGGACTTCATCCAGACCGACGCGGCGATCAACCCGGGCAACTCCGGCGGCGCGCTGGTCGACGCCCACGGCAACCTGATCGGCATCAACACGGCGATCTTCTCCCGCTCCGGCGGCTCGCAGGGCATCGGCTTCGCCATCCCCACCAAGCTGGCCCAGGAAGTGATGGAGGCGATCATCGCCCACGGCCAGGTGATCCGCGGCTGGCTGGGCCTCGAGGTGCAGCCGCTGACCGCCGAACTGGCCGAGTCCATCGGCCTGCAGGGCCAGGGCGGCATCATCGTCGCCGGCATCTACCGCGACAGTCCGGCGCTGCGCGCCGGCCTGCAGCCGGGCGACGTGATCCTCGCCATCGACGGCGAACCGGCCAGCGACGGCCGCCGGGCGATGAACCAGGTGGCACGCAAGCGCCCGGGCGAAACCCTGCGCATCAGCGTGGTGCGCGGCGGCGAGCGTCACGAACTGCAGGCCGAGGTCGGCCTGCGTCCACCGGCGAGCAGCTGAGATCCCCGAAACGACGACGGCGCCCGCGGGCGCCGTCGTCGTTCATCCTGCCGCGCTCACTGCACCAGCGGCGTCAGCGCTTCCTGCAGCGCCATGTTCTGCTCGGCGGTGCCGATGGTGATGCGCAGGAACTGGTCGATGCGCGCCTGCCGGAAGTGGCGGACGATCACCCCCTGCTCGCGCAGGGCCGCGGCCAGGGTGGCGGCATCGTGGCGCGGGTGGCGGGCGAACACGAAGTTGGCGGCCGACGGCAGCACCTCGAAACCGAGGCCCTCCAGCTCGCTGACCAGTTGCTCGCGGCTGGCGATCACCGCCTGGCAGGTCTGCTCGAAGTAGTCCTGGTCCTCGAAGGCCGCCACAGCGCCGGCCAGCGCCAGGCGATCCAGCGGGTAGGAGTTGAAGCTGTTCTTGATCCGCTCCAGCGCCTCGATCAGATCCGGATGACCGACCGCCAGGCCGACGCGCAGGCCGGCCAGCGAGCGCGACTTGGACAGGGTCTGGGTGACCAGCAGGTTGGGATACTGGTCGACCAGGCTGATCGCGCTCTCGCCGCCGAAGTCGACGTAGGCCTCGTCGACCACCACCACCGACTCGGCGTTCGCCTCCAGCAGGCGGCGGATCGCGGCGAGCGGCAGCAGGCAGCCGGTCGGCGCGTTGGGATTGGGGAAGATGATCCCGCCGTTGGGCCGCGCGTAGTCGTCGACATTGATGCGGAAGCGCCCGTCCAGCGGCACGGCCTCGAAGGGAATGCCGTACAGGCCGCAGTACACCGGATAGAAGCTGTAGGTGACGTCGGGGAACAGCAGCGGCCTGCCGTGCTGGAACAGGCCGTGGAACACGTGGGCCAGCACCTCGTCGGAGCCGTTGCCGAGGAACACCTGGCCCGGCTGCACGCCGTAGTAGTCGGCAACGGCCTGCTTGAGGCGCTCGCCGCTGGGATCGGGGTACAGGCGCAGGCTGTCGTCCAGCTCGGCGCGGATCGCCTCGAGCACCTTCGGCGACGGGCCGTAGGGATTCTCGTTGGTGTTGAGCTTGACCAGTCTGGCCAGCTTGGGCTGCTCGCCCGGCACGTAGGGCACCAGGTCCTTGACGAAGGGGCTCCAGAATTTGCTCACGCCCTTCTCTCCTCGAATTCGATCTGCTTGGCGTAGGGTGGAAAACCGCGCAGCGTTTTCCACCGAGTGACGTCGGGTGGAAAAGGCCGACGGCCGTTTTCCACCCTGCGGCTTACTTGATGCGGTACTCGGCGCTGCGCGCGTGGGCGGTCAGCGACTCGCCGCGCGCCAGCACCGAGGCGGTCTTGCCCAGCGCGGAAGCGCCCTCGGCCGAACAGAAGATGATCGACGAGCGCTTCTGGAAGTCGTAGACCCCCAGCGGCGAGGAGAAGCGCGCGGTGCCGGAGGTCGGCAGCACGTGGTTGGGGCCGGCGCAGTAGTCGCCCAGCGCTTCCGCGGTGTAGCGGCCCATGAAGATCGCGCCGGCGTGGCGGATCTGCGGCAGCCACTGCTGCGGGTCGGCCACCGACAGTTCGAGGTGCTCGGGAGCGATGCGGTTGGCCACGGCGATGGCCTGCGCCATGTCGGCGACCTGGATCAGCGCGCCGCGGCCTTCCAGCGAGGTGCGGATGATCTCGGCGCGTTCCATGGTCGGCAGCAGCCTGGCGATGCTCTCGGCCACCCGGTCGAGGAAGGCGGCATCCGGGCTGACCAGGATCGACTGGGCGTCCTCGTCGTGCTCGGCCTGGGAGAACAGGTCCATGGCGATCCAGTCCGGATCGGTCTGGCCGTCGCAGACCACGAGGATCTCCGAGGGACCGGCGATCATGTCGATGCCGCACTGGCCGAACACGTGGCGCTTGGCGGTGGCCACGTAGATGTTGCCCGGGCCAACGATCTTGTCCACCTGCGGCACGCTCTCGGTGCCGTAGGCCAGCGCGGCCACGGCCTGGGCGCCGCCGATGGTGAACACGCGGTCGACGCCGGCCACGCAGGCGGCGGCCAGCACCAGCTCGTTGAGTTCGCCGCGCGGGGTCGGCACCACCATCACCACTTCGGCGACGCCGGCGACCTTGGCCGGAATGGCGTTCATCAGCACCGAGGACGGGTAGGCGGCCTTGCCGCCTGGCACGTACAGGCCGGCGCGGTCCAGCGGAGTGACCTGCTGGCCGAGCACGGTGCCGTCGGCCTCGGTGTAGGTCCAGGAGTCCTGCTTCTGCCGCTCGTGGTACAGGCGCACGCGCTCGGCGGCCTTTTCCAGCGCCTCGCGCTGCTCGGCGCTGATGCGGGTCAGCGCCAGCTCCAGGCGCTCGCGCGGCAGGATCAGTTCGGCCATCGCGGTGGCCTCGACACCGTCGAAGCGCCGGGTGAACTCCACCACCGCCGCATCGCCGCGCTCGCGCACGCCCTTGATGATCTCCAGCACGCGCTGGTTGACCGCATCGTCGGACACGCTTTCCCAGCTCAGCAGATGATCCAGGTGGCGGGCGAACTGGGGATCGGCGGCGTCGAGTCGGCGGATGGCGAACGGTGCGGTCATAACGGGCCTCATGATTGGCAGATTCGGGCGCCGCTAGATTATCAGGCCTTCCGCGCGGGCACCCGGCAATTGTGGCTATGACGCGGATAGACGATCGCGACCGGCGGTCGCAGGACTTGCGCAGGAGACCGACAGTCGCAACCGGCCTCCTGCGCCCGCATCAGGCGCTCTGGCGGGCAGCCACGGCCTGGCGCAGGGTATCGATCAGCGCCTGGATGCGCGCATGCTGCATCTTCATCGACGCCTTGTTGACCACCAGCCGCGAGGTCACGTGGCAGATCAGCTCCTGGGGCTCCAGACCGTTGGCACGCAGGGTGTTGCCGGTGTCGACCACGTCGATGATCTTGTCGGCCAGGCCCACCAGCGGCGCCAGCTCCATGGAGCCGTAGAGCTTGATGATGTCGACCTGACGGCCCTGCTCGGCGTAGTAGCGCTTGGCCACGTTGACGAACTTGGTGGCCACGCGCAGGCGCCCGGAAGGCTCCGGCGCGCCGACCTTGCCGGCGGTCATCAGCTTGCAGCGGGCGATCTGCAGATCCAGCGGCTCGTAGAGGCCCTGGCCGCCGTACTCGAGCAGCACGTCCTTGCCGGCCACGCCGAGATCGGCGGCGCCGTGCTCGACGTAGGTCGGCACGTCGGTGGCGCGCACGATCAGCAGGCGCACGTCTTCCTGGGTGGTCGGGATGATCAGCTTGCGGCTCTTGTCCGGATTCTCGGTCGGCACTATGCCGGCCGCGGCGAGCAGCGGCAGGGTGTCGTCGAGGATGCGGCCCTTGGACAGCGCGATGGTCAGCATGACTTGCCCCTAGCCCGGCACGCGACGGATCTTGGCGCCGAGGAGCTGCAGCTTCTCCTCGATGCACTCGTAGCCGCGGTCGATGTGGTAGATGCGGTCGATCAGGGTATCGCCATCGGCGACCAGGGCGGCGATCACCAGGCTGGCCGAGGCGCGCAGGTCGGTGGCCATCACCGGTGCGGCCTTCAGGCGCGGCACGCCGGTGACGATGGCGGTGTTGCCCTCGATCTGGATCTGCGCCCCCATGCGCTGCATCTCCAGCACGTGCATGAAGCGGTTCTCGAAGATGGTCTCGATCACCGTGCCGGTGCCCTCGGCCACCGCATTCATGGCGATGAACTGCGCCTGCATGTCGGTGGGGAACGCCGGGTAGGGCGCGGTGCGGATGTTGACCGCCTTCGGCCGCTTGCCCTTCATGTCCAGCTCGATCCAGTCGTCGCCGGTGGTGATCTCGGCGCCGGCTTCCTGCAGCTTGAGCAGCACGGCCTCGAGGATGGTCGGATCGGTGTCCTTGAGCTTGACCCGGCCGCGGCTGGCGGCGGCCGCCACCAGGAAGGTGCCGGTCTCGATGCGGTCGGGCATCACCGCGTAGCTGGCGCCGCCCAGGCGCTCGACGCCGTCGACGGTGATGGTCGAGGTGCCGGCACCCTGGATCTTCGCGCCCATGGCGATCAGCATGTTGGCCAGATCGACCACCTCAGGCTCGCGCGCGGCGTTCTCGAGCACGCTGCGGCCGTTGGCCAGGGTGGCGGCCATCAGGATGTTCTCGGTGCCGGTGACGCTGACGGTGTCGAAGCAGAAGTGCGCGCCGCGCAGGCCGCCCTCGGGAGCGCGGGCCTTGATGTAGCCGCCCTCGACGTCGATGACCGCACCCATGGCCTCGAGGCCGCGGATGTGCAGGTCGACCGGACGGGTGCCGATGGCGCAGCCGCCGGGCAGGGCCACCTCGGCCTGGCCGAAGCGGGCGACCATCGGGCCGAGCACCAGGATCGAGGCGCGCATGGTCTTGACCAGCTCGTAGGGCGCCACCAGGGTCTTGATGGTGGTGGCGTCGACCTCGACGTCGAGCTTCTCGTTGATCACCGGCTGCACGCCCATGCGACCGAACAGCTCGATCATGGTGGTGATGTCGTGCAGGTGCGGCAGGTTGCGCACGGTGACCGGCTCGTCGGCCAGCAGGGTGGCGGCGAGGATCGGCAGGGCCGAGTTCTTCGCGCCGGAGATGCGGATCTCCCCGTCGAGCGGGGCACCACCGGTAATGATCAGTTTGTCCATGGGGTATCTCGGGCGGGGCGCTCAGGCGCGCTCGGCCCAGGCGGCCTGGGAGAAGAATTTCATGGTCACGGCGTGGATGCTGCCATTGGCGATCCAGTCGTTGAGGTGGGCGTAGACCTGCTGCTGGCGCTTGACCGGGCTGAGGCCGGCCAGCTCGTCGCTGATCAGGTTCAGCTGGAAGTCGCAGCCCTGGCCTTCGACCACCACGGTGGTGCCGGGCAGGTTTTCTTCAAGATGGCGTTTGACGTCTTCGGCCTGCATAACTCAACCTCGCTTGGGGACCGGCATGGGAGCCGGCCATCATACAAAAAAGCCCTTGGCCTGCGAACCCTGCGCCCGCCCGCTCAGCCGGCGAGCGGCAGCAGCTCGAGCACCCCGTAGACCTCGGCGATCTGCCGCATGTCCTCGGGCAGGTTGCGGATCTGCAGGGTCTTGCCGGTCGCCCGGGCATCGCGCAGCAGGCACAGCAGCAGCGAGAGGCCGACGCTGCTGCTGTGGGTGATGCCGGCACAGTCGATCCAGACGCGGCCGGCCGGGCTGTCGGCCAGCAGGCGGCGGCCGGCGGCGCGCAGCTCGCTGCCCACGTGCATGTCGATCACGCCGTCCAGGGCCAGCCCGTCCGGCGGCACCGCCCGCAGCGCGCCCGGACTCACTGCTGGTCGCCCTTGACGTTGACGGACTCCTGGGCGCGCGCCACGGCGTCGCCCCAGGTGGAGATGACCTTGTCCAGATCGTTGCCGTTGCTGCGCATCGACTCGGCGAACTGGTCGCGGAACAGCTTGCCGATGTTGATGCCGTTGATGATCACGTTGCGCACCTTCCAGGCACCGTCCTTCTGCTCCAGGGTGTAGGTCACCGGGTAGATGGCGCCCGTGCGGCCGACCACCTCCATGTTCACCGAGGCGCGCCCCGGCTCGCGGGACGCCACCGCCGGCAGCATGCGGATCTCCTGGTTGTCGTACTCGAGCAGGGCGCCGCCGTAGAACTTCACCAGGCTGCGCTTGAAGTTGTCGACGAAGGCCTGCATCTGCTGCGGCGAGGCCTGGCGGCTGTAGCGCACGGTCATCACCCCGCGGGCGAAGCCGTCGAAGTCGACCACCGGACCGAGAATGCCGTCGAGGGCCTGGTAGAAGGCCTCCGGGTCCTGCTTGAACTGCTCGCGCTTGCTGTTCAGCTCGCCCAGCACCTTGTCCGTGGTGGCCTGCACCACCTGTTGCGGAGTGGCGGCGGCATGGCCGGCGAAGGGCAGGCAGGCCAGCAGCACCAGCAGGCTGCGTCGCAGGATCTTGAGCATGACGGATGTCCTTTATTGCTTGGCGGGTTCTTTGTTGACGGAGTTGAGCAGGAACTTGCCGATCAGATCCTCCAGCACCAGGGCCGACTGGGTATCGCGGATCACCCCGCCGTCGACCAGCACCTGCTCCTCGCCACCGATGCTGATGCCGATGTACTTCTCGCCGAGCAGCCCGGCGGTGAGGATCGACGCGGTGGAATCGGTAGGTAGATTGTTGACGCGCCCGTCGAGTTCCATGGTCACACGCCCCATGAAGCTGTCGTGGTCGAGATCGACGGCCACCACCTTGCCGATGGTCACCCCGGCCATGGTCACCTTGGCGCGCGGGCTGACCCCGGCGGTGTTGTCGAAGTAGGCGTAGACGCGGTAGGTGTCCTGCGCCGAGCCGATGGTCAGACCGCTGACGCGCAGGGCCAGCAGCAGCAGGGCCAGCAGGCCGGCGAGGAGGAACAGGCCGACGCCGATTTCCAGGGAGCGGGATTGCATCAGAAGTCTCCAAACATCAGAGCGGTAAGGATGAAGTCGAGGCCGAGCACGGCCAGCGAGGCGTAGACCACGGTGCGGGTGGTGGCGCGACTGATGCCCTCGGAGGTCGGCTCGCAGTCGTAGCCCTGGAACACCGCGATCCAGGTCACCACCACGGCGAACACCAGGCTCTTGATCACGCCGTTGAGCACGTCGCCCTGGAACTCCACGCTGCGCTGCATGTTGCCCCAGTAGGAGCCCTCGTAGACGCCGAGCCAGTCCACCGCGACCATCGCCCCACCCCAGATGCCGACCACGGTGAAGATCGCCGAGAGCAGCGGCATGGAGATGAAGCCGGCCCACAGGCGCGGGGCGATGATGTACTTGAGCGGGTCGACGCCGATCATCTCCAGGCTGGACAGCTGCTCGGTGGACTTCATGTTGCCGATCTCGGCGGTCAGCGCCGAGCCGGCACGCCCGGCGAACAGCAGCGCGGTGACCACCGGGCCCAGCTCGCGCAGCAGGGTCAGGGCGACCATCTGGCCGACCGCCTCCTCGGAGGCGAAGTCCACCAGGATGTTGTAGCCCTGCAGGGCCAGCACCATGCCGATGAAGATGCCGGAGACGATGATGATCGCCAGCGACAGCACGCCGACCGCATACAGCTGCTTGACCAGCAGTTGCAGGAAACTGCCGGCGCCGTTGCGGCCGAACAGGGCATGGCCGAGGAACAGGGTCGAACGGCCGAGGGCCTCGAGCACGTCGAGGCCGGAGCGACCGAGCAGGCGCACGCGCTCGATCAACGGAGTCCTGCGCATCAGGGCTCTCCCAGCAGGTCGCGGCGGTAGTCGGCCGCGGGATAGTGGAAGGGTACCGGCCCGTCGGCGATGCCCTGCATGAACTGGCGGATGCGCGGGTTATCGGACTCCATGAGTTCGGCTGGAGTGCCCTGGCCGAGCACCTGACTGTCGCCGACCACGTACAGGTAGTCGGCGATGCTGGCGGTCTCGGCCAGGTCGTGGGACACCACGATGCTGGTCAGACCGAGGGCATCGTTGAGCTGGCGGATCAGGCGCACCAGCACCCCCATGGCGATGGGATCCTGGCCGACGAAGGGCTCGTCGTACATGAGGATCTGCGGGTCCAGGGCGATCGCCCGCGCCAGCGCCACGCGGCGCTTCATGCCGCCGGACAGCTCGTCGGGCATCAGTTCGATGGCGCCGCGCAGGCCGACCGCCTGCAGCTTCATCAGCACGATGTCGCGGATCATCTCCTCGGGGAGGCGGGTGTGCACGCGCAGCGGGAAGGCGACGTTCTCGAACACGTCGAGATCGGTGAACAGCGCGCCGCTCTGGAACAGCACGCCCATCTGCTTGCGCATGTCGAACAGTTCGCGGCGCGACAGCTGCGGCAGATTGTGGCCGTTGACGATCACCTGGCCGCTGGCCGGGCGCAGCTGGGCGCCGATCAGGCGCAGCAGGGTGGTCTTGCCGCAGCCGGAGGGGCCCATGATGCCGGTGACCTTGCCGCGCGGGATGCTCAGGTTCACATTATCGAAGATGGTGCGCGTGCCGCGCCTGAAGGTCACCCCCTTCAGCTCGACGGCATACGCGTTGTCGCTAGTCATCGGAACTCCTTGCGTGCCGGCCTTCCGTGCAGACGCCCGAACCCTAGGCAGGGACATCCGGCAGCCGCTGGCCGAATAGGCGCGCACTATACACCGCCGGCCGGACGCGCCCAAGCACCGCGCCGCCGAGGCAACGGCAGATGATGAGCGGTCGCCGGTTTGTCGGTATAATCGTCCGCTTGATCAGCCAACCGTGCCTGCGCCCATGCCCCAGACGCCGTCCTTCATCCAATCCGCCCAGCGCACCATCCGTATGGAGCTGGACGCCGTGAACGACCTGCTTGCGCGGATCAACGGCGATTTCGTGCGCGCCTGCGAACTGCTGCTGGCCTGCAAGGGCCGCGTAGTGGTGGTCGGCATGGGCAAGTCCGGCCACATCGGCCGCAAGATCGCCGCGACCCTGGCCAGCACCGGCACCACCGCCTTCTTCGTCCACCCCGCCGAGGCCAGCCACGGCGACATGGGCATGATCACCCGCGACGACGTGGTGCTGGCGCTGTCCAACTCGGGCAGCACCGCCGAGATCGTCACCCTGCTGCCGCTGATCAAGCGCCTGGGCATCACCCTGATCAGCATGACCGGCAACCCCGACTCGCCGCTGGCCCAGGCCGCGGCGGTCAACCTGGATGCCGGCGTGGCCCAGGAGGCCTGCCCGCTGAACCTGGCGCCGACCTCCTCGACCACCGTCTCGCTGGTGCTCGGCGACGCCCTGGCCATCGCCCTGCTGGAAGCGCGCGGCTTCACCGCCGAGGACTTCGCCTTCTCCCATCCGGGTGGCGCCCTGGGCCGCCGCCTGCTGCTCAAGGTGGAGAACATCATGCACGACGGCGAGCGCCTGCCCTGCGTGCCGCGCGGCACGCCGCTGCGCGAGGCACTGCTGGAGATGACCCGCAAGGGCCTGGGCATGACGGTGATCACCGAGCCCGACGGCCGCCTGGCCGGGATCTTCACCGACGGCGATCTGCGCCGCGCCCTGGACCGCGGCGTCGACGTGCGCCAGGCGTCGATCGACGAACTGATGACCGCCGGCGGCAAGACCGTGCGCCCGGACATGCTCGCCGCCGAGGCACTGAAGATCATGGAGGACAACCGCATCAGCGCCCTGGTGGCGGTGGACGCGGACCAGCGCGCCGTCGGCGCCCTGAACATGCACGACCTGCTGCGCGCCGGAGTGATGTGATGAACGACGAACTGCTGCAACGCGCCCGCGCCATCCGCCTGGCGATCTTCGACGTCGACGGCGTGCTGACCGACGGCAAGCTGTACTTCCTGCCCGAGGGCGGCGAGTTCAAGACCTTCAACACCCTCGACGGCCACGGCATCAAGATGCTGATCAACTCCGGGGTGCGCACCGCGATCATCAGCGGCCGTACCGCTCCGGTGGTCGAGCGGCGGGCGAAGAACCTCGGCATCCAGCACCTGGTGCAGGGCCGCGAGGACAAGCTGGTGGTACTCGATGAACTGCTGGCCGAACTGGGACTCTCATACGAGCAGGTCGCCTATCTGGGCGACGACCTGCCCGACCTGCCGGTGATACGCCGGGTCGGTCTCGGCATGGCGGTGGCCAGCGCCGACGCCTTCGTCCGCCAGCATGCGGCGGCGGTGACCCAGGCCCGCGGCGGCGAAGGCGCCGCCCGCGAGTTCTGCGAACTGATCATGCGCGCCCAGGGCACGCTGGAGGCGGCCCAAGCCGCCTACCTGTGACGGATCCCCGATGAATCCCACCCTGCGCACCTTCCTGCCGTTCGCCCTGCTGGCCGCCCTGCTGGCGGCCATCGGCTACTGGAACATCCGCCCGGAAAGCTTCATGACCCGCAGCGTCCCCGCGCCAGCCGAGGACGCCATCGACTTCTATGCGGAGAACGCCCGCAGCGTGCAGTTCCAGGCCGACGGCGCCCTGCACTACCGCCTGAGCGCCGAGCACCTGGAACACCTGCAGAGCAGCGACGTCACCCGCCTGACCCGCCCGGAACTGCGCCTGTACCGCGGCAGCGCCTACCCCTGGCACGTGCTGAGCGAGCGCGGCGAGGTGTCGCCCGGCGGCGTGCAGGTCGACCTGCTCGACGGCGTGCGCGTGGAGCGCAGCGACGCCAAGGGCCGCCCCATCCTGCTCACCACATCCCGTCTGAGCGTGTTTCCCGAGCGGGAGTACGCCGAGACGTCCCAGCCGGTGCGTATCGAGGCCGCCAACGGCGTGACCACCGCCTCCGGCCTGCAGGCCTATCTCAACGAAAGCCGGATGCTCCTGAAATCCAATGTGCGAGGACAGCATGAGGTTCGCTAACCCCCTTCCCCTCCTCTTCGGTCTGGGCATCCTGCTGGCCGGCGCGCCGGCCTGGTCCCTGCCGAGCGACCGCAACCAGCCGATCCGCGTGCAGGCCGACAGCGCCGAGCTGGACGACGCCCAGGGCGTCGCCGTGTACCGCGGCGGCGTGGTGATCACCCAGGGCAGCCTGAAGATCACCGGCGACACCGTGACCATCACCCAGGACAAGAGCGGCGACATCGAGGTGTTCACCGCGACCGGCAAGCCGGCCTACTACGAGCAGCAGCCGGCCGCCGACAAGCCGCTGGTCAAGGCCTACGGCCTGACCATCCAGTACTTCGCCGCCAACGAGCGCATCGTGCTGATCGACCAGGCGAAGGTGGTCCAGGAAGGCAACACCTTCGAAGGCGAGAAGATCGTCTACGACACCCAGCGCCAGATCGTCAACGCCGGGCGCGCCACCGGCAGCAAGGTGACCACGCCGCGCGCGCGCATCGACATGGTCATCCAGCCGCGCAAGAAGGCCGAGCCGGAGCAGAACACCCCATGAGCACCCTGATCGCCCAGCACCTGGCCAAGAGCTACAAGGGACGCGCCGTGGTGCGCGACGTCAGCCTGTCGATCGACAGCGGGCAGATCGTCGGCCTGCTCGGACCCAACGGCGCCGGCAAGACCACCTGCTTCTACATGATCGTCGGCCTGGTGCATGCCGACCAGGGCCGCGTGCTGATCGACGAGCAGGACGTCACCCACCTGCCGATGCACGGCCGCGCCCGCGCCGGCATCGGCTACCTGCCGCAGGAGGCGTCGATCTTCCGCAAGCTGACGGTGGCCGACAACATCATGGCCATCCTCGAGACGCGCAAGGACCTCGACCGCGCCGCACGGCGCGAGGCGCTGGAAAGCCTGCTGCAGGAGTTCCACATCAGCCACATCCGCGACAGCCTGGGCATGAGCCTGTCCGGCGGCGAACGCCGCCGGGTGGAGATCGCCCGCGCCCTGGCCAGCGATCCCAAGTTCATCCTCCTCGACGAACCCTTCGCCGGGGTCGACCCGATCTCGGTGGGCGACATCAAGCAGATCATCCACCACCTCAAGGAACGCGGCATCGGCGTGCTGATCACCGACCACAACGTGCGCGAGACCCTGGACATCTGCGAGACCGCCTACATCGTCAATGCCGGCCAACTGATCGCCGAAGGCGACGCCGAGAGCATCCTCGCCAACCAACTGGTCAAGGACGTCTACCTGGGCCACGAGTTCCGCCTGTAGGCCGCCGGCAACGCACCCCGCCCGCGCCCGCCCTCTGCCGGGCGCCACCCACCCGACTGCGCCTTTTCGGGCGACTGTCAAGCCTAGGCAAAGCCGCAAATATCGGGCATATAATTTGCTAACCGCGGCGCCCCGGCGCCCAGCAGTGGACAGCGCGCAGGCGCTGGCAGACCCAAGGTGCCAACTCCCAAGCCATGAAACACTCGCTAGTCCTCAAGATGGGCCAGCAGCTGACGATGACACCGCAGCTGCAACAAGCCATTCGTCTGCTCCAGCTGTCGACCCTCGACCTGCAGCAGGAAATCCAGGAAGCCCTCGACTCCAACCCGATGCTCGAGCGACAGGAAGACGGCGACGACTTCGACAGCAGCGACCCGCTGGCGGAGAGCGAAGGCCCATCCTCCGGCGCCAGCCACGACAGCACGGTCGCCACCACCGAGCGCGACCCCGACAGTCTCGACGAGGGCCAGTGGGAGGAGCGCATCCCCAGCGAGCTGCCGGTGGATACCGCCTGGGAGGACATCTACCAGACCAGCGCCAGCAGCCTGCCGAGCAGCGAGGACGACGAGTGGGACTTCACCGCCCGCACCTCCTCCGGCGAGAGCCTGCACAGCCACCTGCTCTGGCAGCTCAACCTGGCGCCGATGAGCGACAGCGACCGGCTGATCGCCATGTCGATCATCGACGCCATCAACAACGACGGCTACCTCGAGGAAAGCCTCGAGGAGATCCTCGACTCCCTCGACCCTGAACTGGGCATCGAGCTGGACGAGGTGGAAATGGTCCTGCACCGCGTGCAGCAGTTCGAGCCACTGGGCATCGGCGCACGCGACCTCAGCGAGTGCCTGCTGCTGCAGCTGAAGCAGCTGCCAGCCGACACCCCCTGGCTGGACGAGGCGCGCCGCGTCGCCCGCGACCACCTCGACCTGCTCGGCAGCCGCGACTACGCCCAGCTGATGCGGCGCCTGCGCCTGAAGGAGGACGAGCTGCGCCAGGTGGTCGAGCTGATCCAGCGCCTCAACCCGCGTCCCGGCGCACAGATCGAGGCCGGCGAGGCCGAGTACGTGGTCCCCGACGTGATCGTGCGCAAGGACAACGAGCGCTGGCTGGTCGAGCTCAACCCCGACGCCATGCCGCGCCTGCGGGTCAACCCGCACTATGCCGGCCTGGTACGCCGCGCCGACTCCAGCGCCGACAACACCTACATGCGCAACCAGCTGCAGGAAGCGCGCTGGTTCATCAAGAGCCTGCTCAGCCGCAACGAGACGCTGATGAAGGTCGCCACCCAGATCGTCGAGCAGCAGCGCGGCTTTCTCGAGTACGGCGAGGAGGCGATGAAGCCGCTGGTGCTGCACGACATCGCCGAGGCGGTGGGCATGCACGAGTCGACCATCTCGCGGGTCACCACGCAGAAGTACATGCACACCCCGCGCGGCATCTACGAACTCAAGTACTTTTTCTCCAGCCACGTCAGCACCGCCGAGGGCGGCGAATGCTCGTCGACGGCGATCCGCGCCATCATCAAGAAACTGGTGGCGGCGGAAAACCCGAAAAAGCCATTGAGTGACAGCAAGATCGCTGGTTTACTGGAAGAGCAGGGGATTCAAGTGGCCCGCCGGACCATCGCCAAATACCGGGAGTCCCTCGGCATTGCACCCTCCAGCGAGCGCAAGCGACTGGTGTAGCGTTCGAGCAGCAGAATTCAGGTGGCGGGGAATATCCCGCCAGCAACGTAGGTAATAAGGAGAAGCGGTATGCAAGTCAATATCAGTGGCCAACACCTGGAAGTGACCGACACTCTGCGTGACTACGTCAACGAGAAATTCGAGCGCCTGGCGCGCCATTTCGACAAGATCACCAACGTCCAGGTGATCATGCAGGTGGAGAAACTGAAGCAGAAGATCGAAGCGACCCTGCATATTGCCGGCGGCGAAGTGGTCGCCAACGCCGAGCACGAGGACATGTACGCCGCCATCGACCTGCTGGCCGACAAGCTGGACCGCCAGCTGATCAAGCACAAGGAAAAACAGATCGAACGCGAACAGGGCGCCGCTGCCCGCTGATCATTCCCCGATGATTCGACTAGAGCACATCCTGACCCCCGGCCGTTCCCAGGTGAACGTGCCGGGAGGCAGCAAGAAGCGCGTTCTCGAGCAGATCGCCAACCTCGTAGCCCGGGACATTCCCGGGCTCGACGCACATGACATCTTCGAAAGCCTGGTGGCCCGCGAGAAGCTCGGCTCCACCGGCTTCGGCAATGGCATCGCCATCCCCCACTGCCGCCTGGCCGGCTGCTCGGTGCCGGTCAGCGCCCTGCTGCGCCTGGATGCCCCGGTAGACTTCGACGCCCTCGACGGCGCGCCGGTGGACCTGCTGTTCGTCCTCTTGGTGCCGGAAACCGCCACCGAGGAACACCTCGAGCTGCTGCGCCAGATCGCCGGCCTGCTCGACCGTGCCGACGTGCGAGAGCGCCTGCGCCAGGCCAGGGATGGATTCGACCTCTACCAGGTGGTGCTCGATACCGTGGACGGACGCTGAGCCATGCGCCTGGTGATCGTCAGCGGCCGCTCCGGCTCGGGCAAGAGCACCGCCCTGGCCGTACTTGAGGACAACGGCTTCTACTGCATCGACAACCTGCCCGCCAGCCTGCTGCCCGACCTCGGCGAGCGCGCCCTGCTGCAGACCGAACTGCTGCAGCCCAAGGTCGCGGTGTCCATCGACGCACGCAACCTGCCCAGCCAGCTCCGCCGTTTCCCCGAGCTGCTCGACCAGCTGCGCCAGCGCAACATCCAGTGCGACGTGCTGTACCTGGACGCCGACAACGCCACCCTGCTCAAGCGCTTCTCGGAAACCCGCCGGCGCCACCCGCTGACCAGCGATGAGCGCTCGCTGAGCGAGGCGATCGATGACGAACGCCAGCTGCTGGCGCCGATCGCCGACCTGGCCGACCTGAAGATCGACACCGCCAACCTCAACCTCTACCAGCTCAGCGATACCCTCAAGCTGCGCCTGCTGGACAAGCCGCAGCCGGGCACCGCCTTCCTGATCGAGTCGTTCGGCTTCAAGCGCGGCATGCCGGTGGACGCCGACCTGGTGTTCGACGTGCGCTGCCTGCCCAATCCCTACTGGAAGCCGGACCTGCGCGAGTACAGCGGCCTCGAGGCGGTGGTGCGCGACTACCTGGACGCCCAGCCGGACGTCGAGGAGATGTACCAGGACCTGCTCGCCTACCTCAGCAAGTGGCTGCCGCGCTTCGCCGCCAGCAACCGCGCCTACGTCACCGTGGCCATCGGCTGCACCGGCGGCCACCACCGCTCGGTGTACCTCGCCGAGCGCCTGGGCGCCGCGCTGCGCGACAGCCTGGGCAACCTGCAGATCCGTCACCGCGACCTCAAGTAACCAGGACACTTCCCGCCCGATGCCAGCCTGCGACGTCACCATCATCAACAAGCTCGGCCTGCATGCCCGCGCCGCCGCCAAGTTCGTCGGCGTGGCCGGGCGCTTCCCCTGCCAGGTGCGGGTCGGTCGCTCGGCGGACAGCCTGGTGGACGGCAAGAGCATCATGTCGGTGATGATGCTGGCCGCCGGCAAGGGCACCCCGATCCACCTGCGTACCGAGGGAGAGCAGGAGCAGGAAGCCCTGCAGGCCCTGCTCGAACTGATCAACAACTACTTCGACGAAGGCGAATAGCTCCGCCCCCCCGAGGAACGGGCAGGAAACCTCCTGCCCTCCCCCGCAGCGACCTCAGCTGCCACCCACCGTCATCTTCTCGATCAGCACCGAGCCGCTGCGCACGTTGCCGCGCGTCTCCAGGTCGCTGCCCACCGCCACGATGCCCCTGAACATGTCGCGCAGGTTGCCGGCGACGGTCACCTCCTGCACCGGGAACTGGATCACCCCGTTCTCCACCCAGAAGCCCGCCGCACCGCGCGAGTAGTCGCCGGTGACCAGGTTGAGGCCCTGCCCCATCAGCTCGGTGACCAGCAGGCCGCGATCCATGCGGCGGATCAGCGCCGCCTGATCCTCGCTGCCGTGGCTGACGAACAGGTTGTGTACGCCGCCGGCGTTGGCGGTGCTCGGCATGCCCAGCTTGCGTCCGGAATAGGTGCCGAGGGCATAGGAGACCAGCTTGCCGCCTTCGACGAAGGGCTTGGCATAGGTGGCCAGGCCGTCGCCGTCGAAGCTGGCGCTGCCCATGCCGCGCGACAGGTGCGGACGCTCGTCGAGGCTCAGCCAGTCGGGGAACAGCGCCTGGCCCAGCGCGCCCTCGAGGAAGGAGGCCTTGCGGTACAGGCTGCCGCCGGAGATCGCCGCGAGGAAGTGGCCGAACAGCCCGGTGGCCAGTTCGGCGGCGAACAGCACCGGCACCTCGCAGGTCGGCACCGGCCGCGCGCCAAGGCGCGCCACCGCGCGCTCGGCGGCGCGCCGGCCGATCGACTCGGCACTGGCCAGCTCGCTGCCGATGCGGCTGACGTCGTACCAGTAGTCGCGCTGCATCTGCCCTTCGCCCTCGGCGATCATCACGCAGCTCAGGCTGTGCCGGCTGGAGGCGTAGCCGCCGACGAAGCCGTGGCTGTTGCCGTACACCCGGCAGCCCAGGTGGGTGTTGAGGGTGGTACCGTCGGCGCGGGTGACCCTGGGATCGGCGGCGAAGGCCGCCGCCTCGCAGGCCAGCGCCTGCTCGATGGCCTGCTCCGGGTCGATCGCCCAGGGATGGTACAGATCGAGATCGGGCAGTTCGCGGGCCATCAGTGCGGCGTCGGCGAGGCCTGCGCAGTCGTCCTCGGAAGCGTGGCGGGCGATGGCCAGCGCCGCCGTCACGGTCTCGCGGATCGCGCTCTCGCCCTGCGCCGAGGTGCTCGCCGAACCCTTGCGCTGGCCGAGGTAGAGGGTGATGCCGAAGCCACGGTCGCGGTTGAACTCGACCGTCTCCACCTCGCCCTGGCGCACGCTGGTGGACAGCCCCTGCTCCAGCGACACCGCTACCTCGCAGGCGCTGGCGCCCTGGCGGCGCGCCTCGGCGAGGATCGCCTCGACCTGCTCCTGCAATCCCGGCAGGGCCTGCGGCCCCACGCTTTCCACGGCTGAATTCATGTCCTGCTCCTGTTTTCCCGCCGGCGTGCCGGCCGGGCCGGACAAGCGGCCCCTTGAGTGGTTATCATGGCGGCGTTTCCCAGCGGACCCGCCCCATGTCTGAACAATTCGACGACGACTTCTCCGGAGAGAAGAGCAAAACCCAGGTCAAGCGCGAACTGCATGCGCTGCAGGACCTCGGCGTGCGCCTGACCACCCTCAAGCCCGAGCAGCTCGAGCGCCTGCCGCTCTCCGACATGCTGCTCAAGGCGCTGCTCGAGGCGCCCAAGCACAAGGCCCACGCCGCGCGCAAACGCCACATCCAGTACATCGGCAAGCTGATGCGCAGCCAGGACCTCGAAGCCATCACCGGTCTGCTTGACCAGATGGACGCCTCCACCCGCCAGTACAACGAGCGCTTCCACGCCCTCGAGCGCTGGCGCGACCGTCTGGTCGGCGGTGGCGACAGCGACCTCGAGGCGCTGCTCGGCGAATATCCCGAGGCCGACGTCCAGCACCTGCGCCAGCTGATCCGCCACGCCCAGCACGAGGCGGCGCACAACAAGCCGCCGGCGGCGGCGCGCAAGGTGTTCAAGTACCTGCGCGACCTCGACGAGGTCAAGCGCGGCCTGCGCTGAGCACCGCCCCCAGTCACATCGCAGGGTGGAAGACTCGCGCAGCGATCTTCCACCGCCCCATCCGCTGGGCAATCGCTGCGCGAGTTGCCCACCCCACGTGTCAGCCGCCGGTGCCGCCGACGGTGATCGCCTCGATCTTCAGGGTCGGCTGGCCGACGCCCACCGGCACCGACTGGCCGTCCTTGCCGCAGGTGCCGACGCCGCTGTCCAGCGCCAGGTCGTTGCCGACCATCGACACCCGGCTCATCGCCTCCGGACCGTTGCCGATCAGGGTCGCGCCCTTGACCGGTGCGGTGATGCGGCCGTCCTCGATCAGGTAGGCCTCGCTGGTGGAGAACACGAACTTGCCGCTGGTGATGTCCACCTGGCCGCCGCCGAGGCTGGCGCAGTACAGGCCGCGCTTCACCGAACGGATGATCTCTTCCGGCTCGCTCTGTCCGGCCAGCATGTAGGTGTTGGTCATGCGCGGCATCGGCAGGTGCGCGTAGGATTCGCGCCGGCCGTTGCCGGTGGGCTTCACGCCCATCAGGCGGGCATTGAGCTTGTCCTGCATGTAGCCCTTGAGCACGCCGTTCTCGATCAGCGTGGTGCACTGGGTCGGCGTGCCCTCGTCGTCGAGGCTCAGCGAGCCGCGACGGCCCGCCAGGGTGCCGTCGTCGACGATGGTGCACAGGCTCGAGGCCACCTGCTGGCCGACCCGGCCGCTGTAGGCCGAACTGCCCTTGCGGTTGAAGTCGCCCTCCAGGCCATGGCCAACCGCCTCGTGCAGCAGCACGCCGCTCCAGCCGTTGCCGAGCACCACCGGCAGGCTGCCGGCCGGCGCCGGGATCGCCTCGAGGTTGAGCAGCGCCTGGCGCACCGCCTCGCGGGCGTAGTCCATGGCGCGGTCGTGCTCGAGGAAGTAGCGGTAGTCGGTACGCCCGCCGCCGCCGTGGGCACCGCGCTCGCGGCGGCCACCCTGCTCGACGATCACGCTGACGTTGAAGCGCACCAGCGGGCGCACGTCGGCGCCCAGGCTGCCGTCGGTCGCCGCCACCAGCACCTGCTCCCAGGTGCCGGCCAGGCTGACGGTGACCCGCGAGATGCGCGGATCGAGGGCGCGGGTGGCCTGGTCGACGCGCTTGAGCAGCTCGACCTTCTCGGCGCGGCTGAGCACTTCCAGCGGGTTGTCGGCGCCGTACAGGCGCGGCGGCACCTGCACTGCCGGCGTGTGCACGCGGCCCTGCTGACCGGCACGGGCGATCGAGCGGGCGGCACCGATGGCCTGGCGCAGGGCATGCTCCTCGATGCTGTTGCTGTAGGCGAAACCGGTCTTCTCGCCGGACTGGGCACGCACGCCGACGCCCTGGTCGAGGTGGAAGCTGCCTTCCTTGACGATGCCGTCCTCGAGCAGCCATGACTCGGACACCTGGCTCTGGAAGTACAGGTCGGCGGCATCGATGCCGGGGCCGGCCAGCTCGCCGAGCAGCACCGGCAGGCGCTCGAGATCGAGGCCACCGGGAGTCAGCAGCTGGGCGCTGACGGAGGACAGGGTGTTCATGGGGACTCCTTGGTCTTGGTTTGCAGCGCCCCGGGATGCAGGCGGCGATGGGCATGCACCGGCATGCGCCGGCGGATGGCCGCCTGCGCCGGGCGGTCGAGATCGGCCAGCAGCACCGCCTCGCCGCGCGGCTGGCGGGCCAGGGGCTCGCCCCAGGGATCGACGATCAGCGAATGGCCGAAGGTTTCCCGCGGCCCCGGGTGCAGGCCACCCTGGTTGGCAGCCAGCAGGTAGCACTGGGTTTCGATGGCCCGCGCGCGCACGAGGATCTCCCAGTGCGCCGCGCCGGTCACCGCGGTGAACGCCGAGGGCGCGCTGATCAGCTCGGCGCCGGCCGCGCGCAGGGCGCCGTACAGTTCGGGAAAGCGCAGGTCGTAGCACACGGTCAGGCCCAGGCGCCCCACCGGGGTGTCGGCCAGCACCAGGCGCTCGCCGTGGGCGAAGTCGTCGGACTCGCGGTAGCTGCCGCGGCTGTCGGCCACCTCGACGTCGAACAGGTGCAGCTTGTCGTAGCGCGCGGCGACCTGGCCGTCGCTGTCGATCAGCAGCGAGCAGGCGTGCGGCTTGCCGTCGCGCTGCCCCTCCGGCAGCAGCGGCAGGGTGCCGGCCACCAGCCACAGGCCCAGCTCGCGGGCGCAGGCCGCGAGCCAGGGCAGCAGCGGCCCCTCGCCGGCGGCCTCGGCGCGGCCGAGTTCGGCCAGATCGCGCCGGCCCATGGCGGCGAAGTTCTCCGGCAGCACGGCCAGCCGCGCCCCCTCCTGCGCCGCCTGCTCGAGCAGCACCCGGGCGCGCGCCAGATTGCTCGCCACGTCGGCCTGACTGACCATCTGGATGACTGCCACCCGGCCCATGCTCGTCTCCTGCTGCCTCATGATTTCATCCTAACCCGGATTGGCCTCAACGTGCGTCCCTCGCCGGCCTGCCGAACAGGCTGATCTGCGGGTCCTGCCAGGGGCCGTCGACCCGGTAGTCGACACTGGCCACCCGGGATAGGCGGTCGCCGACCAGTTGGTCGACGATGAACAGCGCGCCGGCCACCGGCGCCGCGCCGGCCAGCAGCGCGGCCAGCGGCAGGTTGTTGGACAGCGGCAGGGTCACCCGCAACTTGGCGGCGATGCGGTCCTGGGCCATGTCCAGCTGGCCGTCCAGCTCCAGGCGGGTCGACGGCCCGTCGAGCACCAGCGGCTCGCGGGTCAGCAGCACGCCGTCGGTGCCCGCCAGACTCCCCCCGATGCGATCGTAGGCCAGCCCGCGGCCGAGCAGGTCGGAGAAGTCCAGGCGCAGGCGCCGACCGAGGGCGTTGAAGTTGAGCAGGCCGAACACCCGCAGCGCCGCGGCGCCGCCCTCCACCTCGAGCAACTGGCCCTGGCGCGCCTGCGCCGCCAGGCTGCCGCTGAAGTGCCTGAGCCCGGCCATGGCCGGCGAGCCCGGCCAGCTGCCGTCGATGTCGACCTGGAAGTCGCGACTGGTGATGCTCGGTGCATACCCCCAGGCCAGCAGCACGTCGCTCAGGTCGCCGCCGCTCAGACGACCGCGATACGCGGTGCGGCTGGCCATGCCCGTGCCCTGCCAGTCGAGGCTGCCGTCCAGGCGCAGGCCCTTGAGATCGAGGTCGAGCTGGTCGAAGCGCGCGCCGCTGCCGCTCGGGCGGCTGCGGAAATGCCAGCGGCCGAGGCGTTCCTCACCGAGGTAGAGGGCCTGGATACTCACGTCCATCGCCGGCAGGCTGCGCGGGTCGAGCGCGGCCAGCGGGTCGCTGGCGGCGATACCGGCCGCCTCGCGCCGGGCCTTCTCCACCGCCGACTCGCGCGCCGGCAGGCGCAGGCGCTGCAGCTCGATGCGCAGCGGCGCGCTGGCGGCCGGCGGAATCACCACCTCGCCGAGCAGCTGCGGATTCTCCAGACGCAGACGCCAGTTGCGTCCGCCGCGCCGCAGGCCGACCCTGAGCTGCTCGAGGCTCAGGCTGCCGGCCGTGAAGCGCGCCAGCTCCAGCTCGGCCGACTGCAGCAGCTCGCCCGCCGGCCCGCCGCCCCGGCGCGCCTGCAGCGCCTGCCAGGCCGGCCAGTCGAATTCGCTCAGCCGGCCGCGGACGTGCAGGCCCAGCTCGCGGGGGATCTGCGCGGCCTCGCCGCCCAGACGCAGCTCGCCCCGCCCGCCGGCCAGCCGGCCGGGCGGCGCGACCAGGGCGAGGCTGGCCAGTCCCGCGTAGCTCAGCTCGTAGCGGCGCTCGGCACCGCCCAGGGTCATGCTCCAGCTGGCGCTGCGCGTCTCCTCGGCCGGCTTGCCCAGCGGCGCCGGCAGATCGATGCGGGTGCCGCGCAGGTCGGAGCTGACCCGCAACTGGCTGGCTTCGCCGAAATCGAGATCCAGCCACAGCCGATAGGGCAGCTCGCCACTGGCGGGAACCTCCGCCGGCGCAGCGCCCAGCCAACTGGCCAGACGCTCGACGGCGATGCTGCTGCGCACGTCCAGCCGTGACAGCGGCTTGCCGGGCTGGCCGCGCGCCTCGATCGCCGCCCGCAGCGGGCGGTCGAAGGCGCGGCCGCGGATCTCCGGCGCGCTCAGGCCGCGGGCCGTATCGTAGCGGAAGCTGCCGCGAAGCTGCTGCAGCTCCAGCGCCGGCTGCGGCAGCTGCAGGCGCGCATCCTCGGTGGCGAAGTCGACCACCGCACGCAGGGCGCCGGCCTGGCGCGCCAGCGGGATGTCCAGCTGCAGGCGGCCGTCCAGCGGGCCCTCGCCCTGCCAGCCGGCGAAGGTCTGCCGCTCGCCCAGCGGGGTGTCCTGGAGGATCTTCAGGCCATCGCCGAGGCTGGCGTGCACCTGGCCGTCGACCGTCAGGCGCGGCCCGCGCCGGCTGCCCAGCTTCACCTGCGCCTGCACGTCGCGCAGCCGACTGTCGAGCACCCGCGCGGTCGGTGCACGCACGCGCACGCCGCTGTCCTCGACGAACACCTCGCCGTCGAGCTGGCGCAGCGGCGGCCAGGCGGGCTGGTAGGCCAGCTCGGCATCGCGCACCTGGAAGTACAGACCCAGCGCGCGCGCCTGCGGCGAGGCGCCCTTGTTCAGCGAGCCCTGGTAGACGAACAGCCCCTGCTCGATCGCCCCGCCCTTGATCGCCGTCTGCAGCCACTCGGCCAGCGGCGCACTCAGGCCCGGCGAGCGGGTCGGCAGGTAGCGCCCGGTGTAGCGCGCATCGCCCTGGCGCAGACCGACCTGCAGGTCCATGTAGTCCTCGGCGGCCGGGTCGCGGCGCAGACGGATCAGCATGTTGCCGGCCAGCTCGCCCTCCTCGCCCGACAGGCGCATCAGCGCGCTGGACAGGGTGAAGGCCTCGGCATCCAGGCGCCACTCCAGCCGCGCCCGGGCTCGCCGGTAGCGCCAGGGCTCGGGGAACAGGGTGTCGAGGTGCAGCATGAAGTCGTTGGCGTCCAGGCGCAGCTCGCCGCCGGCGAGACTGCCACTGAGGCTGCCGCTGACGTTTTCCAGCGCCGGCACGCCATGCCAGGCGCTGACACCGACCCGGTCCAGGCGCAGGTCGTACTCGACCTCCGGCAGACCCTCGCCCCGCGGGCGAACTTCGGCGCGCAGGTCGCGCAGCCGGCCGTGCGGCGCCAGACTGGCGAGGATCTCCACCGCCTTGTCCGGCAGCGGCGCCAGGCCGCGGACCAGGCTGGCCAGCGGCGCGAGGTTGAGCCGCTCGGCCTGCAGCAGCCAGGTATCGTCCGCCGCGAGACGACGCAGCTGCAGCTGGCCGGGATTGAGCCGCTCGCCGGCGAAACTGCCGGCCAGCTCCTCGACCAGCAGGCGCCAGCCCTGCGCCTCGCGCGCGAAGTGGGCGGTCAGCGCCAGGTCGCGGAATTCGGCCAGGCTGCGCTGCGCAGGCCGCACGTCGAGCTGCGGGGCATGCAAGCGCAGCGCGGCGCGCTGGGCCTGGCCGGCGGCCCAGTCCAGCCACAGCTCGCCGCCGAGCTGCAGGCGCGGCAGCTGCCAGCCGGCGGGCAGGCGCTCGGCCAGCCAGGGCGCCCAGTCGCTCTGCGGCAGGCTGAGGTAGAGCTGCGCGGAGGCCGCGCGCCAGTCCTCGGCGCGCAGGCGGCTGTGCAGTCGCCAGCTCAGCGGCTGGCCGTCGGGCAGCAGCAGGCGGCCGTCGAGCCGCTGGGCGCTGCCCCGGTTCTCGAGAGTGAAGCCGAGGTAGTTGAGGGCGAGCACCCCGCCGCGGCGGGTCTCGATGCTCAGCCGGCTGTCGAGCAGGCGCACCTCGCCCGGCGCCAGCAGCAGGGCGAGGATCTTCGCCGGATCGAGCGGCGGCGCCGCCGGATCGAGCGGGCGCAGCCCCTTGAGCCGCCAGCGGCCGTCGGCCTGCTCCTGCAGGCCGAGCTGCAGCCCCTCCAGCTCCAGGCGGGCGATGCGCAGGCTGCGCGTGCGCAGGCTGGCCAGCACGTCCGGCACCACGCGCAACTGGTCGAGGTGCAGCGCCTCGCCGTCCAGTTGCAGCTGCAGGTCGCGCAGCACCAGCAGCGGCGCCAGTCCCTGCCAGCGGCCCTCGAGGGCGCCGACGTGCAGCGGCTGGCCGAGCGCGGCGCCGGCCCGGCGCTCCAGCTCGCCGCGGTATTCGGCCACCAGCGGCACCAGCGCGCGGCCGAGGCTGACGTAGAGCGCGGTCAGCAGCAGCGCCAGCGCCACGCCGACGAACAGGGCGTCGAGCAGCCGGGCCAGCCAGCGGCCGCCGACGGACATGTCAGGTGTTCCCCTCAGAGCAGCACCACATCGAACTGCTCCTGGGAATACTCGCTTTCCACCTGGAAGCGGATCGGCCGGCCGATGAAGGCCTCCAGATCGGCGACGTTACCCGACTCCTCGTCGAGCAGGCGGCCCACCACCTTGTCGTTGGCCAGCACCAGGTAGCCTTCGGCCTGGTAGGCGCGCGCCTCGCGCAGGATCTCGCGGAAGATCTCGTAGCACACGGTCTCCGCGGTCTTCAGCTGGCCGCGTCCCTGGCAGCTCGGGCAGGGCTCGCAGAGCACCTGCTGCAGGCTCTCGCGGGTGCGCTTGCGGGTCATCTGCACCAGGCCCAACTCGGTGATGCCGATGATGTTGGTCTTGGCATGGTCGCGCTCGAGCATCTTCTCCAGGGTGCGCAGCACCTGGCGGCGGTGCTCCTCGTCTTCCATGTCGATGAAGTCGATGATGATGATCCCGCCGAGGTTGCGCAGGCGCAGCTGGCGGGCGATGGCGGTGGCCGCCTCGAGGTTGGTCTTGAAGATGGTTTCCTCGAGGTTGCGATGGCCGACGAAGGCGCCGGTGTTGACGTCGATGGTGGTCATCGCCTCGGCCGGGTCGATGATCAGGTAGCCGCCGGACTTGAGCAGCACCTTGCGCTCCAGCGCCTTCTGGATCTCGTCCTCGACGCCGTACAGGTCGAAGATCGGCCGCTCGCCGGGATAGTGCTCGAGGCGGTCGGCCACCTCCGGCATCAGCTCGCCGACGAACAGGCCGACCTTCTGGAAGGTCTCCCGCGAGTCGATGCGGATCTTCTCGGTGCGCGGGCTGACCAGGTCGCGCAGGGTGCGCAGGGCCAGCGACAGGTCCTCGTAGATCACCGAGGGCGCGCCGGCGCTCTGCATCTGGCTGGAAATCTGCTCCCACAGGCGGCGCAGGTAGCGGATGTCGGCGAGGATCTCGTCGTAGCCGGCGCCCTCGGCGGCGGTGCGCAGGATGAAACCACCCTGCTCCTCGATGCCCTCGGCGGCCACGCAGCTGGCCACCACCTGCTTGAGCCGCTCGCGCTCGGCCTCGCCCTCGATCTTCAGCGAGATGCCGACGTGGCTGGTGCGCGGCATGTACACCAGGTAGCGCGAGGGGATCGACAGCTGGGTGGTCAGCCGCGCGCCCTTGGTGCCGATCGGGTCCTTGGTCACCTGCACCACCAGGCTCTGCCCCTCGTGGACCAGGGCGCTGATGCTCTCCACCGCATGGCCCTCGCGGCTGGAGATTTCCGAGGCGTGGATGAAGGCGGCGCGCTCCAGGCCGATGTCGACGAAGGCCGCCTGCATGCCCGGCAGCACGCGCACCACCTTGCCCTTGTAGATGTTGCCGACGATGCCGCGGCGCTGGGTGCGCTCGACGTGCACTTCCTGCAGCACACCGTTTTCCACCACCGCCACGCGGGACTCCATCGGGGTGATGTTGATCAGGATCTCTTCGCTCATGTAGTTGTCGTTCTCGTGGCGGGAAAGGGGAGCGCTCGGCGGCTCACGCGTCGGCGGCGGACTGCCAGCAGGCGATGCCGAACTCGGCGAGCAGCGCCGCGCTCTCGGCCAGCGGCAGGCCGACCACGGCCGAATAGCTGCCCTCCAGGCGCTCGACGAAGATCGCCGCCAGGCCCTGGATCGCGTAGCCGCCGGCCTTGTCCTGCGGCTCGCCGGTATTCCAGTATGCATCGCCTTCGCCGGCGGTGATTGGGCGAAAGTGCACACGGCTGCTCACCACCCGGGCCAGGCAGCGGGTCGCGTCGGCCACCGCCACGGCGGTGAGCACCTCGTGGCTGCGCCCGGACAGCGCGGCGAGCATGGCCAGGGCGTCGGCGCGGTCCGCCGGCTTGCCGAGGATGCGTCCGTCGAGCACCACCGCGGTATCGGCGCCCAGCACGCAGCCCTGGCCGTCCAGCGCGGCCAGGCCGGCGGCGGCCTTGGCCCGCGCCAGGCGCTCGACATAGGCGGTCGGCGCTTCGCCGGGCAGCACGCTTTCGTCGACGGGCGCGTCGACGCGGCGGTGGGGAACGCCGATCTGCAGCAGCAGTTCGCGGCGGCGCGGCGAGGCGGAAGCGAGATGGAGCTGGCTCACGTGCGAAATCCTCCGGGAGCGTGGCGGATGGGCGCCCGGCCGGCCTCAGTGGATGTGCAGACGCACGCTGAACCAGCGCATGACGGTGAACACCCAGGGCCAGAGCAGCGCGCTGACCAGCGCGGGAAACAGGAACAGCAGGGTCGGCGGCCGGTTGCCGGTCAGGGTGTTGAGCCACAACTGGACCAGCTGGACCAGGCCGAACACCACCAGCAGCACCAGGCTCTGCTGCCAGACCGGGAACATGCGCAGGCGCTGGTGCAGCGACATCAGCATGAACACGATCAGCGCCAGCACCAGGGCATTCTGCCCCAAGGGCGTGCCATAGAGCACGTCGGCGGCCAGGCCGAGCAGCCACAGGCGGGTCATGCCGATGCGCTGCGGCGCCGCCAGCGACCAGTAGGCCACCAGCAGGCCGATCCACAGCGGCCGGCCGACCTGCATGAACTCGGGCATCGGCGCCACGCTGAGCAGCAGGCCGAGCAGCAGGGTGAACCAGACGAACCAGCCGTTGCGCGAACGGGCGACCACCACCATCAGCGGGCTCCTCCAGCGGGGGCCGCCGGGGCGGCCGGGGGCACCGAAGCGGCGCGGGGCGGGCTGGCCGGCGCCGGCGGCGCGGCGGGCTCGCTCGCGGGCGGCTGCGGGGCGGCGCCCGACTGGGCCGCCTCGCGATCAGCCGCCTCCTGGGCCAGCGCGGCGTCCACCGCACGCTGCTCGGGGGTGCGCTGGTCGCTGAACACCAGCAGCAGGTAGCGGCTGCGGTTGAGGCGCGCGGTCGGCACCGCGCGGACCACGGCGAACGGCTGGCCGGAGTCGTGGATCACTTCCTTGACCGTGGCCACCGGGTAGCCGGCCGGGAAGCGCTGACCGAGGCCGGAGCTGACCAGCAAGTCGCCTTCCTTGATGTCGGCGGTGTCGGCGACGTGGCGCAGCTCGAGCTGTTCGGGATTGCCGGTGCCGACGGCGATGGCGCGCAGGCCGTTGCGGTTGACCTGCACCGGAATGCTGTGGGTGGTGTCGGTGAGCAGCAGCACGCGGGCGGTATAGGGCATCACCTCGACCACCTGGCCCATCAGGCCGAGGGCATCGAGCACCGGCTGGCCAAGGGTGACGCCGTCCTTCTCGCCCTTGTCGATGAGGATGCGGTGGGTGAAGGGATTGGGGTCGATGCCGATCAGCTCGCCGACCAGCACCTGCTCGTCAACCAGCGCGGCCGAGTTGAGCAGCTCGCGCAGGCGCACGTTCTGCTCGGTGAGGGTGGCCAGCTTCTGCAGGCGGCGTTGCAGCAGCAGGGCCTCGGCCTTGAGCTTCTCGTTCTCGGCGATCAGCTCGTCGCGGCTGCTGAACCGCTGGCCGACGCTTTCCCACAGGCGCACCGGACGCTCGGCCAGCCAGTACAGCGGCGTGAGCACCTGGCCCAGCTGGCTGCGCAGCGGCTTGAGCGCGTCGAAACGGGCGTCCACCACCATCAGCGCCACCGACAGCACGGTGAGCACCAGCAGGCGCACGCCCAGCGAGGGCCCCTTGGCAAAAAGCGGTTTGATGGCGAGCCCCCTCGCAACGTCAGACAGGACGCGCCAGGCGACGGGCGCGCAGCAACGCCGCGCCGGCCGCCTGGCGCTGGCCGGTTACTCGGTCGACAGCAGGTCCATGGCGTGGCGGTCGATCATCTCCAGGGCGCGACCGCCGCCGCGGGCGACGCAGGTCAGCGGATCCTCGGCGACGATCACCGGCAGGCCGGTTTCCTGGGCCAGCAGCTTGTCCAGGTCGCGCAGCAGCGCGCCGCCGCCGGTCAGCACCAGGCCGCGCTCGGCGATGTCCGAGGCCAGCTCCGGCGGCGACTGCTCGAGGGCGCTCTTCACCGCCTGGACGATGGCCGCCAGCGATTCCTGCAGCGCCTCGTGCACCTCGGCGGAGTTGAGGGTGAAGCTGCGCGGCACGCCCTCGGCCAGGTTGCGGCCACGCACGTCGATCTCGCGCAGTTCGCTGCCCGGGAAGGCGGTGCCGATTTCCTGCTTGATGCGCTCGGCGGTCGCCTCGCCGATCAGGCTGCCGTAGTTGCGGCGCACGTAGGTGACGATGGCCTCGTCGAAGCGGTCGCCGCCGACGCGCACGGATTCGGCGTAGACCACGCCGTTCAGCGAGATCAGGGCGATCTCGGTGGTGCCGCCGCCGATGTCGACCACCATCGAGCCGCGCGCCTCGTCCACCGGCAGGCCGGCGCCGATGGCCGCAGCCATCGGCTCCTCGATCAGGAACACCTCGCGGGCGCCAGCGCCGAGGGCCGATTCGCGGATCGCGCGGCGCTCGACCTGGGTCGACTTGCACGGCACGCAGATCAGCACGCGCGGCGACGGCTGCAGGAAGCTGTTCTCGTGCACCTTGTTGATGAAGTACTGCAGCATCTTCTCGCAGACGCTGAAGTCGGCGATCACGCCGTCCTTCATCGGCCGGATGGCGGAGATGTTGCCCGGGGTACGCCCCAGCATGCGCTTGGCGTCGGTCCCGACAGCCACCACGCTCTTCTGATTGCCCTGGTTGCGGATGGCGACCACGGAGGGTTCGTTGAGCACAATCCCGCGCTCACGCACATAAATAAGGGTGTTGGCAGTACCCAGGTCGATCGACAGATCGCTGGAAAACATGCCGCGCAGTTTTTTCAACATGGGACAGAAAACCCTGGGGGGAACGCGTGGCTAAAAGTGCGGCGAACTCTAACAACGGCAGGGATTTTGGGCAAGGCGCACATATGTTAGATTGCTCGCTTTTCCGGGCCTGCATGGCCCTCAATCGCGGCCTTTGACCGCCGTTTGGCGGCCTTCGTTCCATGCCATCGCCTGCCGGTCATTCGTCGCTTTTCCGCTGGAGACACCCGATGGCGCTCGAACGCTCCGACGTGGAAAAGATCGCCCACCTGGCCCGCCTGGGGCTGGACGAGGCGGAGATTCCGCGCACCACCGAGACCCTCAACAACATCCTCGGTCTGATCGACCAGATGCAGGCGGTGAACACCGACGGCATCGAACCGCTGGCCCACCCGCTGGAAGCCACCCAGCGTCTGCGCGCCGACGTGGTGAGCGAGGAAAACCACCGCGAAGACTACCAGGCCATCGCCCCGGCGGTGGAAAACGGCCTGTATCTGGTTCCCAAGGTGATCGAGTGATGCATCGACTGACTCTGGCGCAAATCGCCCGCGGCCTGGCCGCCAAGGACTTCTCCGCCGTCGAGCTGAGCGACGCCCTGCTCGCGCGCATCCAGCAGCTCGACCCGCAGCTCAACAGCTTCATCAGCGTCACCGCCGACCAGGCGCGCGCCCAAGCGGCCGCCGCCGACGCGCGCCGCGCGGCCGGCGAGACCGGCGCCCTGCTCGGCGCGCCGATCGCCCACAAGGACCTGTTCTGCACGAAAGACGTGCTGACCACCTGCGCCTCGAAGATCCTCGCCAACTTCAAGGCGCCCTACGACGCCACCGCGGTCGAGAAGCTGGCCGCCGCCGGCGCGGTCAGCCTCGGCAAGCTGAACATGGACGAGTTCGCCATGGGCTCGGCCAACGAATCCAGCCACTTCGGCGCGGTGAAGAACCCCTGGGACCTGTCCCGCGTGCCCGGCGGCTCCAGCGGCGGCTCGGCGGCGGCGGTCGCCGCCGGCCTGATCCCGGCCGCCACCGGCACCGACACCGGCGGCTCGATCCGCCAGCCGGCGGCGCTGACCAACCTCACCGGCCTCAAGCCCACCTATGGACGGGTATCCCGCTGGGGCATGATCGCCTACGCCTCAAGCCTCGACCAGGGCGGCCCCATCGCCCGCACCGCCGAGGACTGCGCCCTCCTGCTCGGCGCCATGGCCGGCTTCGACGCCAAGGATTCCACCAGCGTCGACGCCCCGGTGGACGACTACCTGGCCGCGCTGAACCAGCCGCTGGCCGGCCTGCGCATCGGCCTGCCGAAGGAGTACTTCGGCGCCGGCCTCGACGCGCGCATCGCCGCGCAGGTGCTGGCGGTGGTCGAGGAGCTATCGAGGCTCGGCGCCACGGTCAAGGACATCTCGCTGCCGAACATGCAGCACGCGATTCCCGCCTACTACGTGATCGCCCCGGCCGAGGCCAGCTCCAACCTGTCGCGCTTCGACGGCGTGCGCTTCGGCTACCGCTGCGAGAACCCGGTCAACCTCGAAGACCTCTACAAGCGTTCGCGCGGCGAGGGCTTCGGCGCCGAGGTCAAGCGCCGCATCATGGTCGGCACCTACGCGCTGTCGGCCGGCTACTACGACGCCTACTACCTGAAGGCGCAGAAGATCCGCCGGCTGATCAAGAACGACTTCGTGCAGGCGTTCGGCGAGGTCGACGTGATCCTCGGCCCGACCACCCCGAACCCGGCGTGGAAGCTCGGTGCGAAGAGCGCCGATCCGGTGTCGGCCTACCTGGAAGACATCTACACCATCACCGCCAACCTCGCCGGCATCCCCGGCCTGTCCATGCCGGCCGGCTTCGTCGACGGCCTGCCGGTGGGCGTGCAGCTCTTGGCGCCGTACTTCCAGGAGGCGCGCCTGCTCAACGTGGCGCACCAGTACCAGCAGGTCAGCGACTGGCACACCCGCACCCCGGCCGGATTCTGAGGACGACACACATGCAATGGGAAACCGTGATCGGGCTGGAAATCCACGCCCAGCTCAGCACCCGCTCGAAGATCTTCTCCGGCAGCGCCACCACCTTCGGCGCCGAGCCCAATACCCAGGCCAGCCTGGTCGACCTGGGCATGCCCGGCACCCTGCCGGTACTCAATGAAGAAGCCGTGCGCATGGCGGTGAAGTTCGGCCTGGCGATCGACGCCGAACTGGGCCGCACCAACGTGTTCGCGCGCAAGAACTACTTCTACCCGGACCTGCCCAAGGGCTACCAGACCAGCCAGATGGACCACCCGGTGGTCGGCAAGGGCCACCTGGACATCACCCTCGAGGACGGCACCGTCAAGCGCATCGGCATCACCCGCGCGCACCTGGAAGAAGACGCCGGCAAGAGCCTGCACGAGGACTTCCACGGCATGTCCGGGATCGACCTCAACCGCGCCGGCACCCCGCTGCTGGAGATCGTCTCCGAGCCGGACATCCGCTCGGCCAAGGAGGCGGTGGCCTACGTCAAGGCGATCCATGCGCTGGTGCGCTATCTGGGCATCTGCGACGGCAACATGGCCGAAGGCTCGCTGCGCTGCGACTGCAACGTCTCGGTGCGCCCCAAGGGCCAGGAAGCGTTCGGCACCCGCGCCGAGATCAAGAACGTCAACTCGTTCCGCTTCATCGAGAAAGCGATCAACCACGAGATCCAGCGGCAGATCGAACTGATCGAGGACGGCGGCAAGGTGGTGCAGGAAACCCGCCTGTACGACCCGAACAAGGACGAGACCCGCTCGATGCGCGGCAAGGAAGAAGCCAACGACTACCGCTACTTCCCCTGCCCCGACCTGCTGCCGGTGGTGCTGGAAGACAGCTTCATCGAGCAAATTCGTGGCGAATTGCCGGAACTGCCGGGCGAGAAGCGCGCGCGCTTCGAGAGCCAGTACGGCCTGTCCGCCTACGACGCCAGCGTGCTCTCCGCCAGCCGCGAGATGGCCGAGTACTTCGAACAGGTACAGGCTGCCTGCGGCGACGCCAAGCTGGCCGCCAACTGGGTGATGGGCGAACTGTCCAGCCTGCTCAACAAGGAAGGCCTGGAGATCGAGCAGTCGCCGGTATCGGCCGCCCAGCTCGGCGGGATGATCCTGCGCATCAAGGACAACACCATCTCCGGCAAGATCGCCAAGATGGTGTTCGAGGCCCTCGCCGCCGGCGAAGGCGACTCGGCCGATGCCGTCATCGAGGCCAAGGGACTCAAGCAGGTCACCGACTCGGGCGCCATCGAGGCGATGCTGGATGAAGTGCTGGCCGCCAACGCCGCCCAGGTCGAGCAGTACCGCGCCAGCGACGAGGCCAAGCGCGCCAAGATGTTCGGCTTCTTCGTCGGCCAGGCCATGAAGGCGTCCAAGGGCAAGGCCAACCCCGGCCAGGTCAACGAGCTGCTGAAGAAGAAGCTCGAGGGCTGAGGCGCAGCGGCGGCGAACCAAACGCCGCCGCAACGCTCAAAGGCAGACCAGACAACGCCGGAGCGACCTGCCCGGGCATGCCCGGCGTTGTGCCATTCACGGGTACCCTCGATGAAACACCTGCTCCTCGCCACCCTCCTCGTACTGCTGGCCGGCTGCGCCGGCCATGCGCCGCAGCCGGCTCCCGCCCCGGCCGAGGCCGGCGGCTATCGTGCCGAGGGCAAGGCCTCCTGGTACGGCAGCCGCCATCACGGCCGGCGCACCGCCAGCGGCGAACGCTTCGACCAGCACGCGCTGACCGCCGCCCATCGCCAGCTGCCGTTCGGCAGCAAGGTGCGGGTCACCAACCTGCGCAACCAGCGCAGCGTGGTGGTGCGCATCAACGACCGCGGCCCGCACGCCCGCGGCCGGATCATCGACCTGTCGCGCGCCGCCGCCGAGCGCCTGGGGATGCTCAGCAGCGGTACGGCACCGGTGCGCCTGGAGCGGGTGACGGACTGAGAGCGCGGCGCAGCATGCGGTAACAATCGGCCCTGGACCGGGGCTGGCAGCCGGCCGACAAACGGCTAAGCTGGCGCAGATTTTTACCGGAGCCTTCCCATGACCCTGATGACCTTCGTCTACCTGATCGCCGGCCTGGTGCTGCTGGTCGCCGGCGCCGAGGTGCTGGTGCGCGGCGCCGCCCGCCTGGCCGCGCAGTTCGGCATCCCGCCGTTGATCATCGGCCTGACCGTGGTCGCCTTCGGCACCAGCGCGCCGGAAACCGCGGTCAGCGTGCAGGCGGCCCTCGATGGCAGCGGCGACATCGCCGTGGGCAACGTGGTCGGCAGCAACATCGCCAACGTCCTCTTGATCCTCGGCCTGTCGGCGCTGGTCGCGCCGCTGATCGTCTCGCGCCAGCTGATCCGCCTCGACGTGCCGCTGATGATCGGCGCCAGCCTGGTGACCTGGGCGCTGGCCATGGACGGCAAGCTGGGTCGCCTCGACGGCGCCCTGCTGTTCGGCGGCGTGGTCGCCTACACCCTGTTCCTGATCATCAGCAGCCGCAAGGATAAGGGAGCGGCCGAGGGCGACGAGTTCGCCGAGGAGTTCGGCCTGCACGAAGCGCCCAAGCCCTACGCCTGGGCAGTCAACCTCGGTCTGCTGGTCGCCGGCCTGGTGCTGCTGGTCGGCGGCTCCAATCTGCTGGTGGAGGGCGCGGTGGCCCTGGCCAAGGCCCTGGGCCTGTCCGAACTAGTGATCGGCCTGACGGTGATCGCTATCGGCACCTCGCTGCCGGAGCTGGCCACCTCGATGATCGCCGCCTTCAAGGGCGAACGCGACATCGCGGTGGGCAACGTGGTCGGCAGCAACATCTTCAACCTGCTCTGCGTGCTCGGCCTCGCCTCGCTGGTGGCGCCGCTGCCGATCAGCGTCTCGGCCAACGCGCTGTCTTTCGACTTCCCGGTGATGATCGCCGTGGCCCTGGCCTGCATGCCGATCTTCTTCGCCGGCTACCGCATCAACCGCTGGGAGGGTGCGCTGTTCGCGGCCTACTACGCCATCTACACCACCTGGCTGATCATGCACAGCACCGACGCACCGGGGCTGGCCATGTTCAGCCAGGCGATGACCTGGTTCGTCCTGCCGCTGACCCTGGTCACCCTGGTGGTGATCGGTTTCCGCGCCTGGCAGCAGCAGCGCTGACTCAGATCCAGCCGCCCCACTGCAGCACGAACAGGCCGAGGTTGGTGGTCAGCACCGCCAGCAGGGTGGTGATCACGATGATCGCCGCCGCCAGCTGGTGGTTGGCGCCGGCGGCGCGGGCCATGACGAAACTGGCCGCAGCCGTCGGGCTGGCGAAGAACAGGAACAGGATGCCCAGCTCGGCCTGGCGGAAGCCGCACGCCCAGGCGCCGGCGGTGGCCAGCGCCGGCAGCCAGAGCATCTTCATCAGGCTGGCGCTCAGCGCCAGGCCGCTGCTGGCACGCAGCGAGGCCAGCGACAGGGTGCCACCGATGCAGATCAGCGCCAGCGGCAGGGCCAGCCGGGCGAGGTATTCGCCCGAGGTGGTCAGCCAGACCGGCAGGCGCAGCTGCCACCAGGCAAAGGGCATCGCCGCCAGCACGCCGAGGATCAGCGGATTGCGCAGGATGCCCCTGAGGATCTTCCAGGGGCTGGTCCGGCTGTCGGGGTTGTAGACCTCCAGCACCAGCACGGCGAGGCTGTTGTAGAGCAGGATCACCAGCCCGCCGAGCACCCCGCCCAGCGACAGGCCGTAGTCGCCGTACAGGCTGGTGGCCAGCGCCAGACCGACGATGCCGTTGTTGCCGCGGAACGCCCCCTGCACGTAGACGCCGCGCTCGGCGCGCGGGCAGCGCCACAGCGCCCAGCCCCAGGCGAGCGCGAAACCGACCAGGGTGGCCAGGGCGAAGTAGCCGAGCAGCGCCGGCTGTAGCGCCGCCTCGAGGTCGGCGTGGAGAATGGCGAGGAACAGCATGACCGGCATGCTGACGTTGAACACCAGGCCGCTGGCGCTGTGGATGAAGCGGTCGTCGATCTGGCCGAAACGCTTGAGCAGCACGCCGAGGAACAGCATGGCGAATACCGGCAGCGTGACGGACAGGGTCTGCAGGAACAGCGAGAGCATGGGGCGCCCAGGTCAGCGAGGGGCGCCCATGTTAACCGGCCCGTAGCGGAAAGGCTTTCCCGCTTCGGATCGGGCCGCAGCGCCCTCAGCGCCGCACGGGGCGTTTCTGCAGCTTGCGCTGCAGGGTACGGCGGTGCATGCCGAGGGCGCGGGCGGTGGCGGAGATGTTGCCGTCGTGCTCGGCCAGCACGCGCTGGATGTGCTCCCACTGCAGGCGGTCCACCGACATCGGGTTGTCCGGCACCAGACTGTCGAGGTCGGCATGCTCGGAGAGCAGCGCGGCCAGCACGTCGTCGGCGTCGGCCGGCTTGCACAGGTAATTGCAGGCGCCGCGCTTGATCGCCTCCACCGCGGTGGCGATGCTCGAGTAGCCGGTGAGGATCACCACGCGCATCTCGCTGTCCAGCGCCAGCAGCTTGGGCAGCAGCACCAGGCCGGAGTCGCCGTCCATCTTCAGGTCGAGCACCGCATAGTCGGGCGTGTCGCGCTCGGCCAGGGCCAGGCCCGCGTCGGCCGAGTTGGCCACCGACACGCGCAGGCCGCGGCGACTCATGGCCCGCGCCAGCACGCGGGTGAAGGTCTCGTCGTCGTCCACCAGCAGCAGGTGCGGCTGTTCCTCCGCATCGAACAGGACTTCTTCGCTCATTTCATTCCTCGCACAAGGCAGAACCGGCGCTCAGGCGACGCCGTAATTGCGCGGCAGTCGCAACTCGGTCAGCGTGCCGCCCTCTTCGTGGTTGTAGAGCTTCACTGTACCACCGAGTCGGGTGACGCTGGCCTGACTGAGGAACAGACCGAGGCCGAAGCCCTTGCCGCCCTTGCCCTTGGTGGTGAAGAACGGCTTGCCGAGCTGCTCGGCGATGGCCAGCGGCACGCCGACGCCATGATCGCGGATGCTCAGGCAGATCTCCCGCGCGTCCCAGTCCAGGCGGATGTCGAGATTCTCCGGACAGGCGTCGGCGGCGTTGTTGAGCAGGTTGAGCAGCGCCTGGCTGAGGTCGGTCGGCGGCATCAGCCGCGGCGGCGCACCGACGCCCAGGCACTGGTAGCGGTAGGTGGCTTCCGGGCGCATCAGGTGCCAGCGGCGCAGCACCGCCTCCAGCCACTCGCTGACGGTCTGCTCGACGATCGACTGGCGGCGCTCGGCCTCGGCGGCGCGCACCAGTTGCTGCAGGGTGTCCTTGCACAGCCTGACCTGCTCCTGCAGCAGGGCCAGGTCCTCCTGCAGCGCCGGCTGGTCGCGGTGCTCCTGGCGCAGCTCCTTGAGCAGCACGCTCATGGTCGCCAGCGGCGTGCCCAGCTCGTGGGCGGCGCCGGCGGCCTGGGTGGCCACGGCGAGCAGCTGCTGGTCGCGCATGCCTTCCTCGCGGCGCTGGGCGCGCAGCTGCTCCTGGCCGCGCAGCTCCTCGGCCATCTTGGCGACGAAGAAAGTGATCAGCCCGGCGGCCAGGGCGAAGCTCAGCCACATGCCGTAGACCAGCAGGGTCTCCCGCGGCTCGGCGGGGATGTCCAGCGGATGCGACCAGAACAGCAGCAGGGTGTAGCTGGCCAGCGCCAGGCCGGCCAGCGACAGGGTGTGCAGCCAGGGCAGGGTCGCCGCAGCGATGGTCAGCGGCACCAGGTAGTAGGAGACGAAGGGGTTACTCGAACCGCCGGTGTAGTACAGCAGCACGCTGTGGATCACCAGGTCGCAGCCCAGCTGCACCGCGTACTCCAGCTCGGTGACCGGCCAGGAGGCACGCAGGCGCAGGGCAGTGAAGATGCTCAGCAGGCCGGAGACGGCGAGGGTGATGCCCAGCTCCGTCCACGGCAGCGGCAGGCGGTCGGACCACCAGGCGAACCCCACCGAACCGGCCTGGGCGGCCAGCACGAGCAGGCGGATGAGGACCAGCCGACCGAGGTTCTGCAGGCTGGCGGAGAGTAACTGGACGGGCGCTTGCATGGAATATTCCGGAAACTTCGCGGAGTATAACCAGATTGCCCCTCGCCCGGCTGCGGCAAATGGGCACGCGAGCGCGCCGGGAACCCGCCCGGCCGCGCTCAGTCACAGCTGGACGACCGGCGTCCCCGCCGGCCGAACCGACAGGAGTCCCCCGATGCCCGCACTTTCCCGCTGCACTCCCCTGCTCGCCCTCGCCGCCGGCCTGTGGCTGCTGCCACCGGCCCAGGCCGAGGAACCGCGCTACAACCAGATCGGCCTGCGTGCCGAGGTCAACCGCGAGGTGGCCCACGACCGCATGCACGTGCTGCTCTACAGCGAAGCCCAGCACAGCGACCCGGCCAGACTGTCGGCGCAGACCACCGAGACCCTCAACCGCGCCGTGCAGCGCGCCCGCGCCGCCAAGGGCGTGGAGGTCAGCCTGGGCAGCCGGCACAGCAGCCCGGTCTACGACGACAAGGGCCGCAAGATCGTCGCCTGGCGCGAACGCGCCGAGCTGCGCCTGGACAGCGCCGACTTCGCCACCCTCGCCCAGCTCAGCGCCGGGCTGCTCGACGAGCTGCAGATGGCCGACATGCACTTCAGCCTGTCGACGGACAGCCGCAAGCGCAGCGAGGACCAGTTGCTCCGGGAAGCCGTGGCCGCCTTCAAGGCTCGCGCCCAGCTGGTCAGCGAAGCCATGGGCGCACGCAGCTACCGCGTGGTGCGCCTCGACCTCAATGCCGGCGGCGGCCCGCGCCCGCCGCTGCTGCGCAGCATGGCGGCCAAGACGATGAGCATGGACAGCGCGCCGGCGCCGGAGATCGAAGCCGGCTCCAGCGAGCTGACGGTCAATGCCGACGGCGTGATCGAGGTGCAGCTGCCCTGATGCTCGCGTAGGGGCGAATTCATTCGCCGACGGCGCCCGGACAGGCGCCGCCGTGCCCCTGTACGCTACAGATGCGCCTCCGCATACTCCGCCAGCAGCGAGCGCGGCACCCCCTGCAGGGTGATGTGCACGCCGTGGGGGAAGTCCTTGAAGCGCTCGGTCAGGTAGGTCAGCCCGGAACTGGTCGCCGACAGGTAGGGCGTGTCGATCTGCGCCAGGTTGCCCAGGCAGATCACCTTGGAGCCGTTGCCGGCGCGGGTGATGATGGTCTTCATCTGGTGCGGCGTGAGGTTCTGGCACTCGTCGATGAGGATCAGGCTCTGCTGGAAGCTGCGCCCGCGGATGTAGTTGAGCGACTTGAACTGCAGCGGCACGCGCTGGAGGATGTAGTCGACGCTGCCGTGGGTGCTCTCGTCGTCCATGTGCAGCGCCTCGAGGTTGTCGGTGATGGCGCCCAGCCAGGGCTCCATCTTCTCCGCCTCGGTGCCCGGCAGGAAGCCGATGTCCTCGTCGAGCCCCTGCACGCTGCGGGTGGCGATGATGCGCCGGTAGCGCTTGCTGACCATGGTCTGCTCGATGGCCGCAGCCAGGGCGAGGATGGTCTTGCCCGAGCCGGCGGCGCCGGTCAGGTTGACCAGGTGGATGTCCGGATCGAGCAGCGCATAGAGCGCCAGCGCCTGGTAGATGTCGCGCGGACGCAGGCCCCAGGCCTCCTGGTGCATCAGCGGCTCCTGGTGCAGGTCGAGCAGCAGCAGGTGACGCTTGTCCACCTCCTTGACCCAGCCGACGAAGCCCTGCTCGTCGACCACGAACTCGTTGACGTGCATGTTCGGCAGGCTGTTGCCGTTGAGCGGCACGCGGTGCAGGGTGCGGCCGATCTCCTGGTGGGTATCGACCTTGCTGACCTTCTGCCAGAACGAGCCGGGGAAGCTGTGGTAGCCGCGCGGCAGCAGCGCCACGTCGTCGACCAACTGGTCGGTGTGGTAGTCCTCGGCGGCCACCCCGCAGGCGCGCGCCTTGAGGCGCATGTTGATGTCCTTGCTGACCAGCACCACCTCGACGTCCGGGCGACGGCCCTGCAGCTCCACCAGCTGGTTGATGATCTTGTTGTCGTTGAGGTGTTCGGGCAGGCCGCTGAGGCTGGTGTCCAGGCGGCTCATGAGGATCGACAGGCTGCCCCGCGGCGCGCCCTTGCCGCGCTGGATCGGCACGCCCTGCTCGACCTGCGGCGGCGTCGCCTCGCCGAGCAACTGGTCGATCAGGCGGATCGCCTGGCGGCACTCGGCGGCCACGCCGTGCTTGCCGCTCTTGAGATGATCGAGCTCCTCGAGCACGGTCATCGGGATGGCCACCTGATGCTCCTCGAAATTCAGCAGGGCATTGGGGTCGTGAATCAGGACGTTGGTATCGAGCACATACAGTCGGGGATGCGTGGTCTTGCTGGCGCTTTTGTCCATGGTCGGTCACCTCGATCCTGTCGGTCATGCGACGGAATGCCCGCAGGCGCTCCGCCCTCAGGGGCCGCCCTCGCGCTCGTGCGTCGCGCGGCGGCCTGTCTCCCAGATAGCGTCCCAACGATTACCGCAAAGTTACTGCACCGAACCGACCTCCTCTGCGTTGAGTCTAGCCACCGGCCCGGCCCCCGTGCCAACCCGCGAGGACCCCGCACCCTGAGCCTACTGCTAGAATCGCCCGACAGCCAGAGGAGAGCTGCAATGCTGATGGTGATTTCCCCCGCCAAGACGCTCGACTACACCACCGCGCCGGTGACCGCGCGCCATACCCTGCCCGAGCATCTCGACCACGCCGCCGAGCTGATCGACCAGCTGCGCGAGCTGACCCCGGCGCAGATCGCCGAACTGATGGGCCTGTCCGACAAGCTCGCCGGCCTCAACGCCGCACGCTTCGCCCAGTGGACTCCCGCGTTCAGCCCCGAGAACGCCAAGCAGGCCCTGCTCGCCTTCAAGGGCGACGTCTACACCGGACTGGATGCGGACAGCTTCGACGAGGGCGACTTCGACTTCGCCCAGCGCCACCTGCGCATGCTCTCCGGCCTCTACGGCGTGCTGCGCCCGCTCGACCTGATGCAGCCCTACCGCCTGGAGATGGGCACCCGCCTCGCCAACGCCCGCGGCAAGGACCTCTACGCCTTCTGGGGCGAACGCATCAGCCAGTGGCTTAACCAGGCGCTGGCCGAACAGGGCGACGACGTCCTGCTCAACCTCGCCTCCAACGAATACTTCGGCGCGGTCAGGCGCCAGGCGCTCGCAGCCCGGGTCATCGACACCGAATTCCGCGACCTGAAGAACGGCCAGTACAAGATCATCAGCTTCTATGCCAAGAAAGCCCGCGGCCTGATGGCCCGCTACGTGATCAGGAACCGCCTGCGGGATGCCGAGGCGCTCAAGGATTTCGACCTGGCCGGCTACCGCTACGCCGCGGCGCAGTCGAGCGCGGACCGGCTGGTGTTCCTGCGCGACCATCCCGAGGACTGAACACCGCGAGGAATCCCGCATGCTGATCGGCGCCCTGATCGTCCTCACCTGGCTGGTCCTGCTGGTCCGCTACCCGACCCGCGCCGTGCCGATCAACCTGCTGGCGCTGCTGGCCCTCGGCCTGGTGGCGCTGGGCGTGATCTGGCAGGAGCAGCGCGAACAGGGGCGCCTCGGCCGCCTCGAGCTGGACCTGCAGTGGGACGCCGGCTGCCCCGCCGACCGCCCGCTGCGCGCCCGCCTGCGCAACGGCAGCGAGCGACCGCTGGCCGAACTGACCTGGCGGGTCGGCGCCTACCAGAGCGGCGATACCATCGATCTCGCCGATGACCGCTACGATAGCCCGCACTACCGCATCCTGCACCGCCTGCTGCCCGGCAGCGAGTGGCGCGACTGCCTGCCGCTGCCGCCGCTGCGGCCGGGCTACCGCGCCAGCAGCCTGGAATACCGCGCCGAGCGGCTGCGCGGGCGGTTCGCGGATTGAAACCACCGACCATCGCGAGGCGCTATGCGCGCGCCGCGCGCTCGAACACCTCATCGGCCCACTGGTTCAGGCTCTTGCCGGCGACCTGTGCCGCAATGGCCGCAGCGGCATGCACCTCCGGGCGGATACGCAGCATGACCTTGCCCGAAGCCGGCCTGTCCGGACTGATGCCCTGCTCGGCACAATCGGCTAGATAATCGTCAACGGCATGCGCGAACTCGGCACGCAGCTCTGCTACGGAGTCCGCGTGAAAACTGATGATGTCTCGCACCCCGAGTACGCGACCAACGAAAATGTCGTCCCGCTCGTCGAACTCGATACGGGCGGTATAGCCCTTGTAAGTCATGCTGTTCATGGCTCGACTCCTGCCCGCCGCAAGAACTCGCGGGCTTCTTCAACCTGATACTTCTTGGCCTCCTTGCCAGGATGGGGACGGTGACAACGCCACTGCACATCTCCCAGCACGAGCTTGACCCGAGATCCCTCGCGCTCCAGCACTCGACCTCCCAAGTGGAGAACCAGCGCCTCTATGTCGGAAAAAACCAACGCCGCACTGGTCGGAGTGCGGAAGATGGCTTCGAGGGTTTTACGGTGTCGGCTCTGCATGGAGCAATGCTATCAAATCATGATAGCTACAGAAAACCACGCCCCCTTTCATTCACCCGCTCAGGGCCGGTCGCCATGGCTCTCGAGCGCTTCGCCGCCCTTGCGCCCCGAGGTCTCCACCGCCGGGAACCTGGCCGAACTGAAGCGCACCACCAGGTTGGCCAGCGCCAGCAGCAGGATGGCCCCGCAGACCATGACGATACCCATGTTCGGCTTGTGGGTGTGCTGGATGTCGCCGATCAGCAGGCGGGTCAGCGCGGTGATCGACACGTAGATCAGGAAGCGCACCGGCATGTGGTTGGTCTTGAAGTAGATGCCGACCATCGCGCCCAGCTCGAGGTAGATGAACAGCAGCAGGATGTCGTCGATGGTCGCCTGGCCGCGTTCGAACATGCCGAGGAAGGTATGCCCCGCCGCCCAGGCCACCGCCCCGCCGATGGCGAACAGCGCCAGATAGTGGAAACCCTCGACCAGGAGGTTGCCGAGGGAATCGGCGTGGCGGTGCATGGCGTGGCGCAGGCGTTCGGCGCGGTGGGGGGTCATGACAGAGGCTCCCTGCAGAGGTTCAGGGCGCCATGATGCCACACTGCCAACGCCACCGAGACGCCTCGAATGGCCAGCCGACGCAACTCAGGAGCGCACGCTGGCAGCTTTTTCCAGGGTGCGGAAGAACACGGTCTCCAGAGACACCGCCGGCCTGACCTCCAGAAGATGACCTCCTGCTGCGCTCAAGCGGGTAATCAGCCCGGGCAGTTCGCTCTGGGCACACTCGCACTCGAACTCCCCGACACGACACTCGACACAGCCGGAAGTGACCGCTGCCGGTGCCTGGTAGCGTACTCGATGGAAATCGGCCCGCTCGGCGGCCAGATCTCGCGGCGAACGCACCGTCAGCAGTTCACCCTGATTGATGAAGCCGAAGCGATCGGCAATGCGCTCGACGTCATGCAGCACATGCGAGGTGAAGAAAATCGCTCCACCGCCATTCTTGTACTCATTGAGAATGTCGACCACATCCTTGCGCCCCACTGGATCGAGCCCTGAAAGTGGCTCATCGAGAACCAGCAGACGCGGCTGAACCACCATGGCATGCGCGAGGGCTACACGCTGCACATTGCCCTTGGAGAGTTCGCGAATCCTCCGCCTGGCATTCACCGCGACGGAAAAGCGCTCCAGCCACGCCATGCACCAGGCATCGGTATCCTTGCGACGGATGCCGTACATCGACAGCCCCATGCGCAGGATTTCCAGCGGCGTGAACTGCTCGTAGAGGGCCGGCGCCTCGGGCACATAGGCAACCCCGCGGCGCGCCTCGGCGTCGCGGGCCGAACGGCCGTACAGGTGCACCTCGCCCTGGTAGTCGTTGATCACATCAAGCATGATCTTGATGGTGGTGGACTTGCCGGCGCCGTTGGGGCCGACGAAGCCGAACACCTCACCCTCACCCAGGCTGAAGCTGACCTCGCGCAGCGCCTGCACGGTCTTGCCCTTCGCCCTGAAGGTCTTGCTGACGCTGCGAAACTCCAGCGCTGCACTCACGACTGCTCCTCCATTCCGGGAATCCTCAGTTTCTTCAGGACGATTCGCCCATTCTGCAGCTCGTAGCCCAGACGCAACGGGTCGATCGGCAAGCTGTCGAGCAGGCCCTGCTCAATCAGCTGCTGCAGGGCCTGCAGGGGACCATGAGCGGCCTCGTAGCGGCGCTGCGCTTCGCGCAGCGTCACCAGCCCCTGCAGGCGCACCACGCGCTGGGCGAGCATCTGCCGCAACTTGGGATCGCTGGCCGTATCGCGCTGCTGGACTAGGTAGTTCAGCGCCAGTCGCTCGTCGGCAAAACTTTCCGCCTGCAGCATCACCACCAGCTTGTGCAAACTGGCCGCATTCTCCGGGGCCCGTTGCGCCGCCAGCTCCAGCGCCCATTTCGCCGCCACGATATCGCGTCGGAAGAAGGCCTGGTTGACTCCGTAGAAGAACGCGGGGATGTCATCCCAGAATCGGCAGTCGATAGCAGCCCGCAGCACGTCGTTCCCCTCGTCCACGGCACCTCCCCAGGTCAGCAGGCCATTGGCCAGGTAATAGTTATCCTCGTGACAGGCATTGAGGCGAGCGACCTCGCGCTGAGCCCGGACCAGATAGCCGGTATCGGTCAGGCCCTGGTCGGTACCAGTGGCAGACAGGCGCATGGCCTCCAGGTTGGCTGCCAGGAAACGGTCACCGCCGTACAGTGCCAACAGCACCGGCGCGGCGATCACCACCCGATCGCCGACCTCGGCATCGGGGCGCAGGACAGGATGCTCGCTGCGCCACAGGGTGACGCCGGCGAACAGGACGAACCCCAGCAGGGCCAGCGACAGGGCAGGACGAGGGCGGCGCATGGTCAGGCAAAACGCTTGCGTTGCAGAGCCCATACCGCCAGCCCCAGCAGGGCGAAGGCATAGGCCAGGCAGCCCAGCACCAGCCAGGGCCAGTCGGCGGGAAGGAAGTCCAGGCGACCATAGAGCGCGACCATGCGCACATCCAGCGCCCCCAGATCGGGCAGCAGGTAGCCCAGGGTACCGATTCCGGCGCGATAGCCCTCGGCGTCAGCGACCACTGCCGCATTGCGATTGAGCAACTCGACTATCGCGGCGAAGGAGCGCGCCACCAGCAGGAAACCGAAAGTGCCGACCAGCACGAAGCTCGGCGTGGAGGCGACCATGGCGAGGAAGGCGGCCAGTGCGGTGAGCACCAGCAGGTCGAGGGCGAGGAAAGCGATGGCGACCAGGTAAGGCTGCCCCAGCGACACCGGGGTAACCTGCTCGTAACCCTTGCCGATCAGGGTCACCGCCAGGCCCAGCACCACGCTCATGACCAGCAACAGGCCGAGGCAGAGCATCGCCAACGCGGCGAAGCGTCCCAGCAGCAGACGATGGCGTGCGCGCGGATAGGTCAGCGAGGACAGGAAATAGCGGCGATCGAACTCGCGCGACAGCAGCTCCTGGGTCATCAGCACCATGACCAGAGGCAGCAGCAGGCGCATTGCGGAAAAGCCGACATCCAGCGCCACCGTCGTCGGCTGGCGGGCGCTGAACTGGGCTGCCATCCAGGCCGCCAGGACCAGCACGACCAGAGCGCCCCCCGCCAGCGCCGGGAAATGCGCGCGCTGAGCCAGACGGAGGCCGGAGAAGAAATCGGAAGAAGGAAACATCGATGAACCACGTCTCACGCAGGGTGGAGGACGGAAACAGACGAGCGGGCCGGAGCCTGCCGCTCCCTGGCAGATCCGGGCCTGTGCGGGCTCACTTCGCCGCTGCGGCCATCACCTGGATCAGGCTCTTGGCATCAGCCTCGGCGGTGGCATCGTTGGCCCTGTGCCGGTAATCGTTGAACACCGGTACGGCCACGGCGGCCAGAATAGCGATAATCGCGACCACTATCATCAATTCGATCAAGGTAAAACCGGATTCTGCGCTATCCACCCTGATACTCCTTGCACGAAACAGCCGGGGTGCTTGACCACCCCGGCTGGCATCTGCCGCACACGGCCCGCCGAGCGACGCCCGGGCGGACCTCATCCCGCAGGCGGGATCAGTAGCTGAATACGGTCTGCTTCTTCAGCTCGGTGGTGTCGCACTTGCCGGTCAGCGGCACTTCGCCGATGGAGCCGCCAGTGCTGCTGGCCGCGAAGCCGCTGAAGGATACCGGAACGGTGAACTTGGCCGCCGGATCGGTTTCACATGCAGTGCCGCCGTTATAAATTGCCTTATTAGTTGTTGCGTCTTTACCAATCTGGGCGCAGGCCAGCTCCTTCGGACCGCTGCGGCTGCCGGAGGAGTGGCAGGTGGCGATGCGGATCGAGTTGTCGGTGTCGTTGCACTGGTACACACCGCTCACGTTGGCCGACAGGTTGACCTTGACCGGCGCATCGAGCAGCACGCACTTGGTAGTGTCGATCTGATTAGCATCAACGGCAGTGACGGCGCCGGCAGCGAAGGCAGTGGAGGCGAGCAGGCTGGAGGCCACGATCAGGCCGGAAAGAATCTTTTTCATCTATGCAATCTCCTGTCCGAATCGGTCAGCTTAGCGCTGGGCAGCGGTCATGACGCTGATCATGTTCTTGGCGTCGGCCTTGGCCACGGTGTCGTTGGACTTGGCGCGGTACTCGTTGAACTGCGGAATGGCGATGGCGGCGAGGATGCCGATGATGGCAACCACGATCATCAGTTCGATCAGGGTGAAGCCCTTCTGGGCCTTTTTCTGCAGAGCTTTCATAGAGGTATCTCCTTGAAGTGAGCCGGTCGTCGGACCTGAATTGATCAATGCAGGAGGCGTGCCAACTTCAGAAACCGCACCACGGGCGGGGTCTGCGCCCCGGCAGCGGACACCGTACGCCACTCCAGCGGCAGGATCTGACGTTTTTTGTCACACGAACTGCAGGGATTTGGCAGCCTGCTGCCAATACGCTATAAGGCAGCCACCGGATCCGCAGGTTATCCCCCGCCATGAACGACTCCATCGCCCTCACCGGCCTGGCCCGCCAGCTGGTGCTCGCCGAACTGCTGGACGCCAGGACCGCGCAACAGGCGCAGGCCGAGGCCCTGCGCAACAAGATCCCGCTGGTCAGCCACCTGGTACAGAACAAGCTGGTCAAGCCGCGGGCGCTCGCCGAGATGGCCGCCGAGCAGTTCGGCCTGCCGCTGCTCGAGCTCAAGGTGCTCGACAAGGAAGTACAACCCAAGGAACTGGTCAGCGAGAAACTGGTCCGCCAGCACCGGGTACTGCCACTGCTCAAGCGCGGCAACATCCTGTTCGTCGGGGTTTCCGACCCGACCAACCAGCAGGCGATCCGCGACATCCAGTTCAGCACCGGGCTCAGCGTGGAGCCGCTGCTGGTCGAAGACGACAAGCTCGGCGAGGCCATCGACAAGTTCTTCGACAGCCCCAACAGCGGCATGGCGGAGCTGGGCGACGTCGATCTCGACGGCGTCGACATCGAGCAGGGCGGCGAGAAGAAGGAAGAGAACGTCGCCAACGAGGCCGACGACTCCCCGGTGGTCAAGTTCGTCAACAAGATGCTGCTGGACGCCATCCGCGGCGGCGCCTCGGACCTGCACTTCGAGCCCTACGAGAAGAGCTACCGGGTGCGCTTCCGCACCGATGGCATCCTCCATGAGGTGGCCAAGCCGCCGATCCAGCTGGCCACCCGCATCGCCGCACGCCTCAAGGTCATGGCGGCCATGGACATCTCCGAGCGGCGCAAGCCGCAGGACGGGCGGATCAAGCTGAAGATCACCGCCAACAAGGCCATCGACTTCCGGGTCAACACCCTGCCGACCCTGTGGGGCGAGAAGATCGTGATGCGGATCCTCGATCCCTCCAGCGCCCAGATGGGCATCGATGCCCTCGGCTACGAGGAAAACCAGAAGGAGCTGTACCTGAAGGCGCTCAGCCAGCCGCAGGGCATGATCCTGGTGACCGGCCCCACCGGTTCGGGCAAGACGGTTTCCCTGTACACCGGCCTGAACATCCTCAACACGCCGGACATCAACATTTCCACTGCCGAGGACCCGGTCGAGATCAACCTGGAGGGCATCAACCAGGTCAACGTCAACCCCAAGCAGGGCATGGACTTCACCCAGGCCCTGCGCGCCTTCCTGCGCCAGGATCCGGACGTGATCATGGTCGGCGAGATCCGCGACCTGGAAACCGCCGAGATCGCCGTCAAGGCCGCGCAGACCGGCCACATGGTGATGTCCACCCTGCACACCAACAGCGCCGCGGAAACCCTCACCCGCCTGCGCAACATGGGCGTGCCGGCCTTCAACATCGCCACCTCGGTCAACCTGATCATCGCCCAGCGCCTGGCTCGCCGCCTGTGCCCCGCCTGCAGGAAAGTCCATGACCTGCCGAAGGAGGTGCTGATCAAGGAAGGCTTCCCCGAAGAGCAGATCGGCAAGTTCAAGCTGTACCAGCCGGTCGGCTGCGATGCCTGCAAGGGCGGCTACAAGGGGCGTGTGGGTATTTATGAAGTGGTTAAAATCACGCCACCGTTGCAGCGGCTTATCATGGAAGAAGGCAACTCCATCCAGATCGCGGCCAAGGCTCGCGAGGAAGGCTTCAACGATCTACGCACTTCCGGCCTGTTCAAGGCCATGCAGGGCCTGACCAGCCTTGAGGAAGTCAACCGCGTGACCAAGGATTAAGCATGGTGGCAAAAGCGGCAAAAGCGATACAGAACAGCCCTTTCCTCTGGGAGGGTATCGATCGCAAGGGCACGAAGATCAAGGGGGAGATCAACGGTCCCAATACGGCCGCGATCAAGGCGCAACTGCGCAAGCAGGGCATCAACCCGATCAAGGTTCGCAAGAAGCCCAGGTCGCTGCTGGGCAGGGGCAAGCCGATCAAGCCCATGGATGTCGCCCTATTCACCCGGCAGCTGGCGACCATGATGAAGTCCGGCGTTCCCCTGCTGCAGTCCTTCGACATCATCGCCGACGGGCTGGAAAACCAGAACATGCGGGCCCTGGTGCTGGAGGTCAAGCAGGAGGTCGCGGCAGGCAACAGCCTGGCCGCCTCCCTGCGCAAGAAGCCGAAGTACTTCGACGACCTGTACTGCAATCTGGTGGAGTCCGGGGAACAGTCCGGCGCCCTGGAAACCCTGCTGGACCGCATCGCCACCTACAAGGAAAAGACCGAGGCACTCAAGGCCAAGGTCAAGAAGGCGATGACCTACCCCATCGCGGTGATCGTGGTCGCCTGCATCGTCTCGGCAATCCTGCTGATCAAGGTGGTGCCTCAGTTCGAGGAGGTATTCAAGGGCTTCGGCGCCGAACTGCCGGCATTCACCCAGATGGTCGTCAATCTATCCCGCGGCATGCAGGAGTGGTGGTACGTCATCCTGCCGGTCCTGACCGCCTTCGCCCTCGTCTTCAAGCTGGTCTACCAGCGCTCGGCGGAGTTCCGCGATCAGGTCGACCGTGTTCTGCTCAAGCTGCCGCTGGTGGGGGTCATCACCTACAAGAGTGCCGTGGCCCGTTACGCACGCACCCTTTCCACCACCTTCTCGGCCGGCGTGCCATTGGTCGAGGCGCTGGACTCGGTGGCAGGCGCTGCCGGCAATGTGGTATTCCGCGAGGCGGTCGGCCGCGTCAAGCAGGACGTATCCAGCGGCGTGCAGCTGAACTTCTCGATGCGCACCACCGGAGTGTTCCCGGCCATGGCCATCCAGATGACGGCCATCGGCGAGGAGTCCGGCTCGCTGGACACCATGCTGGACAAGGTCGCCGAGTACTACGAAGCCGAAGTGGACAACATGGTCGACAACCTGACCACCCTGATGGAGCCGATGATCATGGCCGTGCTCGGCGTGCTGGTCGGCGGCCTGATCATCGCCATGTACCTGCCGATCTTCACTCTGGGTTCCGTGGTCGGATAGTGGATGAACATCTTCGACTTCCTGGCCAGCAACCCGCTGGCCTTCGTTTTCTGCGCTACCGTCATCGGCCTGTTGATCGGCAGTTTCCTCAACGTGGTGGTCTACCGCCTGCCGATCATGATGCAGCGCGACTGGCAGGCGCAGGCGCGCGAGGTGCTGGAGCTGCCGGGCGTCGAGCACGAGCGCTTCGATCTGCTGCTGCCGGACTCCAGTTGCCCGCACTGCGGGCACCGGATCAGGCCTTGGGAGAACATCCCGCTGCTCAGCTGGCTGGCCCTGCGCGGGCGCTGCTCGGGCTGCCAGGCGCCGATCAGCAAGCGCTATCCGCTGGTGGAGCTGGCCTGCGGCATGCTGTCGGGCTATGTCGCCTGGCACTTCGGCTTCGGCTGGCAGGCAGGTGCCGCGCTGCTGCTGAGCTGGGGCCTGCTGGCGATGAGTCTGATCGATGCCGATCATCAGCTGCTGCCCGACGTGCTGGTGCTGCCGCTGCTGTGGCTGGGGCTGATCGTCAACCAGTCCGGGCTGTTCGCTAGCCCGGCCGATGCCTTCTGGGGGGCGGTGGCCGGCTATCTCAGCCTGTGGTCGGTGTACTGGCTGTTCAAGCTGGTGACCGGCAAGGAGGGCATGGGCTACGGTGACTTCAAGCTGCTGGCCATGCTCGGCGCCTGGGGTGGCTGGCAGATCCTGCCGCTGACCATCCTGCTGTCCTCGCTGGTCGGCGCCGTGCTCGGCATCGTCATCCTGCGCCTGCGCCGCGCCGGGAGCGGTACGCCACTGCCCTTCGGCCCCTACCTGGCCATCGCCGGCTGGATCGCCCTGCTGTGGGGCGACGAGATCACCGGCAGCTACCTGCGCTTTGCAGGGATGGGTTGATCGCAACGGGCCTGCGGTTGAAGATCCGCGCAGCGAGTTTCCAGCACAGGCCCGCTGCGTAGCGGCGCGCCATGGTGGCCATTCGCTGGCGCAAGTTCCCATCACACGGCGCCCTCCCTGCAATCCGCACTCGCCGAGTGGAGCCCTTCGCCCAACCGGGCGATAATGCGCCATCGCGGCTACGGACCTCCTTTCCCATGAAACCTTGGATTCTCGGCCTGACCGGCGGCATCGGCAGCGGCAAGAGCGCGGCGGCCGACCATTTCGCCAGCCTCGGCGTGCACCTGGTCGATGCCGACCAGGCGGCGCGCTGGGTGGTCGAGCCCGGCCGGCCGGCGCTGACCCACATCGTCGACCGCTTCGGCGCACAGATCCTCCGTGAGGATGGCGCGCTGGACCGCGCGGCGCTGCGCGCGCGGATCTTCGACGCCCCCGAGGAGCGCCAGTGGCTGGAGCAGCTGCTGCATCCGCTGATCCGCGCGGAGATGCGCGACGCCCTGGAGGAAGCCCGCTCGCCCTACGCCATCCTGGTCTCGCCGCTGCTGGTGGAATCCGCCGCGCAGCGGCAGATGAGCCAGCGCGTGCTGGTGGTGGACGTGCCGGAGCAGGTGCAGATCGAGCGCACCGTGCAGCGCGACCGTGTCCCCAAGGCGCAGGTGCGCGCCATCCTGCAGGCCCAGGCCAGCCGCGAGGAGCGCCTGCGCCATGCCCACGACGTGCTGGTCAACGACCGCGACCTGGCCTGGCTGCACGGCGAGGTGGAGCGCCTGCACGACTTCTATCTGACCCTGCGAGGAGGCCAGTGATGAACAAGCCCCTGACCGTCGCCTGCCCGACCTGCGCTGCGCAGGTGGAGTGGACGGCCGACAACCCGTTCCGCCCCTTCTGCTGCGAGCGCTGCAAGCTGATCGACCTCGGCGCCTGGGCAGCCGAGGAGCACGCCATCCCCGGCGACGATCTGGAAGACGAGCTGTTCAGCGGCGATCTGGAAGGGCGCCGGCACTGATGCCCATGGACATCGAGGAACTGACCCGTCGCCTGCACGCCATCCGCGACCACAACGACTGGCGGCGCTTCCACAGCCCGAAGAACCTGGCCATGGCCGCCAGCGTGGAGATGGCCGAGCTGGTGGAGATCTTCCAGTGGCTGAGCGAGGACGAGGCCCGGCGGCTGCCGGGCGACAAGCTGGAGCACGCCGGCCAGGAGATCGGCGACGTGGTGCTCTACCTGTTGCTGCTGTGCGGCGAACTGGGCCTGGACCTGGACGCCGTGGTGCGCGCCAAGCTGGCCGACACCGAACGGCGCTACAAGCGATGAGCGAATCCGGACAGCAGGACCGTCATTTCGACGAACTGGCCACCCGCTTCGCCGAGAAGATCTACGGCGGCGCCAAGGGTGCCATCCGCCTCGCCGTACTGCAGGCCGACCTCAAGGAGGCGCTGCCCGAGCGGCCGCTGCGGGTGCTCGACGTCGGCGCCGGCCTCGGCCACATGAGCCTGTGGCTGGCCGGCCAGGGCCATGCGGTGACCCTGGCCGAGCCCGCCGCACCGATGCTGGAGGGCGCCCGCGCACGCTTTGCCGAAGCGGGCCAGCAAGCCACCTTCATCCAGGCGCCCTGGCAGGAGCTGCTCGGCCAGCTGGATACCCGCTTCGATCTGGTGCTCTGCCATGCGGTGCTGGAGTGGCTGGCCGAGCCGCCGGCGATCCTGCCGGTGCTGCATCAGCTCACGGCCCCCGACGGCTGGCTGTCGCTGGCCTTCTACAACCGTGACGCGCTGATCTACCGCAATCTGCTCAAGGGTCACTTCCGCAAGCTGCGCAGGGAGCGCTTCGCCGGCGAGGGGCAGAGCCTGACGCCGCAGCGCCCGCTCGACCCGCGCGAGCTGGCCGTGCAGCTGGACGACTGGTTCCGCGTCGAGCAGCGCAGCGGCGTGCGGGTGTTCCACGACTACATGCCGGCCGAGTTCCAGGTCCGCGCCGAGCTGACCGACCTGCTGGAGATGGAACTGGCCTACCGCCGCCACCCGGCCTTCGCCGGGCTCGGCCGCTACCTGCACTGGATCTGCCGACCGCAGCCCTGATGCCAGCGGCGGGGCTCGCCCAGCCGGCCGCCAAGCGGCACATGGCGGCGGATCGAGACGCCCCAGCAGGACAATGCCGCGCACGGGCATTGATAAATGGCAACCTTCCGTCGCAAGCTGTGAATGATCGCCCCGTTACTCGCAGGTGCCGCCATGTCCGCCCGCGTCCCGCTCCTGCTGCTGCTCGCCGCCCTCGCCGGCTGTCAGACCAGCAACCCCTACACGGCCAGCCACCAGCCATATCCGCCGGCGCCCCTCGACCCGGCGACGGCGCGCCATGCCGACCCGGGCAGCTATCCGCCGGCGACGCGCGACTTCGGCCAGTATCGCCACTGGCAGTGGGCCGAAGAGGTGGACGAACTGCTGGCCGGCATCGTCAGCGCCGAACTCGACCAGCGCGGCCTGCGCCCGGGGAGCGCGCAGAGCCCGGCCACCCTCAGCCTGCGCGCCTACCAGCGCAGTGCGATCCGCCAGCGTCAGACCTACGACGATCCCTATCTCGGGGCCGGCCTGGGTTACTACCATCACCACTACGGCTACTGGGGGGGCATGCCCATCCCGCTGGTGCGTACCGTCACCTATCGGGTCGAGGAGGTGCAGCTGGACTTCTTCGATGCCCGCAGCGGCGAGCGGGTCTGGCAGGCCGTCGGCGAAGCCGAGCAGAGCGGCCGTGGCGCCGCCAGCGCCGATGCCCTGCGCCGCGCCGTGCGCCAGGCGCTGGACGGCTTCCCGCCGCCTTGACCGCGGCCCCGGACGCGACCACTCTCATCGGTACGACGCCAATCCCGGCGCCTTTCTGCCTCCGGGAGATCACCATGTTCCGCCGTACCCTCCTCCTCGCCGTCCTGCTCGGCCTGGCCGCCTGCCAGAGCATCCAGGTCGACAGCGACTACGACCCCAACCGCGACTTCGCCGCCCTGCAGACCTGGAACTGGCAGGAACCGGCCGTGCAGTACCGCCCGAACGACCCGCGCCTGACCAGCGACCTCACCGAGCAACGAGTGCGTGCCGCGGTCGCCCAGCAGCTCGAGCAGCGCGGGCTGCGCCAGTCAGCCCCCGGCGCTGCGGCCGACTTTCGCGTGCAGGCGTTCCTGATCGTCGACACCCGCCAGCAGCAGGTCGCCACCTACTACGGCAGCGACCTGATGACCGACCACCATGGCCGGCTGTGGGCCTCGCCCGGCTTCACCGAGGTACGCACCCTCGACTACCAGGTCGGCACCCTGCAGCTGGACTTCCTCGACCAGGACGGCAAGCTGATCTGGCGCGGCAGCGGCGCGCAGACGGTGCGCCGCAACCCCGGCTCGCCCCAGGAGCGCAGCGCCGCCATCCACGAAACGGTGGCGAAGATCCTCGAACAGTACCCGCCGCGGCGGCGCTGAAGCATGGCGCAGCGCATCCTGATCCTGGTCGCCAGCGGCCCGAGCACGCCGATGCGCTGCGCCGCGCCCTTCCACATCGCCACCCTGCTGGCCTGCATGGACGCCGAGGTGACCCTGTTCCTCACCGGCGAGGGCGTGCAGCTGGCGCGCGCGGAGATCGCCGACACGCTGCACGCCATCGACGGCGGCGAGCCGCTGCGCCACTTCATCCGCCAGGCCAGGAGCGCCGGGGCGCGCCTGCTGATGTGCCGTGCCCCCGGTGTGCCGCTGCACGAGTACCGGCTGATCGAGGAAGTCGAGACGGCCACCAGCGGCGGCGAGCTGGTGCAGATGATCCTCGAATACGACCGCGTGCTGACCCTCTGAGCGACTCGACCGGCAAGGAGCGCCCATGAACGACATACTCACCCTGCACTGCCTGCCCTTCCCCGCCGGACTGCTCTACGCCCCGGCCTACAACCTGTGGTTGCGCGAGGAGCCCGATGGCAGCGTCACCCTCGGCCTGAGCGCCTACGGCTGCGCGCTGTACGGGCAGATCTTCGCCTTCACCCCCAGGCGCGCCGGCCTGCACATCGACGCCGGCCGCAGCTTCGGCGTGGTCGAGTTCGCCAAGGCCGCCAGCTCGGCACGCAGCCCGCTGGCCGGCGAACTGGTCGAGGGCAATGTCCGCGTGCAGGAACAGCCGGCGCTGATCAACCGCGACTGCTATGGCGAGGGCTGGCTGGTGCGTATCAGGCCCGACGACTGGCCTGCTGCCCGCTCCAGCTTCGTCAGCGGCGCGGCGGCGCTGGCCGCCTTCGCCGAGCAGATGCGTCTGGACAACTTCGACCCGCAGGCACCCGGAGTGCAGGCGCTGCAGTGGAAAACCTGAAGGAACGGAAAGTGGCGGAAGGCAGTGAGAGTCGAACTCACCCGGGAACGGCTGCCGTCCCCAACCGGGTTTGAAGCCCGGCCGCGCCACCGGGCGCGATTGCCTTCCCTGTCTCGCGGGCGGCGTGCCGGATTGGCATGCCAGTCGAACTCATGCGGCGACCGCGGTGGCCGGCTGCGCCAGCGCGTTGTCGTGACGCACCCGGCGCTCGTTGCCGCAGCGCCGGGTCAGGCCGATGCGGTCGAAGTGCTCGAGGATCTGCACGCAGCGCTTGCGGCCGATGCCGAGGCGGTCGCGGAAGTCGATCACCCGGATCATCCCCAGCTGCGCCTCCAGTTGCAAGACCACCTGCGCCAGCTGTTGCAGGGTCTGCAGCGGATAGAACAGGTCCCTGACCACCTGCTGCAGCAGGCCGAGGCGCGCCAGCTTGCGCAGCAGCAGGCGCATGGCGCCCTCCTCCACCGCCAGTTCGGCGGCCAGCTCGCGCACCCAGGGCGGGTCGTAGCCGCCCTCCAGCAGCAGCGGCCAGACCTGGGCGCGCAGCTTCTCGTCGGCGGCGGCGAGCTGCACGCGATGCTCCGGCAGGTGCAGCCAGGGGCCGCTGGCCTGCACTGCGCCGTGCGCCAGCGCCTGCTCCAGCAGGGCGACGAACAGCGGCCGCTCCAGCTCGGCGAAGGCGTAGCGGCGCAGGCGGTCACGGTCGGGACCGAGCTCGTCGGGCTGCTCTTCGTGGAAGCGCGTCAGCGCCGCCTGCAGCCGCTGGCCCAGCGCCTGCCAGCGCGCCGCCGGCAGCAGGCGCACGCCGCCACGGGTGGCGATCTCCGCCACCTGCTCCGGCACCTGCCACAGCGTGCGCGGGCGGTTGAACTGGCGCTCCAGCGCCTGCGGGTCGATGCCGTTGAGCGCCGTCGCCAGCAGGCTCGGCAGCGCCTGCTCCAGGCCGCCCGCAGCCAGCGCGTGCAGCTGGGCGAGCCGCTGCGGCGTGCGCCGCGCCCGCGCCGGAGCGAGCGGATCGAGCACCTGCCCGCCGCCCAGGGTGCGCTGCGCCGACTGGTCGCGCAGCACCAGGGCGTCGCCGTGCACGGCGTGCAACGGTGCGTTGAGCACCAGCTGGGCGAATGCCCGGCCACCCGGCGCCAGGCTGTCGCCCTCGAGCAGGGCGACCCGGCCGGTGACATCGCTGGCGCCCAGATGCACGTGCACCGGCGTCCAGTGCTGCAGCGCGCGCGTCTCGCCGAGCAGCAGGCGCAGGTCGATGTCGAGGCGGGTGGTCGGTGCATGCAGCGCGGCGCCGAGCAGCCAGTCGCCGCGATGCAGCAGCTCCACCGCCAGACGCTCGCCGGCGAGGTTCAGCGCCACCCGCTGGCCGGCGTGGGCCTGCTGCGCCTCGCAGTTCTGCGCGTGCAGGCCGCGCACCCGCACGCGGCGCCCGCTCGGGCTGAGCAGCAGCTCGTCGCCGACCGTGACCCGCCCGGCCAGAGCCGTGCCGGTGACCACCACGCCGGCGCCGGCGACGCTGAAGGCGCGGTCGATGGCCAGGCGGAAATGGCCGTCGGCGGCACGCGCCGCCACCGCCCGCGCCTCGCCGAGCAGCGCGGCGCGCAGGGCGTCGAGGCCTGCGCCGCTGACACTGGACACCGGCAGCAGCGGCGCTCCGGCGAAAGGTCCCGCGGCCAGCAGTTCGCCGACCTGCTGCGCAACCTCGACCAGGCGCGCGTCGTCGACCCGATCGATCTTGGTCAGCACCACCAGCGCGCGGGGAATGCCGAGCAGCGTGACGATGGCCAGGTGCTCGCGGGTCTGCGGCATCACCCCGTCGTCGGCGGCCACCGCCAGCAGCACGCAGTCGATGCCGCCGGCGCCGGCCAGCATGTTGTGCACGAAACGCTCGTGGCCGGGCACGTCGATGAAGCCGGTCAGCTCGCCGTTGCCCAGATCGGCATAGCTGTAGCCGAGGTCGATGGTGATGCCGCGTTCGCGTTCCTCGCGGCGGCGGTCGCCGGCCGTCCCGGTCAGCGCGCGCAGCAGCGCGGTCTTGCCGTGGTCGATGTGCCCGGCGGTGCCGACGATCACGATACGGCTCCGGCCAGCTGCGCCAGTTGCTCGCCGAAGGCCGGCTCGTCGTCGAGCTGGCGCAGGTCGAGCCACAGGGCGTCGTCGTCGAGGCGGCCGATCACCGGCAGCGGCAGCAGGCGCAGCGCCTCCTCCAGCTGGCGCAGGGCGCGGCCGCGCAGGCGCTTGGGCTGCTGCGGGCGCAGGCACAGCGCGGCGCTGGGCAGGCGCGCCACCGGCTGGGCGCCGCTGCCGATCATGCCCAGCGCATCCGCGACGCTCACCTGCCAGCTCGGCCCCAGGGCCTCCTGCAGCTGCGGAGCCAGGCGCTCGGCCTGGGCGCGGATCTCGTCCTGCGGGCGGCTGAGCAGGCGCAGGGTCGGCAGGCGCTCGGCGAGCCGCTCGGGATCGCGGTACAGGCCGAGCACCGCCTCCAGCGCGGCGAGGGTCAGCTTGTCGACGCGCAGGGCGCGCTTGAGCGGGTGTTTCTTGATCTTCGCGATCAGCTCGCGGCGGCCGACGATGATCCCCGCCTGCGGGCCGCCGAGCAGCTTGTCGCCGCTGAAGGTGACGATATCGGCGCCGGCGGCCAGCGCCTCTTGCACGGTCGGCTCGGCCGGCAGGCCCCAGTGGGTCAGGTCGACCAGGGTGCCGCTGCCCAGATCCTCGAGCAGCGGCAGACCGTGGCCACGGGCGATGGCTGCCAGTTGCCCGGTGGCCACGCTGGCGGTGAAGCCCTGCACGCTGTAGTTGCTGGTGTGCACGCGCATCAAGAGGCCCGAGCGCGGGCCGATGGCCGCCTCGTAGTCCTTGGCGTGGGTGCGGTTGGTGGTGCCGACCTCGACCAGCTTGACCCCGGCGCGGGCCATGATGTCGGGGATGCGGAAGGCGCCGCCGATCTCGATCAGCTCGCCGCGCGAGATGATGCCTTCCTTACGCGCGCCGAGGGCGGCCAGCGCCAGCAGCACGGCGGCGGCGTTGTTGTTGACCACGGTGACCGCCTCGGCGCCGGTCAGCTCGCGCAGCAGGTCTTCGACCAGCTCGTCGCGGTCGCCACGCCGGCCGCTGGCCAGGTCGTATTCGAGGTTGAGCGGGTAGCGTGCCGCCTCGACCAGCGCGTCGATGGCCGCCTGCGGCAACAGGGCGCGGCCGAGGTTGGTGTGCAGCACGGTGCCGGTGAGGTTGAACACCCGGCGCACGCGGCTGCGGTGCTGGGCGGCCAGCCGCTCGCCGGCGCGCCCGGCGAGCACCGCCTCGCTCAGCTCGATTTCCGCCAGTTGGCCGTGGCGGGCCGGCTCGCGCAGCTCGTCGAGCAGGTCGCGCAAGGTGGCGAGCAGCGCCTCGCGACCGTAGCGGCGCTGCAGCGGTTCCACCGCCGGGCTGCGCAGCAGCCTGTCCACCGAGGGCAGGCGCAGGGCGGTCATCCCTCGCCTCCCGGAATCAGCAGCAGGTTGGGCGCCTGGCGCAGGTAGCCGGCGCCGTCCAGCAGCAGATCGAGGTCGAGGCTGGCCAGGTCGGCGGACAGCGCCTCGCCGGCCGGCTCCAGCTCCAGGTAGAGCTGCTTGAGGTAGTGGCGGCACTCCGGACAGGCCTCGGCACGCACGCCGTGCGGCGAGTGCTCGAGATGCAGATGGTCGAGCCGCTTGGTGCTCTTGCAGTGGCTGCACTTGAGGCGCACGTAGTGCCATTCGCAGGCGCACAGCGAGCAGACCAGATAGCGCAGGCCGTTGCGCGCGCCGTGGCCGTGGATCACCCCGGCCACCGGCAGCGAACCGCAGGCCGGACAGATCTGCTGATCCTCGGCCTCGACGATGGCGGACAGGTCGAGGCCGAGCAGCCCGTGGCTCCAGGCCAGTTGCAGGGCGGCACCGACGAAGGGCGCCACGCCGGCCGGCACGCCGGCGAACTGGCCGCTGACCAGCGCCACGCCCCAGGCCTTGCGCTGGCCGCCGTCGGCGCCGCGCAGCTGCTCCAGCGCAGCGGCGAGGGATGGATTGACCGGTTCAGGAGGCACGAAGGCGGCCAGCCAGGCGTCGAGCAGCGCCAGCCAGGCGTCCTCGCGCACCAGACTCTCGGCAGCCAGCGGCGGCATGCCGTGGGCAATGGCCTGGGCGCAGCGCTGCGGATCGGGGGCGGCAACGCACGGCGGCGCATCCAGCACCTGCTGCTGGGCGCGGCACGCGGCGGCGAGCAGGCGCAGGTAGTCGCCCAGCGCATGGCCTTCGGCGAGCTGGGCGAGACGCTCGGCGCGCAGGGCGAACAACTGGCGCGGCGGCAACTGGAGGAACGCGGGCTTGCTGGCGGCAGCGGCGATCTGGCCGGGCTCGAGAATGGTGCCTGACACGCAGGACTCCTTCTGGGCTTGTTGTGGTTTTTCGGGGCCTGAAGGGAAGCGTAGTCGCTGCACTCGGGAATGCACGTCTGCGGCATTGGCCATGGTGACAGGGTTGGCCTGGGAATGGTGCGCACGGCGCACCCTACCCCCACCGCAGGGTGCTTCGTGCTCAGCGCTGGGCGCGCGGCGCCCCCTGCGCAGCGGATTGCCCCGCCGTAGGGTGCGCCGTGCGCACCGCTGGCCGATCTACTTGCGGCCGATCTCCTTGAGCCAGCCCGGATGGTGCTTGCGCGCCCAGGCGCGGCTGACCTTGCCGGTGAGCATGGCGCCCACCGAGCCCTTGACCCAGATGGCGGCGTAGATGTGCACGATGATGCTGGTCACCAGCACGAAGGCGGCGGCGGCGTGGGCCAGCGCGGCCAGGCGGATCAGTTCGATGCCGAACAGGTGGCCGAAGTACTGGCGCCAGATGACGATGCCGCTGGCCAGCAGCACCAGCATGCACAGCACCAGCACCCAGAACAGCAGCTTCTGTCCGGCGTTGTAGCGGCCGACTTCAGGCAGCCGGTCCTCGCGGTTGCACAGCACGTCGCCGATCTGCCCGAGCCACTGGCGGTCGTTGGCGGTCAGGCGGTTATGCCCGGCGAAGCGCAGCGCCATGACCAAGAACAGCACGAACATGGCCACGCCGAGGAAGGGATGCAGGATGCGCGTCCACGGGCCGCCGCCGAACAGCACGGACAGCCCGAACAGCGCCGGATGGAACAGCGCCAGCCCGGACAGCCCGGCGAGGACGAAGAGGATGGCCACGGCCCAGTGGTTGGACCGCTCCGAAGGGGTGTAGCGCTGGATCTCGTGTTTCATGCTGGGCTCCCGGAGGCGGCGGCCTGGTTGCCGCCCCCTCATCCCGCGAGGGGAGAATGCGTGGTTCGTGGCTGAATCGACCCGCGGCGAGCGCCTCAGGGCCGCTTGTTCGGATCGACCACATGCACCGACGGATCCACCTCATGCACCGTCGGCTCGCCGGGGTCCTCCTCCTCGTCCACCTTGTTCGGGCCGACCCGCACGTAGTGGAAGAAGCCGGCCAGCACGGTGGCGCCCATCGCCAGCAGCGCCAGCGGCTTGGTGATGCCCTTCCACAGGCTGACCAGCGGGCTGATCACCGGCGCATCGGGCAGGCCGGCGTACAGCGACGGCTGGTCGGCGTGGTGCAGCACGTACATCACGTGGGTGCCGCCGACGCCGTCCGGGTCGTACAGCCCGGCCTGGTCGAAGCCGCGTTCCTTGAGGTCCTTCACCCGCTCGGCGGCATGCGCCTGCATGTCCTCCTTGCTGCCGAACACGATGGCGCCGGTCGGGCAGGTCTTCACGCAGGCCGGCTCCAGGCCCACCGCCACGCGGTCGCTGCACAGGGTGCACTTGTAGGCCTTGTGGTCCTTCTGCGAGATGCGCGGGATGTCGAACGGGCAGCCGGTGATGCAGTAGCCGCAGCCGATGCACTTGTCCTGGTTGAAGTCGACGATGCCGTTGGCGTACTTGACGATGGCGCCGGGGCTCGGACAGGCCTTGAGGCAGCCGGGGTCGGCGCAGTGCATGCAACCGTCCTTGCGGATCAGCCATTCGAGGTTGCCGCTGGCGGGGTTCTCGTACTCGGTGAAGCGCATCAGCGTCCAGGAGTCGGCGCTGAGGTCGTTGGGATTGTCGTAGGTGCCGGCGTTGCCGCCGACCTGGTCGCGCAGCTCGTTCCACTCCGAGCAGGCGACCTGGCAGGCCTTGCAGCCGATGCACTTGGAAGTGTCGATCAGCTTGGCCACCTCGCCGGACTGGCGTACCTGCGGCATCGGCGTGGTGGTGGCGGAACGGGCGATGATGTCCTGGCTGGCCATGTCACACCTTCTCCACGTTGACGAGGAACGACTTGAACTCCGGCGTCTGCGTGTTGCCGTCGCCGACGAAGGGGGTCAGGGTGTTGGTGATGAAGCCGTTCTTCGCCACCCCGGTGAAGCCCCAGTGGATCGGGATGCCGACGTGGTGCACGGTCCTGCCGTCCACCGTCAGCGGCCGCAGGCGCTTGGTCACCACCGCCACCGCCTTGATGTAGCCGCGGTTGGAGCTGACCCTGACGCGGTCGCCGGCCTTGATGCCCAGCTCCTTGGCCAGAGTCTCGCCGATCTCGACGAACTGCTCGGGCTGGGTGATGGCGGCGAGCCGGCAGTGCTTGGTCCAGTAGTGGAAGTGCTCGGTCAGCCGGTAGGTGGTGGCCGCGTAGGGGAATTCCTCCGCCTTGCCGAACAGCTCCAGGTCGTTCTTGAACACCCGTGCCGCCGGGTTGCTGACCGCCTGGGCGTTGTCGTGCAGCGGGTTGCGCCCGATCGGCGTCTCGAACGGCTCGTAGTGCTCGGGGAACGGCCCCTCGGCCATCTTGTCGACGGCGAACAGGCGCGCCACCCCTTCGGGGTTCATGATGAACGGGTTCATGCCCTCCTCCGGCGCCGAGTCGGCCTTGAAGTCGGGCACGTCGGTGCCGCCCCAGCTCTTGCCGTTCCACCACACCAGGCGCTTCTTCACCGGGTCCCACGGCTGGCCCGAGGGGGCGGCCGAGGCGCGGTTGTAGAGGATGCGCCGGTTGGCCGGCCACGCCCAGGCCCAGCCGAGGGTCTGGCCCATGCCGTAGGGGTCGGCGTTGTCGCGCCGCGCCATCTGGTTGCCGGCCTGGGTCCAGCTGCCGCTGAAGATCCAGCAGCCGCTGGCGGTCGAGCCGTCGGCGCGCAGTTGGGCAAAACCCGCCAGCTGTTCGCCGGCCCTGGCCAGCACGGCGCCGGAGGCGGGATCGACGACGTCGGCCAGCGCCTTGCCGCTGAACTCGCGGGCCAGCTCGTCCGGCCCCGGCTCGTCCGGGCGCAGGTAGGGCCAGTCGAGGCCGAGGATCGGCTCGGGGAAGGCGCCGCCCTCCGTCGTGTACAGCGCGCGCAGGCGATGGAACAGCCCGGCCATGATGGCGATGTCGGTGCGCGCCTCACCCGGCGGCTCGGCGGCCTTCCAGTGCCACTGCAGCCAGCGCCCGCTGTTGACCAAGGATCCGTCCTCCTCGGCGAAGCAGGTGGTCGGCAGGCGGAACACCGTGGTCTGGATGCTCGCCGTGTCGACGTCGTTGAACTCGCCGGCGTTGCGCCAGAACTCCGAGGTGTCGGTGACCAGCGGGTCCATGATCACCAGGTACTTGAGCCTGGCCAGCGCAGCGCCGACCTTGGCCTTGTTGGGGAAGGCGGCGATCGGGTTGAAGCCCTGGCAGAAGTAGCCGTTGACCTGCCCCTGGAACATCATGTCGAACACCTTGAGCACGTCGTAGCCGGGCACGTCCAGCTTGGGCAGCCAGTCGTAGGCCCAGTCGTTCTCAGCGGTGGCGCTCTTGCCGAACCAGGCCTTCATCAGGCTGACGTGGAACTTCTCGTAGTTCTGCCAGTAGGACAGCTGCCCCGGACGCAGTGGCTTCTGCGTGCGTTTGGCGATGTAGGCGGGATAGTCCTGCTCGGCGTCGCCGGCCAGGGTCAGGTAGCCGGGCAGCAGGTTGGACAGCAGGCCCAGGTCGGTCAGGCCCTGGATGTTGGAGTGACCGCGCAGGGCGTTCATCCCGCCGCCGGGCATGCCGATGTTGCCGAGCAGCAGCTGCACCATGGCGCCGGTGCGGATCATCTGCGAGCCCACCGTGTGCTGGGTCCAGCCCAGCGCATACATGATGGTCATCGCCTTGCCGGGCGCCGAGGTCTCGGCGATGGCCTCCCAGACCTTGAGCATGGTGTCCTGCGGCGTGCCGCAGATGCGGCTGACCAGTTCCGGGGTGTAGCGGCTGTAGTGCTGCCTGAGCAGGTTGTAGACGCAGCGCGGATGGCTCAGCGTCGGGTCGACCACCGCGTAGCCGTCCTCGCCGATCTCGTAGCCCCAGGCGGACTTGTCCGGATAGCTGCGCCTGTCCGCGTCGTAGCCGTTGAACAGGCCGTCCGCGAAGCCGAAGCCTTCCTTCACCACGAAGGACACGTCGGTGTAGTTGCGCACGTACTCGTGCTGGATCTTGTCGTTGCTGATCAGGTAGTTGATCAGCCCGCCGAGGAAGGCGATGTCCGTGCCGGTGCGGATCGGCGCGTACAGGTCGGCCACCGAGGCGGAGCGGTTGAAGCGCGGGTCGACCACGATCAGGCGCGCCTTGTTGTGCGCCTTCGCCTCGGTCACCCACTTGAAGCCGCAGGGGTGGGCTTCGGCGGCGTTGCCGCCCATGATCAGCACCAGGTCCGCATTCTTGATGTCGGACCAGTGGTTGGTCATGGCGCCACGGCCAAACGTCGGGGCAAGACCTGCCACCGTCGGGCCGTGTCAGACACGCGCCTGGTTGTCGAACGCCAGCATGCCCAGCGAACGCACCACCTTGTGGGTGATGTAGCCCGCCTCGTTGGAGGACGCCGAGGCGGCCAGGAAGCCGGTGCTCAGCCAGCGGTTGACCGTCTGCCCGGCGGCGTTCTTCGCGACGAAGTTGGCGTCGCGGTCATCCTTCATCAGCCGGGCGATGCGCTCCAGCGCCTCGTCCCAGCCGATGCGCTTCCACTCGTTGCTGCCGGCCTCGCGCACCTCGGGGTACCTGAGGCGGTTGGGGCTGTGCACGAAGTCGAGCAGCCCCGCGCCCTTCGGGCACAGGGTGCCGCGGTTGACCGGGTGGTCGGCGTCGCCCTCGATGTGGATGATCTCCTGGACGACGTTCTTGCCGCCGTCACCGCGGCTGTACATGATCAGGCCGCAGCCGACCGAGCAGTACGGGCAGGTGTTGCGCGTCTCGCGGGTGCTGGCCAGCTTGAAGTGGCGGATCGTCTCGGCGTAGGCCGCTGGTGGCGCCATGCCCAGAGCCGCCAGGCTCGAGGCTCCCAGGCCGACACCGCAGACCTTGAAGAATTGCCGACGGTTCATGTCCATCGTGCGCTCCTCGTCAGGCAGGGAAAGGTCGGCCGGCGGACCGGGCGACCGCTTCGCCTTAACCATAGTCCAGCCGGCGGGCACCGCCAGTTGCGGCATACTATGCCCCGTTCCCGCTCACCGGAGTCCCCCATGTCGTTGCCCAGCTGGTTCCTGCTCGCCCTGCCCCTGCTCTCCGGCGCCATGATGCCCGTGCAGGCCGGCGTCAACGGCCAGTTGGCGCAGCGCATCGACAGCGTGCTGACCGCCTCGCTGATCTCCTTCGTGGTCGGCAGCCTGGCGCTGCTGTTCATCACCGCCGCCCAGCGCGAGCTGCCCAGCGGCATCGCGCCGTTCCGCGGGCTGAGCTGGTGGCACTGGACCGGCGGCCTGCTCGGCGTGCTGTTCGTGGTCAGCGCCGCCTTCGCCGCGCCGCGCATCGGCGCCCTGCTGTTCATGTCGCTGATCCTCGCCGGCCAGCTCAGCGCCGCGCTGCTGCTCGACCACTTCGGCTGGGCCGGCTTCCCGCAGTCCTCGCTGACCCTCGGCAAGGTCGCCGGACTGCTGCTGATCGTCGCCGGGGTGTGGCTGATCCGCCGCGGCTGAGCCGGTCTGCCGCCTCAGGGCTCCACGACGAACTCCAGCCGCGCGGTCCGCCCGCTCTCGTCCAGCACGCCGAGCTGGTGCCGACCGGACGCGAAGGCGTGGCTGAAGGAGGCGTCGGCGCCGGCCTCGCCCACCGGGCGGCCATCGACGAACCACCAGCGCTGCCCGCTGCCGCCCAGCGTCGACAGGCTCAGGCGCAGCGGCTCGCCGCTGCCCGGCGGGCGGCGCAGCCGCTCCCCTTCGCGCACGCCGACGATGCTCAGCGGCGCCGCCGGCAGATCGGCCGGCGGCGGGCAGTCGGCATCCGCCGCCGGCAGGCGCGCGGCGCGCCGCTCGCGGCGCGGCAGCCAGGGCTCCAGCGGCGCCGGCCAGAGCGCCAGCTGGCGGGCCTCGGCGCCCGGGCAGCCGGGCGCCACGCGGCGGCCGCGGGCATTCACCCAGAAGGTTTCCAGCAGCCCGCTGCCCAGCGGCTGGTCCGCCGCCGGCAGGGTCGGCGGCACGGTGCCGTCGAGGGTCCAGGCGAAACGCTGCCGCCGACAGTTGGCATCGTCGCGGGCCATGGGCTGGCCGAGCGGCCAGCAGACCGCGGCCACGCCGACTTCCGGCGGGCGCACCTGCGCCGGTGCCGCGATGCCGCGCTGGCGGTCGCGTTCGACCAGCAGCGCGTGCACCTGGTGCAGCAGTGGCGCTGCCGAGGCCAGGCCGAACTGGCCGGGCACCGGAGTGCCATCGGGCCGGCCGATCCACACGCCGATCAGGTGGCGCGGGCCGACGCCCAGCGCCCAGGCATCGCGGAAGCCGTAGCTGGTACCGGTCTTCCAGGCCAGGCTGCTCCGCGGATCCGTGCCTCCCTGCGACTCGCCCTCCGGGCGCGCCTGGCCGGCGAGGATGCGCCGCACGACCCAGGCCGCACCGGGCGACAGCAGGCGCCGCTCGCGCAGCGCCTCCTCCGGGCGCAGGCGCGGGCGCGCCGCCAGACCGCCGCGGGCGAAGGCGCTGTAACCGGCGACCAGCGACTCCAGGCGGGTGCCGCCGCCACCGAGGATCAGCGCCAGACTGGGCTCGGCCAGCGCCGGCAGGTGGATCGGCAGGCCGGCCGCGCGCAGCTCGCCGGCGAAGCGCCGGGGACCGTAGGCCTCCAGCAACTGCACCGCCGGCAGGTTGAGCGAGGTGGCCAGCGCCTCGCTGGCGGCGACCGCACCGCTGAAACCGGCGGCGAAGTTGCCCGGCCGATAGTCGCCGTAGTGGCGCGGCACGTCCTGCAGCAGCGACTCGGAGTGGATCAGCCCGGCATCCAGGGCCAGGCCGTAGAGGAACGGCTTGAGGGTCGAGCCGGGCGAGCGCAGCGCCCGCACCATGTCGACATGGCCGAAGCGCGCATCGTCGCCGACATCCACTGAACCGAGATAGGCGCGCACCGCCATGCCCGGATGCTCGACCACCAGGATGGCCGCCGAGGTGCGCTCCGGCAGACGCGCCCGCCAGCCCAGCAGCAGGTCCTCCAGGCGCAGCTGCAGGCCGGCGTCGAGGGTGGTGCGGATCAGCGGCGGGCTGCCCGCACGGTTCAGGCGCCGCGCCAGCAGCGGCGCCAGGCTCGGCTCGCGGCGCGGGGCGAGGAAGATCGGCTCCTCGAGGGCCTCGCCAACCTGTTGCGCCGGCCATACCGCGAACGCGCCCAGCCGGCGCAGCACCTTGTCGCGCGCGGCCCGGGCGCGCTCGGGATGGCGGTCCGGGCGCAGCCGGCTGGGCGCCTGCGGCAGCACCGCGAGCAGCGCCGCCTCGGCGCGGGTCAGCTGGCTCGGCGGCTTGCCCAGGTAGCTCCAGCTGGCCGCCGCCACCCCCTGCAGGGTACCGCCGAAGGGCGCGCGATCGAGATAGAGGGCGAGGATCTCGTCCTTCGACAGATGCCACTCCAGCTGCAGGGTTCGCCACAGCTGGCGGGCCTTGCCCGGCAGGTCGCGGCCGTGCGGCTCGAGCAGGCGCGCCACCTGCATCGACAGGGTGCTGCCGCCGGACACCACCCGTCCGCCGGCGAGGTTCTGCCAGGCGGCGCGGGCCAGGGCCACCGGATTGATGCCCGGATGCTGGCGGAACCAGCGGTCCTCGTAGGTCAGCAGCGCCTCCAGGTAGTAGGGCGAAACCTGCTCGGGACGCACCGGATAGCGCCAGACGCCATCGCGGTCGGCGAAGCGCCACAGCGGCGAGCCATCCTCGGCCAGCACCACCCGGGCCCGGTCGTCCGCGGGCAGCGGCAGCGGGAACAGCCGGTCGGCCAGCCAGAGGCCGCCCAGCAGCAGCGCAAGCATCGCGAGCCACGGGCGCAGCCGGCTCGCCGGGCGGGTTCCGCCGTTCAAGGAGCCCTCACCACCATGCGCTCCGGCGCGCGGCCCAGCGCCTGCCAGCTCGGCCGGTACATGGACTCCACCTGCGGCAGCGGCACCCGGTAGTGGCCCGGGGTGACCGCGCGCGCCAGGTAGAGCAGGTGGGTGGTGTCGTAGGCATCGACATCCACCGCCGCCACGTAGCGGTCGCCGCGGTACTCCTGGTGACGGACCCGCCCGGCCTGCATGGCGCGCAGCCAGTCGCCGACCTGGCTGCCGGCGTCCGCCAGGCTGGCGGCGCTCTGCGCCAGATTCTGGTTCTCCAGCTCGAGACCGGCGGGCAGCAGGTCGACCACCAGCGCATCCGGCACCCGCTGGCGGGCGCGTACCGCCAGGTGCACCAGCACCAGCTCGCCGCTGCGCAGCCGGGTGACGTCCAGCGGCTGGCCATCCGGCTGCAGGTACTCGCGCTCGATGCTCAGGTTCTCGCCACCGGCCGCCGGCGCCCGCGCCGGGTAGCCGGACAGGGTGAGCTGCTGGTACAGCGGCATGCCGGCCACACCGTGCAGGGTCAGCGGCTCGGCCAGCTCGCCGTCCGCCAGATGCAGGTTCGGCCGGACGTCGCTCAGTTCGATGCGCCGCTCGCCGCTGGCCAGTTGCGCCGTCCAGGCCCCCTCGGGCCGGCCGAGCAGGCCGCGGCCGGCGAGGAACAGGGCGTTGCGCTCCTGGGTCGACAGCCACGACCGGCCGGCCAGCTCCTCGGCCAGGCCGAACAGGCGCTGCTCGCGCTGGCCGGCCGCCAGGTCGTGCTCCTCGAGCAGGGCGAAGATCAGCGCCTGGTCGCGCAGCGGGCTGCCGTAGTCGGCCAGCCACTGCTCGCCGTCGCGCGCCAGGACCAGCCCCTGGGCCAGCGCCTGCGCGGCGCGCGGGGCATCGCCCATCAGCTTGAGCGCCGCCGCCAGCTGCACCAGCGGCAGGCCGGAGCGTGCCTCGCCGCGACGCTCGAACAGGCTGCGCAGGGCACCCAGCGGCGCCTGGCGGCTGCGCGCCAGCACGTAGCCGGCATAGGCCTGCACGGCGAAGCGGGTATGGGCGAAATCCTCCGTGTAGTGGGCGTCGATCAGGCCGGGCTGCTGCAGGTAGGCCAGCAGCCGGTCGGTGGCGCGCTCGAGCGCCGCCTCCGGCACGGCGAAGCCCTGCTCGCGGGCGCGCAGCAGGAAGTCGCCGACGTAGGCGGTGAGCCAGTGCTCCTCCTCGCTCTCAGCGCTCCACAGGCCGAAGCTGCCGTTGTGCCGCTGCATGCCGAGCAGACGCTCGATGCCCCGCTCGATGCTGCGCCGACGCTGCTCGTCGGGCTCGCCCTCCAGGCCGAGGCGGCGCAGGCTGGCGGCATCGGCGTAGAGCGAGGGGAACAGCCCGCTGGTGGTCTGCTCCAGACAGCCGTACGGATAGGCCTTGAGTGCGCGGATCTGCTCGCCGAGATTCAGCGGCGGCCGGCTGGACAGCGCCAGCACGGCCTCCCGGCCGGCCGGCGCGAAGTCCGCCAGGGTGCCGGCCGGCAGGCTCCAGGGCTCGGCTCCGAGCACCGTGCGGAACTGCCGCTGCTGCGCCGGCCAGGCCGGGCGCACGCCCAGCGTCCACTCGCGGCGCAGGGGCGGCGCCTCCTCGCCGGGCAGCGCCAGTCCCGCCACCTCGACGCGGATGCGCCCCTGGCCGAGGCCGCCCTCGGCGCGCACCGGGATGCGCAGGGTGGCGCGCTGGCCGGCGGCCAGCTGCAGCTCCGCCGCGGCGTCCCCCAGCAGGCGCAGCTGCCCCTCGGCGTCCAGGCGCACGACGAGGGTCTGCGCGCTGCCGGAGCGGTTGTCCAGGTCCAGGGCCAGCGTGGTCTCGTCGCCGCCGGCGAGGAAGCGCGGCATGGCCAGCTCGGCGACCAGCGGTGCGGCCACCACCGTCTTCGCCTCGGCCATGCCGTAGCGCTCGTCGCTCCAGGCCTGCGCCATCAGGCGCAGCTCGCCGTTGAAGTCGGGAATGTCCAGGCTGACCTCGCCCTCGCCCTGATCGTCCAGCGCCAGCGCCTCGCTCTGCCGGGCGACGATCAGCACGCCGGTTTCCGGGCGCTTGCCGCCGGCCTCCAGCCCGGCGTCGCCGCCGTAGGCCAGGCTGGCGAGCCGGCCGCGGCCGGCCTCGATCAACTGGCCGTAGACGTCGAACTGGTCGGCGCCGTAGGCCTTGCGGCCGAAGAAGGCGGCGAAGGGATCGGGCGTGGCGTACTCGGTGATGTTGAGGATGCCCACGTCCACTGCGGCGACCAGCACGTGCGCCCGGGCGGGAATGCTGCCGTCGGCGTTGCGCGCGCGCACCCTGACCGTGAGCGGCTGGCCGGGGCGCATCCGCTCGGGCGCCTGCAGGCTGAGCGCCAGCTTGCGCGGGGCGCGCTCGAGCGGCAGGTGCAGCAGGCCGACCGCCCGCTTGGGGGTGACCTGCGCCTTGCGCTCGCCGGGACGCACCACCTGGGCGCTCAGGTACAGGTCGTGGCGCAGCCAGTCGCTGGCGATGGGCACCTCGAAGGTCTTGCCCTCGGCGGGCACCTCGATCTCCTGCCACCACAGCGGACCGTCGGCGGACTCCACCAGCAGGTAGCCGTTGCCGGCGGCCGGCGGGGTGACCGTGACCCGGGCGGTGTCGCCCGCGCCGTAGGCCGGCCTGTCCAGCGCCAGCTTGACCTGGTCCGGGCGCACCGCACCGCCCTCGGCGTTGTCCTGCCAGCGGTAGCCGGCCCAGAAGCGCAGGCTGCTGCGCAGGCCGCTGGCGTTGTCCACCAGTTCGACGCGGTAGGGCCCCCACTCCACCGGGAAGCTCACCTTGGCGGTGCCGCCGGCCGGGATGCTGAGCGGCTCCTCGCTGAGGGTGAGGAATTTCTCGGTGAAGTCGTGGCTCCAGCCGTCGCTCTCGGAAAAGCTCCAGAAGTAGTCGCGCCGCTCGCGCACCAGGCGCACGCTGAGGTTGTCGGCGGCCAGCTTGTTGCCGGCCGCGTCGGCCACCAGCAGCTCGAACTCGGCCTGGCCGTCGGCATCCACCTCCTCGCCGTCGAACAGCGCGCGCAGGCCCGGCAGGCGTTCGCCCGGCCAGACCGGCTGCTCCAGCCGGCGGGTGACCGGGCGGCCGCCGGACTCCTGCAGGCTGGCCTGGAGGATCAGGCGCAGCGGCGAGCGCGCCTCGCTCCAGCGGTTCTCCACGCGGATCGACGCCCGCCCCTCGCCATCCAGGGTCAGCTCCTCCAGCTCCTGCTGCTGGCTGAGGTCGGCCTCGGTAATGTCGCCGAACTGGTAGCCCGGCAGATTCGCCACCGCCTCGCGCAGCGGGCGCACGTAGAGCTGGCCGGACAGGCGATTGCCGGCAGCCGGCGCGCCGTACAGGTAGCGGCCGCTGACGGCGAACTCGACCTCCGCGTCCGGCGCCAGGGGCCGCTCGCTGCCGGCCAGCTCCAGGGCCAGACGCTCGGGGAGGAAATCCTCGACCAGGAATTCGTGGAGCTGCGGCTCGCCGGCGCCGAGGTCGAGGCGCAGCTGCCAGCGTCCGGTGGGCGCCTGCTCGGCCAGCTCGAGGCGGTACTGGTAGAGGCCGGCGGCGTCGGCGTTCCAGACGAAGCGGCGGCTGGTCTGCCCGTCCGGGCGGCGCACCTCGACGCTCACCGGCTGGGCCGCGACCGCGCGGCCGTCGGCGTCGCGCAGCAGGGCGTTGAGCAGCACGGTCTCGCCCGGCCGGTAGAGATCGCGCGGGCCGAACACGAAGAACTGCAGCGGCTGCGCGCGGGGCCCGGCGATGGTGAATTCGGCCAGGTCCAGCGCCGCGCCGTCCAGGCGCAGCAGGCTGGTCTGCGCGCCCTGGCGGGCCAGCAGCAGGCGGGCCTTGGCCGGCAGCGGCAGCTGGGCGTGGCCGCGCGCGTCGGTCTCGCCGCCGGCGAGCAGCGCGCCATTGCCGTCGAGCAGCTCCAGCGTCACCCCGGCCCGGGCCTTGCCGCCCTCCAGTGCCTGGGTGAATACGTCCAGGCGGTCGCGGTAGCGGTGCGCGGACAGGCCGATGTCGCTGAGGGTGAACAGCGTCGCCGGCAGCGTATGGGCGTAGCGGCCGGCCTCGCGCATCACCGCCAGGTACACCCCCGGCTGCTTGAACGGCTCGAGGCCGGCGATCGGCAGCAGCAGCGTCTCGCGGGTGTTGCGCGCCGGCTTGAGGTCGAAGCGGCCGCCGTAGACCAGCTCGGCCATCGGCAGCAGCTCCTCCGCCTCCCAGACGTCGAGGCTGCTGCTGCGTCCCCAGCGCGCCAGGAAGGCCGGCAGCGCCTGCGGACGGATGCGGAAGAACTCGACGTTGACCCGCTCGACGTTCAGCGCGAGCACCGGCAGGCCCTCGGCCAGGCGGGTCGGCAGCAGCGAGCCGCGGCTGGCGAAGCCGACGCTGGGCTGCAGGTCGCGGGTCTCCAGGCGGCTGACGTGCTCGCGGGCCAGTTGCGCGCCGTTCACCGCGCGCAGGCCGGCATCCACGGTCAGCACCAGCTTGCGCTGCGGCTCCAGGTGGCGCAGGCGCAGCTCGCTGAGGTTGTCGGTGAGCTCCCAGGCGCCATCCACCTTGCCGTCCTTGCTGTCGACCAGGTGCAGGCGCTCGGCGAACGGCTGGTCGGGATCGAGGGGCACGGAGAAGGTCACCGACAGCGCGCTGGCGCCGTCCAGCTGCACCTCGGAGACATCCACCACGCTCAGCTCGCGACCGGCATGCCGTGCGGCCAGCGCGGCGCGATCCGGCGGCGCGGCCGCCTGGCGCTCGGCCGCCGGCGTGGCGGCGCGGCCCGGCTCCGGGGCGGAATCGCGGGAATCGCAGGCACTGAGCAGGCTCAGCGCGAGAGCCAGAAGCAATCCTTTGTTCAACATGGCGGGCTCGCAGATCGGGGACGCGGGAGCTGCGACTATAGCCGAAGGGCCTGGCGCTCAGGGGCGGCCTGCGCGCAAGCGTCGAGTCGTGCACACCTTTATACTGGCGCGCCTGCCATGGAGCCGCGATGAACGCCCTTGCCGACGCCTGGCGTCACGCCCCCACCCGGCAGCGGGTGGGGGCGCTGGCCGCCCCGATGATCCTCTCCAACCTGTCGGTGCCGCTGGTGGCGCTGGTCGACAGCGCGGTGGTCGGCCACCTGCCGCACGCCCACCAGCTCGGCGCCGCCGCGGTCGGCGGCAGCCTGTACAGCCTGCTGGTGTGGACCTTCGGCTTCCTGCGCATGGGTACCACCGGCTTCGCCGCCCAGGCCAGCGGGCGCGGCGACGGCGGCGCCCTGCGCGCCCTGCTCGCCCAGGGCCTGCTGCTCGCCGGCCTGTTCGCCCTGCTGGCCGGCCTGCTGGTGGTGCCGCTGCTGCCGCTGCTGCTCGGCCTGATGCAGGCGGGCGCGGAGCTGGACGCCCTGGCCCGCGACTACCTGCACATCCGCCTGTTCGGCCTGCCGGCGGCACTGGCCAGCTACGCGCTGATCGGCTGGCTGCTCGGCAGCCAGAACGCCCGCGCGCCGCTGGCCATGCTGCTGACCACCAACCTGCTCAACGTGGCCCTGGTGGTGTGGTTCGTCCATGGCCTCGACTGGGGTGTGGCCGGCGCGGCGCGCGCCTCGGTGCTGGCCGAATGGAGCGGCGCGCTGCTCGGCCTGTATCTCGCCCGCCGGCGCCTGGGCGAATACGCCGGGCGCGCCGACTGGCCGGCGCTGCGCCGCTGGGCCGGCTGGCGGGCGTTGCTGGCGGTCAACCGCGACATCTTCCTGCGCACCCTGGCGCTGCAGGGGGTGTTCCTGCTGGTCACCGTGCAGGGCACCCGCCTGGGCGACGCCACGGTGGCGGCCAACGCCCTGCTGCTCAACGGCCTGCTGCTCACCGCCCACGCCCTCGACGGCCTGGCCCATGCGCTGGAGGCGCTGTGCGGCCACGCCCTGGGGGCGCGCGACCGCCTGGCGCTGCGCCGCAGCCTGTGGCTGGCCGGCAGCTGGTCGCTGCTCGCCAGCCTCGGCTTCGCCGCCTTCTTCCTGTTCGCCGGCACCTGGTTCGTCGACCTGCAGACCGACATCGCCGCGGTGCGCGCCATCGCCCACGCCCACCTGCCGTTCCTCGCCGTCCTGCCGCTGCTGGCGGTGTGGAGCTACCTGCTCGACGGCCTGTTCATCGGCGCCACCCGCGCCCGGGAAATGCGCGACGCCATGCTGCTGGCACTGGCCCTCGCCCTGCCGCTGGCCTGGTGGCTGCAGGGCCTCGGCAACGCCGGACTGTGGCTGGCCTTCCTCGCCTTCATGGCGCTGCGCGGCCTGATCCTCGGCGCCAGCGCCTGGCGCATCGAGCGGCGCGACGGCTGGATCGCGGCGACCTGAGCCCGGCGCGGCGAGCTGCTAGAATGCCGCCCCGTTTCCCTGTCCGCTGCCCGCCATGTCCAGCTCCCCGCTTCCCGCCTCCCCCCGCGTCGCCGTGATCGGCGGCGGCCCCGCCGGCCTGATGGCCGCCGAAGTGCTCGCCGCCGGCGGCGCGCAGGTGGAGCTGTTCGACGCCATGCCCTCGCTGGGCCGCAAGTTCCTGCTCGCCGGCGTCGGCGGCATGAACATAACCCACGCCGAGCCGAAGGCGGCCTTCGTGCAGCGCTACGGCGCGCGCGCCGCCGAGATCGGCCGCCTGCTGGAGGAGTTCGACGCCGACGCCCTGCGCGCCTGGATCCACGCTCTCGGCATCGACACCTTCGTCGGCAGCTCCGGGCGGGTGTTTCCCAGCGACATGAAGGCCGCGCCGCTGCTGCGCGCCTGGCTGCGTCGCCTGCGCGAGCAGGACGTCGCACTGCACCCCCGTGCGCGCTGGCTGGGCTGGGACGCATCCGGCGCGCTGCGCATCGCCACGCCCGAGGGCGCGCGCAGCATCGAAGCCGGTGCCGTGGTGCTGGCCCTCGGCGGCGGCAGCTGGGCGCGCCTGGGCTCGGACGGCGCCTGGGTGCCGCTGCTGGAGCAGCGCGGCGTCGCGGTGGCGGCGCTCAAGCCGAGCAACTGCGGCTTCGAGGTGGCGGGCTGGACGGCATTCTTCCGCGACAAGTTCGCCGGCGCGCCGGTCAAGCCGGTGGCGATCAGTCTCGATGGCAGCGCCCCGCGTCAGGGCGAGTTCGTGGTCACCGCCAGCGGCGTGGAAGGCAGCCTGATCTATGCGCTGTCGGCGCCGATCCGCGAACAGATCGACAACGCTGGCCGCGCCGTGATCCATCTGGACCTGCTGCCCAACCGCTCCCGCGAGCAGGTCGCCGCAGCGCTGAACAAACCGCGCGGCTCGCGCTCGCTGGCCCGCCATCTGGCCGGCCTGGGCATCGACGGCGTGCGCGCCGGCCTGCTGCGCGAGCTGACCGACGCCGCCACCTTCCAGGACATGACTCGCCTGGCCGCAGCGATCAAGGCGCTGCCGCTGGAACTGGTCCGCGCGCGCCCGCTGGACGAGGCGATCAGCAGCGCCGGCGGCGTGCCGTTCGCGGCGCTGGACGCCAACCTGATGCTGAGTGAACTGCCGGGGGTGTTCTGCGCCGGCGAGATGCTCGACTGGGAGGCGCCGACCGGCGGCTACCTGCTGACCGCCTGCTTCGCCAGCGGCCGGGCGGCCGGACTGGGCGCGCTACGCTGGCTGGCGCGGCGCTGAGCACTGCGTCGTGATCGTGCCCACGCTCCGCGTGAGCACGACTCCCGGGACGCTCCGCGTCCCCTAGCGGCGGCCCCCGGGACGCGGGAGCGCCCCGTGCAGCATTCCCACGCGGGAGCGTGGGAACGATCAATCGCGCCAGCGCCATGAAAAACGCCGCCGCCCTCTCGGGCCGGCGGCGTTTTTCGCAACAGGAAAGGACCTCAGCGGCGCTTGTCCTTCTTCTTCTTCTCGGCCTTCTTGTGGTGGCTCATCAGGCGGCGCTTCTTGTTCACCTGGCGCACCGTGAGGGTGTTCTTCTTGCCCTCGTAGGGGTTCTCGCCGCCCTTGAACTCGATGCGGATCGGCGTGCCGACCAGCTTGAGCACCCGGCGGTAGGTGTTCTCCAGGTAGCGCGAGTAGGCGCGCGGCACCGCGTCGACCTGGTTGCCATGGATCACGATCAGCGGCGGGTTGGCACCACCCAGGTGGGCATAGCGCAGCTTGATGCGCCGACCGTTGACCAGCGGCGGCTGGTGGGTGCTGACCGCATCCTCGAGGATCTGGGTCAGGTAGCTGGTCGGCCAGCGGGTCACCGCCGAGCGGAACGACTCCTGCACCGACTTGTACAGGTGGCCGACGCCGGTGCCGTGCAGCGCGGAGATGAAGTGGATGTCGGCGAAGTCGACGAACTGCAGACGGCGCTCCAGCTCGGTCTTCACCCGGTCGCGCTCGTGGCTGTCCATGCCGTCCCACTTGTTCAGCGCGATGACCAGCGCACGGCCGGTCTCCAGCACGAAGCCGAGCAGGTTGAGGTCGTGGTCGACCACCCCCTCGCGGGCGTCCATGACGAAGATCACCACGTTGGCGTCCTGGATCGCCTGCAGGGTCTTCACCACCGAGAACTTTTCCACCGCCTCGAAGATCTTGCCACGGCGACGCACGCCGGCAGTGTCGATCAGGGTGTACTTGGCCTCGTCACGCTCGAAGGGGATGTAGATGCTGTCGCGGGTGGTGCCGGCCTGATCGTAGACGATCACCCGCTCCTCGCCGAGCATGCGGTTGACCAGGGTCGACTTGCCGACGTTGGGCCGGCCGATGATGGCGATCTTGATCCCGGAGTGCTCGTCCGGGCCGGGAATGCGCTGCTTCGGCTCGGCCGGAGCGCCCTCCTCGCCAGCTTCGCCTTCGGCGAACTCGTCCTCCTCGCCCTCGTCCCTGGGGAACTCGCCCAGCGCGGCCTGCAGCAGGGCGTTGACGCCACGGCCGTGGGCGGCGGCGACCGGGAAGGCGTCGCCGATCGCCAGCGGGCTGAACTCGGCACGGGCGATGTCCGGGTCGACGGTGTCGACCTTGTTGGCGACCAGGAAGGTGCGCTTGTTGTTCTTGCGCAGGTGCTCGGCGATCATCTGGTCGGCGGCGGTCATGCCGGCGCGCGAGTCGACCATGAACAGCACGGCGTCGGCTTCCTCGATGGCCTGCAGCGACTGCTCGGCCATCTTGGCGTCGATGCCTTCCTCGTCGCCGGAGATGCCCCCGGTGTCGATGACGATGTAGGTGCGACCCTGCCACTTCGCCTCGCCGTACTTGCGGTCACGGGTCAGGCCGGCGTAGTCGGCGACGATGGCGTCGCGGCTCTTGGTCAGGCGGTTGAACAGGGTGGACTTGCCGACGTTGGGGCGTCCCACCAGAGCGATAACGGGAACCATGCGGCTCTCCATGGGTGATTCGTGAAAAACACAACGGCCGCTGCAGTCTAGTCAGTTGCAGCGGCCGCTCACAGGTGTACCGCCTCCCGGCGGTACCTTCAGCGCAGGGTGTAGGCCACCAGCTTGCCGCTGTTGCCGTAGGCGTACAGCCAGTCGCCGACCACCAGCGGGCGGGCGCGCAGGCCGTCGCTGTCGACCCGCACGCGACCGACGAAGCGGCCGTCCACCTGGCTCAGCAGGTGCAGGTAGCCTTCCAGGTCGCCCACCGCGACGTTGCTGGAGAACACCGCCGGGCTGGTCAGCTGGCGACGCGCCAGGGCGTCGTTGCTCCACAGCGCCGAGGTCGAGCGCTCGTCGATGCCCTCGACGGTGCCGCCGGCCTGGCTGACGTAGATGTTGCCGAAGCCGGTGGCCACGCCGACGTAGCTGGACGCCTGGCGCTGCCACAGCGGACGGCCGCTCATCAGGTCGAGCGCGGCCAGCTGGCCCTGGTAGGTCACCACGTAGAGGGTGCCGCCGGACAGCAGCAGGCCGCCGTCGATGTCGACCATGCGCTCCAGTTCGGAGCGACCCTGCGGCACGGCCACGCGCTGCTCCCACACCGGGATGCCGCGCTGCACGTCGAGGGCGATCACCTTGCCGCTGGACAGGCCGGCCACCGCCAGCTGGTTGGTCACCACCGGCGCACCGGTGCCGCGCAGGGTCAGCACCGCCGGGGTGCTCTCGTAGCTCCACAGGCGCTCGCCGCTGGTGGCGTCGAGGGCGACCAGGCGGTCGTCCTGGGTCTGCACCACCACCACGTTGCCGTTGCTGGCCGGCGCGGCCAGCACCTCGCTGCCCACCGGGGCGCGCCACTTCACTTCGCCGCTGGCGCTGTCGAGGGCGATCACCTGGCCCTTGAGGGTGCCGACCAGCACCAGGCCGTAGCCGGCGCCGACGCCACCGGAAACCGGCTTGTCCAGCTCGGTCTCCCACAGCACCTTGCCGGTCTCGCGGTTCATCGCCACCACCAGGCCTTCGATGTCCGCGGCGAACAGGCTGTCGCCCTCGGCGGCCAGCTCCAGCTGGTTCCAGGTCTCACCCTGGCCTTCGCCGATGGAACGGCTCCACTGCTTGTCCAGGCGCACTTCCTCGGCGAACTTCTCCAGCTCGGCCGGCGGCAGCTCCTTGGTCGAGTTGCTGCTGCAGCCGGCGGCGAGCACCGCCGTGGCCAGCATTACCGCATGAGTCCAGCGCATCATCAGGCGTCTCCGTCGGCCAGGTCGTCCAGCTTGATCTGCAGCGTGCCGAGGCCCGCCTCCTGCGGCAGCGCGGCACGCGCCTTCTCGTAGGCGCTGCGCGCCTCGGCGCCGCGGCCCAGACGGACCAGCAGGTCGCCGCGCAGTTCCTCGCGGCCGGCGACGAAGGCCGGCGCGGCCTCGCCGGCCAGCAGGCCGAGGGCTTCCTCGGCCTTGTCCTGGGCGGCCAGCACGCGGGCCAGACGCTGGCGCGCGACTTCGCCGAGGGTGGCGTCGACAGGCTTGTCGAGCACCTTGCGCAGCTCGCCGGCGGCCTCGTCGAGGCGGCCGTTGTCCACCGCCACCTTGGCCACCAGCAGGCTGGCGTACTGGGCGTAGTGGCTGCCGGCGAAGTCCTTGTTCAGCTTGCCGGCCAGGTCGCTGACCTTGCCGGCATCCGGCTCGCCCGGAGCGCTCAGGGTGACGTCCACCAGCTGCTGGTAGAGCGCGGAGGCGGCGTAGCTCTGGTTGGCCTGGTGGTTCTGCCAGGCCTGCCAGCCGAACACGCCGACCAGCGCCAGGGCGCCGCCGACCAGCAGCGGCTTGCCGTTGCGCTGCCACCAGTCCCTGATTACCGCCAGTTCTTCTTCTTCGGTACGCGAGGTCACCGCGGTCACTCCCTAGATCGATTCAGGTTCAGGCTTGCGCCAGGCAAGCCGCGAGATGCGCGCTCAGCGCATCCCAGGCAATGGTTTGCTGGGCGGCATCGCCGCGCAGCGGCTTGAGGCCGACCACCTGCTGGTTCAGCTCGTCCTCGCCGAGGATCAGGGCGAACAGCGCACCGCTCTTGTCGGCCTTCTTCAGCTGGCTCTTGAAGCTGCCGGCGCCGGCGTTGACCACCAGGCGCAGGCCCGGCACGGCGTCGCGCAGCTGCTCGGAGAGCTTCAGCGCGGCCAGTTCGGCGGCCTCGCCGAAGGCGGCCAGGTAGACGTCGACCTGGCGGGCCAGTTCGGCCGGCACCTTGTCGAGGGTCTCGATCAGCAGCACCAGGCGCTCGACGCCCATGGCGAAGCCCACCGCCGGGGTCGGCTTGCCGCCGAGCTGCTCGACCAGGCCGTCGTAGCGGCCGCCGGCGCACACGGTGCCCTGGGCGCCGAGCTTGTCGGTGGTCCACTCGAACACGGTCTTGCCGTAGTAGTCGAGGCCGCGCACCAGCTTGGGATTGAGCACGTAGGGGATGCCGGCGGCGTCCAGACGCGCCTTCAGGCCCGCGAAGTGCACGCGCGACTCCTCGGACAGGTAGTCGGCCAGCTTGGGGGCGTCGACCAGCAGCGCCTGGGTATCCGGATTCTTGCTGTCGAGGATGCGCAGCGGGTTGCTGGCCAGGCGACGCTGACTGTCCTCGTCGAGCTGCTCGAAGCGCGCCGACAGGTATTCGACCAGCGCCTCGCGGTAGCGCGCGCGGTCGTCGCTGCTGCCCAGGCTGTTGAGCTCCAGCTGCACCGCGTCGCGGATGCCCAGCACGCCCCACAGGCGCCAGGTCAGCACGATCAGCTCGGCGTCGACGTCCGGGCCGTCGAAGTTGAACAGCTCCACGCCGATCTGGTGGAACTGGCGGTAGCGGCCTTTCTGCGGGCGCTCGTGGCGGAACATCGGGCCGATGTACCACAGCTTCTGCGGCTGGCCGCCGCCGATCAGGCCGTGCTCCTGCACCGCGCGCACGCAGGAGGCGGTGCCTTCCGGGCGCAGGGTCAGCGAGTCGCCGTTGCGGTCCTCGAAGGTGTACATCTCCTTCTCGACGATGTCGGTGACCTCGCCGATGGAGCGCTTGAACAGGTCGGTGAACTCGACGATCGGCATGCGGATCTGCCGGTAGCCGTAGCCGTCGAGCAGGCCGGCGACGCTGTTCTCGAGATGGCGCCAGAGCGGGGTCTGCTCCGGCAGGATGTCGTTCATGCCACGGATGGCCTGGATGTTCTTGCTCACGGAAATTCCTTAGCTGCGGGCGATCAGGCTGGCGTCGGCCGCAGCCTTCTCCGCCGCCTTCTGGCGGATCAGCTTCTCCAGCTCGTCGACCAGGTTGTCGTTGTCCAGCTTGTGCGCCGGCTTGCCGTCGATGTAGACCAGGTTCGGGGTGCCGCCGGTGAGGCCGACGTGGGCCTCCTTGGCCTCGCCCGGGCCGTTGACCACGCAGCCGATCACCGCCACGTCGAGCGGCACCAGCAGGTCCTCGACGCGCTGCTCCAGCTCGTTCATGGTCTTGACCACGTCGAAGTTCTGCCGCGAGCAGCTCGGGCAGGCGATGAAGTTGATGCCGCGCGAACGCAGGTGCAGCGACTTGAGGATGTCGAAGCCGACCTTGATCTCCTCGACCGGATCGGCGGCCAGCGACACGCGGATGGTGTCGCCGATGCCCTCGGCGAGCAGCATGCCCAGGCCCACCGCCGACTTGACGGTGCCCGAGCGCAGGCCGCCGGCCTCGGTGATGCCCAGGTGCAGCGGCTGCTCGATCTGCCCGGCGAGCAGGCGGTAGGCACCGACCGCCATGAACACGTCGGAGGCCTTGACGCTGACCTTGAAGTCCTGGAAGTCCAGACGGTCGAGATGGTCGACATGGCGCAGCGCCGACTCGACCAGCGCCTCGGGAGTCGGCTCGCCGTACTTCTTCTGCAGGTCCTTCTCCAGCGAACCGGCGTTGACGCCGATGCGGATCGGGATGCCCTTGTCGCGGGCGGCATCGACCACCGCGCGCACGCGGTCCTCGCGGCCGATGTTGCCCGGGTTGATGCGCAGGCAGTCGACGCCCAGCTCGGCGACGCGCAGGGCGATCCGGTAGTCGAAGTGGATGTCGGCGACCAGCGGCACGCGGACCTGCTGCTTGATGCGGCCGAAGGCCTCGGCGGCGTCCATGTCCGGCACCGAGACGCGCACGATGTCGGCGCCGGCGTCTTCCAGGCGACGGATCTGCGCCACGGTGGCGGCGACGTCGCAGGTGTCGGTGTTGGTCATGCTCTGCACCGAGATCGGCGCATCGCCGCCGACCAGTACCGAGCCGACGCGGATCTGCCGCGACTTGCGGCGCACAATCGGGGAATGGCAGTGCATGTTACTGTCCCAGCTTGATGCGGGCGGTGCCGCTGGCGGTCATGTTCTTGCGGTGCTCGACCGGCTCGCCGTTGTAGCGCACCTGGGCGACCCGGGCATTGCCCAGGCGCAGTTCGAGCGGCGCCTTGCCGGCCAGCTGCAGGCTGTCGCCGGCGCGCTTGACGGTGCTGACCAGCACCCGGCCGTTGGCGTCGGTGACCTGGGTCCAGCAGTCGGCGCTGAAGCTGAGCTGCACCAGGCCCTCGCCGGCAGCGACCTGCGGCGCAGGCGCCGCGGGCTCGGCCGCGGTCGGGGCCTCGGCAGCCGGCGCGACGGCCGGCTGGGCCGCGGGCAGCGCAGGGGCAGCCGGCGCGCTCGCCGCAGCGGCAATCGGGGTCTGAGCCACGACCGGGGCGGCGTCCTGGGCGGCTGAAGCGCTTGCCGCGGCCGGGACCGGCGCAGTAGTCGTCAGGGCCGCAGGCGCCTCGCCGGCCGGAGCCGGGACAGCCGGATCGGCGGGCGCCGGGTCGCCGCCGGCCTCGGCCGGGATCGGCGCCAGCGTCGGCTCGCCCTGCAGGGCCTCGGCCACCGCCTGGTCTTCGGGTTCGTCGAGCGGGTGCAGCTCGGTGGTGCCGTCGGCGCTCTCCACCTCGATGTGCTTGAGGCCGAGCGCGCCGAGGTCGGCCAGACGCTCCGGACGCTCCTGCCACCAGAAGTAGCCGAGCACCAGCAGCAGCAGCAGCAGCACGGCGCTGGCCAGGCGCAGCACGGTGCGCGACAGGCGCAGCGGCTCGGGCACATGGCCGAGGCTGTGCACGGTGCTGCCGGTGGCGTCGGTGCCGGTGTAGTGGTCGAAGATGCCGACCAGTTCGGCCTGGTCGAGGCCGAGCAGTTTGGCATAGGCCCGCACGTAGCCACGGGCGAAGGTGTGCCCGGGCAGGCGGTCGAACTCGCCGGCTTCCAGCTGGGCCAGGGAATGAGCGGTCAGGTTGAGCTGGGCGGCCACCTCGGCCAGCTGCCAGCCCTTCTCCTCCCGCGCCTGGCGGAGGATTTCGCCAGGATTGCTGCGCGAGGACGCGCCCACCGCTTCGATGTGCGACATGGTCATTGTTGCTCCGCGAGATATTGCCGGTATTCAGCGGTGCCCGGGTACAGGCGACGCAGCTGCATGGCGTAGTTGGAAGCGCGGTCGCGATCCTCGAAGACCTTGGCCAGGCGGATGCCGAGCAGCAGGCTGCGGGCGTCCTGCGGCCCCTTGAGGGCCAGGTAGCGCTCGTAGTAGCCGCGCGCCGGCACGTACTGGCGGTCCTCGAACGACAGCTGGGCCATCTCCAGCAGCACGCGCGGCTGGTTGCGGTTCAGGCGCAGCGACTTCTCGAAGTGCTGCAACGCCTGCGGGCGCTGGCCGAGCCGCAGCGAGGTCAGGCCGAGGTTCTCGTAGACCCGCGAGCGCTCCGGATAGAGGTTGTCCTCCGCGGCCTCCTGGAAGCGCGCGTAGGCGTCCTGGTAGCGCTGCTGCTCGAACAGGAAGCTGCCGTAATTGTTGAGGATGCGCGCATCGCGGCGCGCCGACAGCGCCTTGCGGTAATGCTCGTCGGCCAGCGTGGGCTCCATCTCGGTCTGGAACACCAGGGCCAGCGCGGCGTGGGCGTCGGCATTGGAGGCGTCCAGCTCCAGCGCCTGCTTGAGCGGCACCTTGGCCTGCTCGGTATTGCCCTTCTGCAGGTAGCCGATGCCCAGCTTGACATAGGCATCGCGCGCCGCCTCACGACCCTCGGCGGTCTTCAGCGGGTCCTGATGCCCCGTCGACACGCAGGCGGTCAGCAGGCCGCCGAGCAGCAGGACCATCGTGGTACGCAACAGCATCATGCACGAACTCCCTCGTCAGTTTCCCGGTGCGACGGAACGGGGCTGGTCGCCTTCGCTCTCCAGCTGGCGCACCGCGATGTAGCGCTCGCTGCGCCGGGTGCGATCCTGCACCTGGCCGACCAGCTGACCGCAGGCAGCATCGATGTCGTCGCCGCGGGTGGTGCGCACGGTGACGTTGTGCCCGGCGTGGTGCAGCAGGTCCTGGAAGCGGCGGATGGCATTGTTGCTCGGCCGCTCGTAACCGGAATGGGGGAACGGATTAAACGGAATCAGGTTGATCTTGCAAGGAAAATCCTTGAGCAGCGCGATCATCTGCGCCGCATGCTCGGGCTGGTCGTTGACGTCCTTGAGCAGGGTGTACTCGACGGTGAGCACGCGCTTCTCGCCGAGGCCGGAGATGTAGCGCTTGCAGGCGTCCAGCACCACGGCCAGCGGGTACTTCTTGTTGATCGGCACCAGCTGGTTGCGCAGCTCGTCGTTGGGCGCGTGCAGCGACAGCGCCAGGGACACGTCGATCACCTTGGCCAGCTCGTCGATCATCGGCGCGACGCCCGAGGTGGACAGGGTCACCTTGCGCTTGGAGATGCCGTAGCCGAGGTCGTCCATCATGATCTGCATGGCGGCGACCGCGTTGTCGAAGTTCAGCAGCGGCTCGCCCATACCCATCATCACCACGTTGGTGATGGCGCGGTCGATCTTGGCCGGCACGGTGCCGAACGACTTGTTGGCGATCCACACCTGGCCGATGATCTCGGCGCTGGTCAGGTCGCTGTTGAAACCCTGCTTGCCGGTCGAGCAGAAGCTGCAGTCCAGCGCGCAGCCGGCCTGCGAGGACACGCACAGGGTGCCGCGGCCGCCCTGCGGGATGTACACGGTCTCGACGCAACTGCCGGACGCCACGCGCACCACCCACTTGCGGGTGCCGTCGCTGGAGATGTCCTCGCTGACGATCTCGGGACCGCGGATCTCGGCACAGGCCTTGAGCTTTTCGCGCAGGGCCTTGCCGAGATTGGTCATGGCGTCGAAGTCTTCGGCGCCAAAGTGGTGAATCCATTTCATCACCTGGCCGGCCCGGAAGCGCTTCTCGCCGATGGACTCGAAGAACCGTTCCAGCTGCGGCTGGGTCAGCCCCAGCAGGTTAACCTTGCCAGTCGTTGCAGTCATGGATTCACCCTCACCGTTCCGCGCTTAGCGGATGCGGTTGCACAGCTCGGTAGCGGAGAAGAAGTAGGCGATCTCGCGGGCAGCGGAGGCCTCGGAGTCGGAACCGTGCACGGCGTTCTCGTCGATGGAGACGGCGAAGTCGGCGCGGATGGTGCCGGCAGCGGCTTCCTTCGGGTTGGTGGCGCCCATCAGCTCGCGGTTCTTGGCGACGGCGTTCTCGCCTTCCAGCACCTGGACGATGACCGGACCGGAGGTCATGAAGGCGACCAGATCCTTGAAGAAGCCGCGCTCGCTGTGCTCGGCGTAGAAGCCGGCGGCTTCGCGCTCGGACAGCTGGACCATCTTGGAAGCGACGACGCGCAGGCCGGCCTTCTCGAAACGGGTGGTGATTTCGCCGATCACGTTCTTGGCGACGGCATCGGGCTTGATGATGGAGAAGGTGCGTTGCAGGGCCATGGAATAACTCCGGAAGGCAGGGTTGACGGTTAAACCGGAGCGCGCCGCCATCGGCAGGCGAGGCAGCGCGCAGGAAGTCCGATAAACGAAACCCGCGGATTATACGCGGGTTGCTGTGAAATGCGTACCGGCGCGCCGGGTGGTGCCCCTGCGCGGGGGCAGCGGTGGAAAATCGCGGTGCGCGTTTTCCACCCTGCCGCCTGGAGCCCGGCGCTTACTCGGCCTCTTCGATCCAGGCCGCCTGGATGGCCTCCAGCACCTTCTCGCCGCCGCGCAGGGGATCGTCGGCGAACTCCGGCAGGGCCATCACCCAGCTGTGCAGGTCGACGAAGTTGACGTAGCGCGGATCGACCTCCGGCTTGCTGTCGGCCAGCTGGATGGCGATCTCCAGCACATCGGTCCATTTCAGGCTCATGGGGCGGCTCCGCAGTCAGTGGCTCTCGTTGACCTGGTTGATGGTGTACTTGGGAATCTCCACCACCAGATCCTCCTTGCCGACCCGCGCCTGGCAGGACAGCCGCGACTCAGGCTCCAACCCCCAGGCCTTGTCGAGCATGTCGTCCTCCAGTTCGTCGGACGGCTCCAGCGAATTGAAGCCCTCGCGCACGATCACGTGGCAGGTGGTGCAGGCGCAGGACATCTCGCAGGCGTGCACGATGTCGATGTCGTTGCGCAGCGCGGCCTCGATGATGGTCTCGCCGGTCTTGGCCTCGACCACCGCGCCCTCCGGGCAATGCTCGGCGTTGGGCAGAAAGACGATCTGCGGCATGGCTTATTCCTCGATTTCGTTGAGCTGGCGACCGGCCAGGGCGGCCTTGACGCTGGCGTCCATGCGCCGGGCGGCGAAGGCGTCGGTGACCTGGGACAGGCGGCGCACCTGGCGCTCGATGGCAGCGGTATCGCTGCTGGCTGCCAGTTCGCGCAGGACCTGCATTTCGTGGTCAATCATGGTGCGCTCGTCGGCCTCCAGCAGGCGCTCGCCGTCGGCGGCCAGCGCCGCCTGCACGGCCTCGAGCAGGCGCTCGGCCTCGACCTGCTGCTCGCGCAGGGCGCGGGCGGCCTTGTCTTCGCCGGCGTGGGCGAAGGAGTCCTGCAGCATGCGGGCGATCTCGGTGTCGCTGAGACCGTAGGACGGCTTGACCTGGATGCTCGCCTCGACGCCGGAGCTCAGCTCGCGGGCGGATACGCTGAGCAGGCCGTCGGCGTCGACCTGGAAGGTCACGCGGATCTTCGCCGCGCCGGCGACCATCGGCGGGATGCCGCGCAGCTCGAAGCGCGCCAGCGAACGGCAGTCGCTGACCAGCTCGCGCTCGCCCTGCAACACATGGATCATCATGGCCGTCTGGCCATCCTTGTAGGTGGTGAACTCCTGGCCGCGCGCCACCGGGATGGTGGTGTTGCGCGCGATCACCTTCTCCATCAGCCCGCCCATGGTCTCCAGACCCAGCGACAGCGGGATGACGTCGAGCAGCAGCAGTTCCTCGCCCTGCTTGTTGCCAGCCAGGGTGTCGGCCTGGATGGCGGCGCCGATGGCCACCACCTCGTCGGGGTCGATGTCGGTCAGCGGGGTGCGGCCGAACAGCTCGCCCACCGCCTCGCGCACGCGCGGCACGCGGGTCGAGCCGCCGACCATGACCACCGCCTCGACCTCGTCCAGCTCGATGCCGGCGTCGCGCACCGCGCGGCGGCAGGCCTTGAGGCTGCGCGCCAGCAGCGGCTCGATCAGCGCGTCGAACTGCGCGCGGCTCAGCGTGCCGGACCAGTCGCCGTGACTGACGGTCACTTCCCCGGCATCGGTCAGCGCTTCCTTGGCGGCGCAGGCGACCTGCAGCAGGTGGCGCTGGGCGCCCGGATCGAGGTCGGCGGACAGCCCGGCCTGCTCGATGATCCAGCCGGCGATGGCGTGGTCGAAGTCGTCGCCGCCGAGGGCGCTGTCGCCGCCGGTGGCCAGCACCTCGAACACGCCGCGGGTCAGGCGCAGGATGGAGATGTCGAAGGTGCCGCCACCCAGGTCGTAGATGGCGATCACGCCCTCGGCGCCCTTGTCCAGGCCGTAGGCCACCGCCGCGGCGGTCGGCTCGTTGAGCAGGCGCAGCACGTTGAGGCCGGCCAGGCGCGCGGCGTCTTTGGTGGCCTGGCGCTGGGCGTCGTCGAAGTAGGCCGGCACGGTGATCACCGCGCCGACCAGCTCGCCGCCGAGGGTGGCCTCGGCGCGCTCGCGCAGGGCGCGCAGGATGTCGGCGGAGACCTCCACCGGGCTCTTTGGCCCCTGCACGGTGTCGATGAACGGCATCTGCGAGTCGCCGGCGACGAAGCGGTAGGGCAACTGCTGGCCGAGCTGCTTGACGTCGGCCAGGCCGCGCCCCATCAGGCGCTTGACCGAGATGACGCTGTTCAGCGGATCGCCGGCGGCGGCAGCGACGGCGGCATGGCCGACCTCGATGCCTTCGGCCAGGTAGCGCACCGCGGAAGGCAGGATGACCCGCCCCTGCGCATCCGGCAGCGGTGCGGTACGGCCGCTGCGCACGGCAGCGACCAGGGAATTGGTGGTGCCGAGGTCGATGCCCACCGCCAGGCGACGCTGGTGCGGCTGGGGGCTCTGTCCCGGTTCGGCAATCTGCAGTAGGGCCATGGTCTTCGCGTTATCAGGCACCTCCCTCGCAGGAGGCGCGGGTTAATCGTCGAGGCGCTCTTCCAGCTCGCGGACCTCGAGGGCCAGCTTGTCGAGGAACTGCATGCGGCGCATCAGGCGCTCGGCCTGCTCGCGTTCGGCGGGATCGTCCCAGCAGGCGGTGAAGCCCTGTTCCAGCTCGGCCTGGGCAGCCTTGAGACGGCGCTTGAAGGCGGCCACCCCGGCCAGGTCGGCGCTGTCCTGCAGCTCCTCCAGCTCCTCGCGCAGCTGCATCTGCTGCAGGAGGAACGCCGGATCCTGCACGGTGGCCTCCAGCGGCACCTGTTCGCCGCGCAGGCCGAGCAGGTAGCGGGCGCGCCGGCTCGGGCTCTTCAGCGTCTGGTAGGCGTCGTTGAGCTGCGCGGCACGCTCCAGCGCCTGGCGCTGTTCGCGCGCCGGAGCATCGGCGAAGCGGTCCGGATGGGTCTCGCGGGCCAGCTCGCGGTAGCGCACCGCGAGCTGGTCGAGATCGAGGACGAAGGCCGGCTGCAGGTCGAACAGGGCGAAGTGGCAGGTGCTCACGGCAGGCCTCAGACGTTGAAGCTTTCGCCGCAGCCGCACTCGCTGCGCACGTTGGGGTTGTTGAACTTGAAGCCTTCGTTCAGCCCCTCGCGGGTGAAGTCGAGTTCGGTGCCGTCCAGGTAGGACAGGCTCTTCGGGTCGATGAACACCTTGACCCCGAAGCTCTCGAACACCAGGTCCTCGGATGCCTGCTCATCGACGAACTCCAGCACGTAGGCCAGACCGGAGCAGCCGGTGGTGCGCACCCCGAGACGGATGCCCTCACCCTTGCCCCGCCCTTCCAGCGAGCGGCGAACGTGTTGTGCGGCGGCTTCGGTCATGCTGATGGCCATGGACGTGCTCCTCAGATCAGGCCTTTCTTCTGCTTGTAGTCACGCACGGCCGCCTTGATGGCGTCCTCGGCGAGCACCGAGCAGTGGATCTTCACCGGCGGCAGGGCCAGTTCCTCGGCCAGCTGGGTGTTCTTGATGCTTTCGGCCTCGTCCAGGGTCTTGCCCTTCATCCACTCGGTGGCCAGGGAGCTGGAGGCGATCGCCGAGCCGCAGCCGTAGGTCTTGAACTTGGCGTCCTCGATGACGCCCTCGTCGTTGACCTTGATCTGCAGGCGCATCACGTCGCCGCAGGCCGGGGCGCCGACCATGCCGGTGCCGACGTCCGGGTCTTCCGCGTCCATCTTGCCGACGTTGCGCGGGTTTTCGTAGTGGTCGATGACCTTGTCGCTGTATGCCATGGCGGTATTCCTCGCTGAATCGGTACGGCGTCAGTGCGCCTGCCACTCGACCTTGGACAGGTCGACGCCTTCTTTGAACATGTCCCACAGCGGCGACAGCTCGCGCAGCTTGGTCACCGCCTCGCGCACCTTGGCGGCGGCGTAGTCGACTTCCGCCTCGGTGGTGAAGCGGCCGAAGGTGAAGCGGATCGAGCTGTGCGCCAGTTCGTCGTTGCGGCCCAGGGCGCGCAGCACGTAGGACGGCTCCAGGGAGGCCGAGGTGCAGGCCGAGCCGGAGGACACGGCGAGGTCCTTGAGCGCCATGATCAGCGACTCGCCCTCGACGTAGTTGAAGCTCAGGTTGAGGTTGTGCGGCACGCGCTGCTCGCGGCAGCCGTTCAGATAGACCTCTTCCATGCCTTCCAGGTGGGCCAGGAAACGCTCGGCCAGCGCCTTGATGCGCCCGTTCTCGGCGGCCATCTCTTCCTTGGCGATGCGGAAGGCCTCGCCCATGCCGACGATCTGGTGGGTGGCCAGGGTGCCCGAGCGCATGCCGCGCTCGTGACCGCCGCCGTGCATCTGCGCCTCGAGGCGCACGCGCGGCTTGCGGCGCACGTAGAGCGCGCCGATGCCCTTGGGACCGTAGGTCTTGTGCGCGGAGAAGGACATCAGGTCGACCTTCATCGCTTCCAGGTCGATCGCCACCTTGCCGGTGGACTGCGCCGCGTCGACGTGGAACAGAATGCCGCGGGCGCGGGTCAGCTCGCCGATGGCGGCGATGTCGTTGATCGTGCCGATCTCGTTGTTGACGTGCATCACCGAGACCAGGATGGTGTCGTCGCGCAGCGCCGCCTCGACCATCGCCGGGGTGATGATGCCGTCCTCGCCCGGCTCCAGGTAGGTGACCTCGAAGCCTTCGCGCTCCAGCTGGCGGGTGGTGTCCAGCACCGCCTTGTGCTCGATCTTCGAGGTGACGATGTGCTTGCCCTTGCTGGCGTAGAAGTGCGCGACGCCCTTGATCGCCAGGTTGTCGGACTCGGTGGCGCCGGAGGTCCAGACGATCTCGCGCGGGTCGGCGTTGACCAGTTCGGCCACCTGGCGGCGGGCGTTCTCCACCGCCTCCTCGGCCTTCCAGCCGAACAGGTGCGAGCGCGAGGCCGGGTTGCCGAAGTTGCCGTCCATGGTCAGGCACTCGCACAGCTTCTGCGCCACGCGCGGATCGGCCGGCGTGGTCGCGGAATAATCCAGGTAGATCGGCAATTTCATCAGGTCTCTCCTGTCAGGCTGGCAACCGCGGCATCAGTCGATGGCGGACGCTTCGATCTTTTCAAGCGGGCTGGACGGCATCCCCTTGCCTTGCTGGCAACGCTGATCCTGGCGCTGCGCGACGCTCTGCACTTCCTGGTTGCGCACCAGGTCGGCCAGGCTGATGCCGCTGAGGAATTCGTGGATCCGGTCGCTCAGGCCGCACCACAGGTGGTGGGTCAGGCAGGTATCGCCTTCGTGGCAGCCGCCGAGCCCCTGGCAGCGGGTGGCGTCGACCGACTCGTTGACGGCGTCGATGACCTGGGCCACGTCGATGCTGGCCATGTCGCGCGACAGCTGATAGCCGCCGCCCGGGCCGCGCACGCTGGTGACCAGACTGCCGCGCCGCAGCTTGGCGAACAGCTGTTCGAGATAGGACAGGGAAATCCCCTGGCGCTCGGAAATGTCGGCGAGGGACACCGGCCCGTTCTGCGCATGCAGCGCGAGATCGAGCATGGCTGTCACGGCGTAACGGCCCTTGGTGGTCAGTCGCATGGGCTTGCACCACGATGATTCGGAAAGTGCGCAGAGTATGCAGTTTTCCGAGCAAAGCAGTCAACTAAAAGACCGAGCGTTTCAGTCGGAATAGCCTGACCGCATAGCGGAGCCGGGGATCTTATAGCAGTTCCCCGGCCCGCGCACCTCAATCGTGCGCCCGCGGCGGCGCCGGCTCGGCCTGGCCGGCGGCATCGACGGCCGCCGGCTTGACCCCGGCGAAGTCCTCGTCGCGCAGCGCCGGCAGCTCCTTGGCGCAGTAGTCGCTGCCCAGCGCGGTGAGCGCCTTGCACATGCCTTCCAGGCGCCCATCGACCGCCTGCAGGTGATCGAGCAGCTGGCCGATGGCGCGCGCCACCGGATCGGGCATGTCCTCGCTGACGCCGTAGGCGTCGAAGCCGATCTTCTCGGCCATCGCCTTGCGCCGCGCTTCCTGCTCGTCGTCGGTCTTGACGATGATCCGTCCGGGAATGCCCACCGCGGTGGCGCCCGCCGGCACGGCGCGAGTGACCACCGCATTGGAGCCGATCTTGGCGCCGGCGCCGACGGTGAACGGACCGAGGATCTTCGCCCCGGCGCCGACGATCACGCCGTCCTCCAGGGTCGGATGGCGCTTGCCCTTGTTCCAGCTGGTGCCGCCCAGGGTCACGCCATGGTAGAGGGTGACGTCGTCGCCGATCTCGGCGGTCTCGCCGATGACGATGCCCATGCCGTGATCGATGAAGAAGCGCCGGCCGATCCGCGCCCCCGGATGGATCTCGATGCCGGTCAGCCAGCGGCTGAGGTGCGAGACGAAGCGCGCCAGCAGCTTCCAGTCGGCGCTCCACAGCCAGTGCGCCACGCGATGCAGCCAGATGGCGTGCAGGCCGGGGTAGCAGACCAGCACCTCGAGGGTGTTTCGTGCCGCCGGGTCGCGATGGAACACGCTCTGGATGTCTTCTCGCATGCGCTCGAACATCAGTCATTTCTCCGCTTGAGCAGCTCGCCGCGGGCCGCCTTCTGGGTTTCGGTGAGGATACCGCGCAGGATGTTCATTTCCAGCTTGCTGATGCCGGCCCGGCCGTACAGGCGCCGCAGGCGCGCCATCAGGTGACGCGGCTTCTCGGGATCGAGGAAGTCGATCGCCACCAGGGTCTCCTCGAGGTGCCTATAGTACAGCTCCAGCTCGTCGGCGGTGACCGGCACCGCATCGAGCATGGCGGTGGTCTCCAGCTTCTCCACCTTGGTCGGCCGCCCCTGGCGGGCCAGCCAGTCCATGCGCACCTCGTAGGCCAGCACCTGCACCGCGGTGGCCAGGTTCAGCGAACTGAACTCGGGATTGGAGGGGATGTGCACGTGGTACTGGCAGCGCTGCAGCTCCTCGTTGGTCAGCCCGGCGTACTCGCGGCCGAACACCAGCGCCACCTCGCCGCCCAGCTCGACGTGCTCGAGGCTCTTCTGCGCGCACTCGCGCGGATCGAGCAGCGGCCAGGGAATGCGCCGGTCGCGCGCGCTGGTGCCGAGCACCAGGCTGCAGCCGGCCAGCGCCTGCTCCAGCGTGTCGACCACCACCGCCGCCTCGAGGATGTCGGTGGCGCCGGAGGCCCGTGCGTTGGCCTCGCCGCTGGGAAATTCCTCGGGCTGCACCAGCACCAGTTTCGACAGCCCCATGTTCTTCATGGCCCGCGCCGTCCCGCCGATGTTGCCCGGATGGCTGGTATTGACCAGCACCACGCGAATCCTGTCGAGCACGCTCGCTCTCCCACCATGAACCTGAAAAGGAGCCGAATCTTACCCAAGCGTCGCCGCCGGCGCCACGCGCCCTTCATGGCGAGGGCTTTTCTGCTAGAATGGCCGGCTTTCTTTAACAGCCCAGGTGACCCCTCCATGCAGCCCATGCTGAATATCGCGCTGCGCGCGGCCCGCAGTGCCGGCGAACTCATCTTCCGCTCGATCGAACGCCTGGATGCACTCTCGGTCAACGAGAAGGACGCCAAGGACTACGTGACCGAGGTCGACCGCGCGGCCGAGCAGACCATCATCAGCGTGCTGCGCAAGGCCTACCCCAACCACGGCATCCTCGCCGAGGAAAGCGGGCTGCAGCCGGGCCAGGGCGACGGCGCCGACTACCTGTGGGTCATCGACCCGCTGGACGGCACCACCAACTTCATCCACGGCCTGCCGCACTTCGCGGTGAGCATCGCCTGCAAGTACCGCGGCCGCGTCGAGCACGCCGTGGTCCTCGACCCGGTGCGCCAGGAGGAGTTCACCGCCAGCCGCGGCCGCGGCGCGGCGCTCAACGGCCGGCGCATCCGCGTCAGCAACCGCAAGGGCCTGGAAGGCGCCCTGCTCGGCACCGGCTTCCCGTTCCGCGACAGCCAGCTCGACCACCTGGACAGCTATCTGGGCATGTTCCGCAGCCTGGTCGGCCAGACCGCCGGCATCCGCCGCGCCGGCGCCGCCAGCCTGGACCTGGCCTACGTCGCCGCCGGGCGCTTCGACGCCTTCTGGGAGTTCGGCCTGTCCGAGTGGGACATGGCGGCCGGCGCCCTGCTGGTGCAGGAAGCCGGCGGCCTGACCAGCGACTTCACCGGCGGCCACGAGTTCCTCGACAAGGGCCACATCGTCGCCGGCAACACCAAATGCTTCAAGGCCGTGCTGACCGCCATCCAGCCGCACCTGCCGCCGGCGCTCAAGCGCTGAGAGCGCTGCGCCAGAAGAACCCGGCCCTGGTGCCGGGTTTTTTATCGCCGACAGAAAGCCGGACATGAAAAAAGCGCCCAAGGGCGCTTTTTTCATGGGCGAGGCGCAGCTTACGGCCGCTCGTCGACCGCGTCCTCGACCACCGGCGGGATCAGGTCCTCGCGGGTCAGCTTCAGCCAGATCAGGCAGATGCTGGCGATGTACACGGAGGAGTAGGTACCCGCGCCCACGCCGATCAGCAGCGCCAGGGAGAAACCCCACAGGTTCTCGCCGCCGAACACCATCAGCGCCACCACTGCCAGCAGGGTCGAGATCGAGGTGGCCAGGGTGCGCAGCAGGGTCTGCGTGGTGGAGATGTTGATGTTGTCGATCAGTTCGGTCTTGCGCAGCAGGCGGAAGTTCTCGCGGATGCGGTCGAACACCACGATGGTGTCGTTCAGCGAGTAGCCGATGATCGCCAGCACCGCCGCCAGTACGGTCAGGTCGAAGGGGATCTCGAAGAAGCTGAACACCCCAAGGGTGACGATCACGTCGTGGATCAGCGAGACGATGGCGCCGAAGCCGAACTTCCACTGGAAGCGGAAGGCCACGTAGACCAGGATGCCGCCGAGGGCCAGCAGCATGCCCAGGCCACCCTGGTCGCGCAGCTCCTCGCCCACCTGCGGGCCGACGAACTCGACGCGCTTGAGGGTGAAAGGCGTATCGGCACTGACCTTGCGCAGGCCTTCCGCCAGCTGGTTGCCCAGCAGCGGATCATCGCCCTGCAGGCGCACCAGCACGTCGGTGGTGGCGCCGAAGCTCTGCACCACCGCATCCGGATAGCCGGCCTCGCGCAGCTGGCCACGTACCTTGTCGAGCTGCGCCGGCTGCTCGTAGGCCAGCTCGACCAGGGTGCCGCCGGTAAAGTCGAGGCCGAAGTTCAGCCCCTTGATCGCCAGACTGGCCAGCGAGCCCAGGGTCAGCAGCACGGTCAGCGCGAAGGCGACCTGCCGGATGCCCATGAAGTTGATCACACGTTGCATTCAGGCAGTCCTCAGATCCACAGCTTCTTGATATTGCGGCCACCGTAGAGCACGTTGACCATCGCGCGAGTCACGTAGATCGCGGTGAACATGGAGGTCAGGATGCCCAGCGACATGGTCACGGCGAAGCCCTTGATCGGACCGGTGCCCATGGCGAACAGGATGGCGCCGACCAGCAGGGTGGTCAGGTTGCCGTCGAGGATCGCGCTGAACGCCCGATCGAAGCCCTCGTGGATGGCACGCTGGATGGCCATGCCGTTGGCGATCTCCTCGCGGATGCGCGAGAAGATCAGCACGTTGGCGTCCACCGCCATGCCCATGGTCAGCACGATGCCGGCGATGCCGGGCAGGGTCAGGGTAGCGCCGAGCAGCGACATCAGCGCCAGCAGCACCACCATGTTGAAGCCCAGCGCCACGGTGGCGAGGATGCCGAAGAACTTGTAGATGGCGAGGATGAACAGGGCAACGAACAGGAAGCCCCACAGCGAGGCCTGGATGCCCAGCTCGATGTTCTCGGCACCCAGGCTCGGGCCGATAGTGCGCTCCTCGGCGAAGTACATCGGCGCGGCCAGGCCGCCGGCGCGCAGCAGCAGGGCCAGCTCGGAGGACTCGCCCGGACCGTCGAGGCCGGTGATGCGGAAGCTGTTGCCGAGCGCCGACTGGATGGTCGCCAGGCTGATCACCTGCTTCTCCTCCTTGAAGGCGGAAACCGGCACTTCCTTCTCCACACCGTCGACCATCTGCTTGACGTAGCGGGTCACCGGCTTCTGCTCGATGAACACCACCGCCATGCTGCGGCCGACGTTGTTGCGGGTGGCGCGGTTCATCAGCTCGCCGCCGTGGCCGTCGAGGCGGATGTTAACCTGCGGCCGGCCGTTCTCGTCGAAGCTGGCCTGGGCGTCGGTGACCTGGTCGCCGGTGATGATCACGCTGCGTTCGAGCTGGACCGGCGGACGACCCTCCTGGCGGAAGTCGAAGGATTCGGTGCTGGCGCGCGGGGCGTCGGCCTCGGCAGCCAGGCGGAACTCGAGGTTGGCGGTCTTGCCGAGGATGCGCTTGGCTTCGGCGGTATCCTGCACGCCCGGCAGCTCGACGACGATGCGGTTGGCGCCCTGGCGCTGTACCAGCGGCTCGGCGACGCCCAGCTCGTTGACCCGGTTGCGCACGGTGGTGAGGTTCTGCTTGATCGAGTACTCGCGGATTTCCGCCAGCTTGGCCTGGGTCAGCGCCAGACGCAGCACCTGCAGGCCGTTGCGCTCGCTGCGCTGCACGTCGAAGTCCGGGAAGTCCTTGCGGATCACCCGCTCGGCCTGCTCCACGGCGGCGGCGTCGCTGAAGCCGAGCTGAATGGCGCCGTCCTGCTGCGGCAGCGAACGGTAGCGCTGGCGCTCCTTGCGCAACAGGCTCTTCACCTCGCCCTCGTAGACCTTCATACGCGCGCTGACGGCCTTGTCCATGTCCACTTCGAGGAGGAAGTGCACGCCACCGGAGAGGTCCAGGCCCAGCTTCATCGGGCTGGCGCCCAGGCTGCGCAGCCAGTCGGGGGTGGTCTGCGCCAGGTTCAGCGCCACCACGTAGTCGTCGCCGAGAGCGCGGCGCACCACGTCCTTGGCCGGCAGCTGGTCTTCCTGGCGAGTCAGGCGCAGCAGCGCCCCCTTGTCGCCGAGACTGCTGGCCTTGACCGCAATGCCGGCGTCCTTGAGCGCCTGCTCGGCGCGGGCGACATCGGCCTGCTCGATCTTCAGCGCGGTGCTGGCGCCGGTGAGCTGGATGGCCGGATCGTCGGGATACAGGTTGGGCGCGGAATAGATGAAGCCGATCCCGAGCACCACGAGGATCAGCAGATATTTCCACAGGGGATACTTGTTGAGCATGACACAGCCCGTTTGCAACACGGGGCACCTTGCGTGCCCCGTGAATTTAGGAAGGAGGAAAACTCAGATCGCCTTCAGAGTGCCCTTGGGCAGGGTGGCGGCAATGGCCATCTTCTGGAACTTCAGCTCGACGCTGTCGGAAACCTCGAGCACCACGAAGTCGTCGGCGACCTTGACCACCTTGCCGGCGATGCCGCCGGAGGTTACCACCTCGTCACCCTTCTGCAGGCCGGCGAGCAGGTTCTTGTGCTCCTTGGCGCGCTTGGCCTGGGGACGCCAGATCAGCAGGTAGAAGATGACCACGAAGCCGGCCAGCATCAGGAACTGCATGTACTCGCCACCCGGCGGGGCTCCGGCCGGAGCGGCATCGGCGGCGTGGGCGGCGGCGATCAGAAAGCTCATGTACTACTCCTGTAGCAAGATCTGCAAAAGGGTGGAAATCAGTCCAGCGGCGGAACCGGCAGGCCGCGTCGCGCATAGAAGTCGGCGACAAAGGCGGCCAATGTACCTTGGGCGATGGCATCGCGTAAACCGGCCATCAGGCGCTGATAATGTCGCAAGTTGTGAATGGTATTCAGCATGCTACCCAGCATTTCGCCGCATTTATCCAGATGATGCAGGTAGGCGCGGGAGAAATTGCGACAGGTGTAGCAGTCGCAGGCCGGATCCAGCGGCGCGTCGTCCTGCTTGTGCACGGCGTTGCGGATCTTGATCACCCCGGTCTCGGTGAACAGGTGGCCGTTGCGCGCGTTGCGCGTCGGCATCACGCAGTCGAACATGTCGACGCCGCGGCGCACGCCCTCGACCAGATCCTCGGGCTTGCCGACGCCCATCAGGTAGCGCGGCTTGTCGGCCGGCAGCTGCGGGGGCAGGAAGTCGAGGATGCGGATCATGTCCTCCTTGGGCTCGCCCACCGACAGGCCGCCGATGGCCAGACCGTCGAAGCCGATCTCCAAGAGGCCTTCCAGCGAGCGCAGGCGCAGCTCCTCGTGCATGCCGCCCTGGACGATGCCGAACAGCGCCGAGGGGTTGCCCTCGTGGGCGTTCTTCGAGCGCTTGGCCCAGCGCAGCGACAGCTCCATGGACTTGCGGGCGGTGTCGAAGTCGGCGGGGTACGGCGTGCATTCGTCGAAGATCATCACGATGTCCGAGCCCAGCTCGCGCTGCACCTGCATCGACTCCTCGGGCCCCATGAACACCTTGGCGCCGTCCACCGGCGAGGCGAAGTACACGCCCTCCTCCTTGATCTTGCGCATCGCGCCCAGGCTGAACACCTGGAAGCCGCCGGAGTCGGTGAGGATCGGCCCGTGCCACTGCATGAAGTCGTGCAGATCGCCGTGCTTCTTGATCACCTCGGTGCCCGGGCGCAGCCACAGGTGGAAGGTGTTGCCGAGGATGATCTGCGCGCCGATCGCCTCGACGTCGCGCGGCAGCATGCCCTTGACCGTACCGTAGGTGCCGACCGGCATGAACGCCGGGGTTTCGACCACCCCGCGAGGGAAGGTCAGGCGGCCGCGACGGGCCTTGCCGTCGGTGGCCAGCAGCTCGAAGGACATGTGGCTCATGGGGTTTCCTCGGGGCCGCGCGGGGCGGGATTGCGGGTGATGAACATGGCGTCGCCGTAGCTGAAGAAGCGGTAGCCCTCTTCCACCGCCGCGCGGTAGGCGGCCATGGTCTCGGGGTAGCCGGCGAAGGCCGACACCAGCATCAGCAGGGTCGACTCGGGCAGGTGGAAATTGGTGACCAGGGCGTCGACCACGTGGAACGGCCGCCCGGGGTAGAGAAAGATGTCGGTGTCGCCGGAAAACGCCTTCAGCTCGCCATCACGCGCCGCGGATTCCAGCGAGCGCACGCTGGTGGTGCCCACCGCGATCACCCGGCCGCCGCGCGCCCGGCAGGCGTTCACCGCATCCACCACGTCCTGGCCGACCTGCAGCCACTCGCTGTGCATGTGGTGGTCCTCGATGCGCTCGACGCGTACCGGCTGGAAGGTGCCAGCGCCGACGTGCAGGGTGACGAAGGCGGTGTCCACGCCCTTTTCGCGGATCGCGGCGAGCAGACCATCGTCGAAGTGCAGGCCGGCGGTGGGCGCGGCCACCGCACCGGCCTTGCCCTTGTCGGAGTAGACGGTCTGGTAGCGCTCGCGGTCGGCGTCCTCGTCGGGGCGGTCGATGTACGGCGGCAACGGCATGTGGCCCACGCGCTCGAGCAGCACCAGCACCGGCTCGGCGAAGCGCAGCTCGAACAGCGCGTCGTGGCGGGCGAGCATCTCGGCCTCGCCGCCGCCGTCGATGTGGATCAGGCTGCCCGGCTTGGGCGACTTGCTGGCACGCACATGGGCCAGCACGCGCCGCTCGTCGAGCAGGCGCTCGACGAGGATCTCCAGGCGACCGCCGGAGGCCTTCTGGCCGAACAGCCGCGCCGGGATCACCCGGGTGTCGTTGAACACCATCAGGTCGCCGGGACGCAGGTAGTCCAGCAGGTCGGGGAACTGGCGGTGGCGGATCTCGCCGCTCGGGCCGTCCAGCACCAGCAGGCGGCTGGCGCGGCGCTCGGCCAGCGGGTGGCGCGCGATCAGCCGGTCGGGAAGCTCGAAATGGAAGTCTGCAACACGCATCGGGGGACTCTCGAAAGGCCGCACAGCTTACCGGAAATGCCCCCGGCCCGCCACGCACCGGGGCCGTGCCAGAGCGCGCAAAGCCCCCTACTTAGCGAGGGTTTTGATTCGACTAAAGAAGAACGGCAGCTGCAAACCCCGCATGTCAGGATAACGACATCCCTGATCAGTCCATGTTCCACAAGAACGCCGGGCACCCCAACCATAAAAAGTTAACTTGAGGTGACCCACGCGTGCGCGTGGCTCCCTCGCGACACGATTTCAGGAGCCCCAATGTCCGCCCGCAACATTCTGGTGATCAACTGCGGCAGCTCGTCCATCAAGTTCGCCCTGGTGAACGAAGCGCAGAGCAGCTTCCCGCTGCAGGGCCTGGCCGAACGCCTCGGCAGCCCGGAAGCCGTCATCCACTTCGAGAGCGCCGCCGACAAGGAGAGCGTGAACGTTCCGGATGCCGACCACCAGGCCGCCCTCGCGCAGATCCTGCCGCGCGTCGAGGAGGCCGCCGGCGGCCATCTGGACGGCATCGGCCATCGCGTGGTGCACGGCGGCGAGAAGTTCTTCGCCTCCACCCTGCTCAACGACAGCACCCTGGCCGGCATCGAGGCCAACATCCAGCTGGCGCCGCTGCACAACCCGGCCAACCTGAGCGGCATCCACGCGGCGATCAACCTGTTCCCCGAACTGCCGCAGGTCGGCGTGTTCGACACCGCCTTCCACCAGAGCATGCCGGCGCACGCCTATCGCTACGCGGTGCCGGAGTTCCTCTACACAGAGCACGGCGTGCGCCGCTACGGCTTCCACGGCACCAGCCACCGCTACGTCAGCAAGCGCGCCGCCGAGCTGGCCGGCCTGCCGGTGGAGAACAGCAGCTGGCTGGTCGCCCACCTGGGCAACGGCTGCTCGACCTGCGCGGTGGTCAACGGCGAAAGCCGCGACACCAGCATGGGCCTGACCCCGCTGGAAGGCCTGGTGATGGGCACCCGCAGCGGCGACGTCGACCCCAGCCTGCACAACTTCCTGCACAACACCCTGGGCTGGGACCTGGCCAAGATCGACGCCATGCTCAACAAGGAAAGCGGCCTGAAGGGCCTGTCCGGCCTGTCCAACGACATGCGCACCCTGGCCGAAGCCCGCCAGGCCGGCCACCCGGGCGCCGTGCTGGCCTTCGAGGTGTTCTGCTACCGCCTGGCCAAGTCGCTGGCCGCCATGTCCTGCGCCCTGCCGCAGCTGGACGGTCTGGTGTTCACCGGCGGCATCGGCGAGAACTCCGCCGCCGTGCGCGAGCGCACCCTGGACCACCTCAAGGTGTTCCGCTTCAAGGTCGACGCCGAGGCCAATGCCCGCTGCACCCGCGGCGTGGCCGGCGAGATCCAGGCCGAGGGCAGCCCGCGCATCATGGTCGTGCCGACCAACGAGGAGCGCCAGATCGCCCTCGACACCCTCGCCCTGCTCGACGCCTGAGCCCGAGCGACTCCGTATGCCGAGCGGAGACTGAGCAAGCGCCGAAACCCGACTGCCTCCCGGCGTCGGGTTTCGTCTTGCTGGCCCCGCCCGAACCCGCCTTCTAGAGTCTGAGCACCCAGCTCCCCCAAGGAGAAACCATGCACACTCTGTTCCTCGCTCCCACCGGCTTCGGCGGTGGTCTCAACTCCGTCAGCCTCGGCCTGATCCGCGCCCTCGAGCAGGCCGGCCTGAAGGTCGGCTTCTTCAAGCCGATCGCCCAGCCCTTCCCGATCGACCAGGGCCAGGAGCGCTCCTGCCTGCTGGTCGAGCGCACCCTGAACCTCGCCAGCCCCGAACCGCTGCCGCTGGCCCAGGTCGAGCGCCAGCTGGCCGACGGCGAGCTGGACCTGCTGCTCGAGGAAGTGGTCAAGCGCTTCCAGCAGGCCGCCGCCGGCAAGGACGTGGTGATCGTCGAGGGCATGGTGCCGACCCGCGACTCCGACTACACCGCACGCATCAACGCCCAGTTGGCCAAGAGCCTCGACGCCGAAGTGATCCTGGTCGCCGCCCAGGGCAGCGAGAGCCTCAAGCAGCTGGCCGAGCGCATCGAGATCCAGGCCCAGCTGTTCGGTGGCGCCCGTGATCCCAAGGTGCTCGGCACCATCCTCAACAAGGTCAACAGCGACGAGGGCGTGCCGGTCTTCGTCGAGGCGCTCAAGCAGCAGCTGCCGCTGCTCGGCAGCGAGACCTTCCAGCTGCTCGGCGCCGTGCCGTTCAACGCCGAACTCAACGCCCTGCGCACCAGCGACATCGCCGGAGCCCTCGGCGCCCGCGTGCTGAGCGCCGGCGAAGCCGCCCAGCGCCGCGTGCAGAAGATCATCCTGGCCGCCCGCACCGTGCCGAACATGACCCACCTGCTGCAGCCGGGCGTGCTGGTGGTCACCCCGGGCGATCGCGACGACATCATCCTCGCCGCCTGCCTGGCCGCGCTGAACGGCGTCAAGCTGGCCGGCCTGCTGCTGACCGGCGACTTCGGCCCGGACCAGCGCATCCTCGACCTGTGCAAGGCGGCGCTGGACAGTGGCCTGCCGGTGCTCAGTGTCGGTACCGGCTCGTTCGAGACCGCCAGCAACCTGTCCGGCCTCAACAAGGAAACCCCGGCCGACGACATCGAGCGCGCCAGCCGCGTCACCGAGTTCGTCGCCCAGCACCTGCACCCGGAGTTCCTGCACACCCGCTGCAGCCTGCCGCGCGAGCTGCGCATGTCGCCGGCGGCGTTCCGCTACCAGCTGGTCAAGCGCGCCCAGGACGCCGACAAGCGCATCGTCCTGCCCGAGGGCGACGAGCCGCGCACCGTGCGCGCCGCGGCGATCTGCCAGGAGCGCGGCATCGCCCGCTGCGTGCTGCTGGCCAAGCCCGAGGCCGTCGAGGCGGTGGCCCGCGAGCAGGGCATCGTCCTGCCGGCCGGCCTCGAGATCCTCGATCCGGAGGTGATCGCCGAGCAGTACGTCGCGCCGATGTGCGAACTGCGCAAGTCCAAAGGCCTCACTCCCGAGCAGGCCCGCGAGCAGCTCAAGGACACCGTGGTGATCGGCACCATGATGCTGGCCCTCGACGAGGTCGACGGCCTGGTCTCCGGCGCGGTGCACACCACCGCCAACACCATCCGCCCGGCCCTGCAGCTGATCAAGACCGCGCCGGGCTACAACCTGGTGTCCTCGGTGTTCTTCATGCTGCTGCCCGACCAGGTGCTGGTCTACGGCGACTGCGCGGTGAACCCCAACCCGAGCGCCACCGAGCTGGCCGAGATCGCCCTGCAGAGCGCCGAGTCCGCCGTGGCCCTGGGCGTCAACCCTCGCGTGGCGATGATCAGCTACTCCACCGGCAGCTCCGGCGCCGGCGCCGAGGTGGAGAAGGTCGCCGAAGCCACCCGCATCGCCCAGGAGCGCGCCCCGCAGCTGCCGATCGACGGCCCGCTGCAGTACGACGCCGCCTCGGTGCTCAGCGTCGGCAAGCAGAAGGCGCCGAACAGCAAGGTCGCAGGGCAGGCCACCGTGTTCGTGTTCCCCGACCTGAACACCGGTAACACCACCTACAAGGCGGTGCAGCGCAACGCCAACTGCCTGAGCGTCGGCCCGATGCTGCAGGGCCTGGCCAAGCCGGTGAACGACCTGTCGCGCGGCGCGCTGGTGGACGACATCGTCTTCACCATCGCCCTGACCGCCCTGCAGGCCGCCAGCCAGGCCGCGCAGAAGGCCGCCGCCCAGGGCGAGCTGATCGAGGCCTGATCCGCCCCGACCGGCGGAGCCCGGGGTTGGCGCAACGGTCGATTGACCGCCCGTCGCGCCAACCCTATACTCCGCGGCCATTGCCTCGATGGCGGAATCGGTAGACGCAGCGGATTCAAAATCCGCCGCTGGCGACAGCGTAAGAGTTCGAGTCTCTTTCGAGGCACCACATAGTGAAGAAACCCGCTCAGGCGGGTTTTTTTACGCCTGAAATCCTTGCAAGCGAGCCTGCCATGCCCAAACACCAGCTGCGCCCGCAGGGCGATTTCCCCCGCGCCGGCCTGATCCGCCGCCTGGCCGCGATGTTCTACGACTTCCTGCTCTGCGTGGCGCTGATCATGGTGGTCGGCCTGATCTACCAGCAGGGCATCCTGCGCCTGGTCTATGGCAGCGAGCAGTTGCTGGCCCTGTCGCAGGCCGGTGCGCTGGACAACGACCCGATCCTCGGCAGCCTGCTGCTGATCACCCTGTTCGCCTTCTTCGCCAAGTTCTGGACCCACAACGGTCAGACCCTCGGCATGCAGGTGTGGGGCGTGCGCATCCAGAACCGCGACGGCAGCGCCATCGACCTGTGGCAGGCGCTGCTGCGCTTCTTCATCGCCATCGGCTCCTGGCTGCCCTGCGGCCTCGGCTACCTGTGGATGCTGTGGGACAAGGACCAGCTGACCTGGCACGACCGCTACTCGGAAAGCGTGGTGGTGCAGTTGCCCAAGCGCAAGAAGACCTGAGCACGGGACGCTAGACTGCCAGCACGCCCCGGCCGCTCCACGGCGCTGCGGGCGCGCCGGGAGGCTCCGTCATGCACCGTTCGCCGTCCTGGCTGCTCGCGCCGGGGCTGATCCTGCTCAGTGCCTGCGCGCAGCAGCCGCCCGTCCCCGCCGACAGCTGCGCGGCACTGTTCGCCGCCTTCCACGCCGCCACCGCCGCCAACCGCGACACCCAACAGCACCGCCTCGCCGCCTTCCCCGGCCTGCGCAGCGACCGCCTGCTGGCGGCCCTCGGCCCCGCGGCCGCCACGCCCGCCGCGCGCCGGCTGTGGCTGCAGCGCCTGGCCGCCAACGACCGCGAGGCCAGCGCCATCGAGCGCGGCAACCTGCCCGCCGCGCAACGCGGCGCGCTGCCGGACGAAGCCGGACTGGAGGCCTGCCGCCGCCGGCAGGTCGAGCGCCTGGCCGCCGACCGCCCGGCCTTCGCCCACGCCGTCGAGGCCGCCCGGGTGCCGGCGAACTACCGCGGCTGGGCCCGGGTCCTCGGCCTCTACCCGCTGGCCCGCCCCTTCTACCGCCGGGCGATCGCCGCCTGGCAGGGCGAGGCGCTGGCGCAGCAGGCACCGACCGACAGCCCGCGCTGGCGGGCCTACCGGCCCCCGGCAGACGTGACGCCGGCCGGGCCGCCAGCGCTCGACGACGATGCCCTCGGCCTGCCGCAGGCCAGCCCCACGCAACTGGCCGCGCTGTTCGCCCGCCATGCGCCGCAACTGCGCATTGAGCAGCGCAGCGCCGCCGACCGCCCCGGCACGCCGCGCTTCGCCGCCGACGGACGGCGCACCTTCGCCACGCAGCCCACTGCCTACCGCCAGCACACCTGGAGCCGGCTCGACGGCCGCTGGCACCTGCAGCTGGTCTACCAGTGGTGGTTCCGCGAGCGTCCCGCCCGTGGCGCGCTGGACATCTACGCCGGCGAACTGGACGGCCTGCTGTGGCGGGTGACCCTGGACGCGCGGGGCAACGCGCTGCTCTACGACGCCATCCACCCCTGCGGCTGCTGGCACGCCCTGTTCCTGCCCGCCGACTCGCCGCTGCGCTTCCGCCAGCCGGCGAATGCCGAGCAGCGCCTGGCCCGTCGCCTCGCCGTGGACGGGCGGCAGGCGCCGACCCTGTGGCTGCGCGGCGGCGACCATGCCCTGCTGTGGGTGGACGGCCGCGACTCGCCGTGGCCGGCCGACGGCTACCGCTTCGCCGCCCTCGACGAGCTGCGCCGCCTGCCGCATCCCGACGGCCGGCGCAGCCTCTACGGCCCCGACGGCCTGGTGCCCGGCAGCCAGCGCCTGGAGCGCTGGCTGCTGTGGCCCTCGGGAGTGATCTCGCCGGGTGCCATGCGCCAGTGGGGGCGGCATGCCACGGCCTTCGTCGGCCAGGCGCACTTCGACGACCCCGACCTGCTCGGGCGCTATTTCACGCTGCCGAAATGAACGGGGCCGGCAAGTGCCGGCCCCGGGGGTAACGCCTGCGCGATCAGCCCGCCCGCCTGAGCAGCCAGACGCCGGCCAGCGCGCAGATCCCCGCCGGCACCAGCACCGCAACCAGCGGCGAGAAGCCGAACACCAGGCTGGACGGGCCGAGCAGATCCTGGGCGATGCGGAACACGAAGCCGACCAGCACGCCGGTGAAGATGCGCTGGCCGAGGGTCACCGAGCGCAGCGGGCCGAAGATGAAGGAGATCGCCAGCAGCACCAGGCTGATCGTCACCAGCGGCTGCAGCACCTTGGTCCAGAAGGCCAGCCAGTAGCGGGCATTGTTCAGGCCCTGCTCGCCGAGGTAGCTGGTATAGCGCCACAGCCCGGTCAGCGGCAGGGCCTCCGGCGCGACCGACACTGTGCCGAGCAGCTGCGGCGTGAGCTCGACGTCCCAGCGTTCGCTGGGGCTCTTCACCACCTCGCTGCGATCCTCGTGCAACAGGGTGGTGGACACGTTCTCCAGCTGCCAGTGGTCGCCCTGGTAATGCGCCCGGCGCGCGAAGCTGGCGCTGAGCAGGCGCCGCTCGCCGTCGAAGCGGTAGCGGGTGACGCCGAACAGCACGCCGCTCGGCTGCACAGCGTTGATGTGCACGTACTCGTCGCCCTGGCGGTGCCACAGGCCGCGCTTGGTGGTCTGCGCCGCGCCGCCACCCTGGGCCAAAGAGCGGCCGCTCTCGGCCTGCTCCTGGGTCCAGGGCACCACGTACTCACCGATCAGCAGGCCGGCCAGCATCAGCACCAGCAGCGGCTTCATCACCGCCCAGACGATGCGTCCCAGCGACACCCCGGCGGCGCGCATGACCGTTAGCTCGCTGCTGCTGGCCAGGGTACCGAGGCCGATCAGGCAACCGACCAGGGCCGCCATCGGCAGCAGTTCGTAGAGCCGCGCCGGCGAGCTGTAGAGCACGAAGCGCGCCGCCTCGGCGACGCCATAGTCAGCATGCAGGTCGCCCAGTTCGTCGATGAAGGCAAACAACAGGGCCAGACCGACGAGCACCCCCAGCACGGCGAGAGTGCTGACGAACACACTGCGGCCAATGTAGCGATCCAGGCGGGTCACGGGCGACTCTCCTTCAGGGCGCGGCGCGCCTTCCACTTGAGCCGCAGCGGCTCCCAATACAGCAGCAGCAGGCCGATGGCGAGAAACATGCCGTGCACCCACCACAGGCCGAGCCACATCGGCAGGCGGCCCTTGTCGAGCTGGCCGCGCATGGAGATCAGCAGGGCCAGATAGGCCATGTACAGGAGGATCGCCGGCAGCAACTTGAGGAAGCGCCCCTGCCGGGGGTTGGCCCGAGCCAGCGACACCGCCAGCACGGCGACCACGAACGCCAGCAACGGCAGCGACAGGCGCCACTGCAGCTCGGCCTGCAGACGCGGGTTATCGCTGCCGAACAGGGTCGCGGTGGGGATCCCGTCGCGCTCGGTCAGTTCGCCGGCCACCTCGGGCTTGGGCAGCAGCACGCCATAGCGGTCGTACTGGATCGCCCGGTAGTCGGCCTGCCCCGGCTGGCCGTCGTAACGGTAGCCGTTCTCGAGGATCAGGTAGCGACTGCCGTCGGGACGAATCTCCTGGTAGCCCTTCTCGGCCACCAGCATGCTGATGCCGCGCTGCTTGTCGCCGTCGCGCGACAGGCGCAGTTCGGTGATGAACACCCCACCCAGTTCGCGGCCGTCCTCGGACAGGCGCTCGGTGTAGGTCACCCGCGAGCCGCTTCTCAGGGCCTGGAAGCGCCCCGGCACTAGGGTATCGAACTCGGTGAGGGCATCCTGGCTGTTGATGACCTGCTCGGAACGGGCGACACCCAGCGGCGCCAGCGACAGGCTGAGCCAGGCCACCACCGCGGCGACCAGCGCGGCCGGCGCCAGGGTATAGACCATCAGGCGCTGGCGGCTCATCCCGGAGGCGGCCAGCACGGTCATTTCCGACTCGAGATACAGACGGCCGTAGGCAAGCAGGATGCCGAGGAACAGGCCCAGCGGCAGGATCAGTTGCAGGAAGCCCGGCAGGCGGTAGCCCATGATCAGGAACAGCACACCCGGATCGAGCGCGCCCTGGGCGGCCTGAGCGAGGTACTTGATGAAGCGGCCGCTCATGGTGATCACCAGCAGCACGGCGCTCACCGCGCTGAGGGTCACCAGCACTTCGCGGAACAGATATCGGAAGATGATCAAACCGGGACTACTCCAGGGTTGTCAGGCTCGGGCGGCAACGCTCAAACTAGCCGCCAGCCGCGCCGGCCGCGGAGGCATTGCGCCCGATGAAGTAAAGTAGGCCGGCATTATCCTGCAATACCGCCTGTTTGTCTTGGGGACCCCCGTCCATGCAATTCCTGGTCAAGAGCGCTCGTCCGGAAACCCTGAAAACCGCCACCCTGGTGCTCGCCGTGGGCGAGGGCCGCAAGCTCGGCGCCGCAGCCCGCGCCGTCGACGCCGCCAGCGATGGCGCCCTGAGCGCCCTGCTCAAGCGCGGCGACCTCGCCGGCAAGCCCGGCCAGACCCTGCTGCTGCACAACCTGCCGGGGGTCAAGGCCGAACGTGTGCTGCTGGTCGGCTGCGGCAAGGAGCGCGAACTCTCCGACCGCAACTACCGCAAGGTAGTTTCCGCCACCCTCGCCGTGCTCAAGACCCTGGGCGGCAGCGACGCCGTGCTGACCCTCGGCGAACTGATGGTCAAGGGCCGCGACCTGTACGCCCGCACCCGCCTGCTGGTGGAAGTGCTGGCCGACGGCCGCTACCTGTTCGACCGCTTCAAGAGCGAGAAGGCCGATGCCCCGGCGCTGAAGAAGATCACCCTGCTGGTCGAGGACACCGAGATCGCCGAGACCGAGCGCGGCGCCGCCCACGCCCAGGCCATCGCCAACGGCATGGCACTGACCCGCGATCTGGGCAACCTGCCGCCCAACCTGTGCCATCCGAGCTTCCTCGCCGAGGAAGCCAAGGCGCTGGCCAAGCAGCACAAGAACCTCAAGGTCGAAGTGCTCGACGAGAAGAAGCTCAGGGAACTGGGCATGGGCGCCTTCCTCGCCGTCGCCCAGGGCAGCGACCAGCCGCCGCGGCTGATCGTCCTCGAATACAGGGGCGGCAAGAAGGACGAGGCGCCCTATGCGCTGGTCGGCAAGGGCATCACCTTCGACACCGGCGGCATCAGCCTCAAGCCGGGCCTGGGCATGGACGAGATGAAGTACGACATGTGCGGCGCCGCCAGCGTGCTCGGCACCTTCCGCGCCCTGGTCGAGATGCAGCTGCCGATCAACGTGGTGGGCCTGCTGGCCTGCGCCGAGAACATGCCCAGCGGCGGCGCCACCCGCCCCGGCGACATCGTCACCACCATGAGCGGGCAGACCGTGGAGATCCTCAACACCGACGCCGAAGGCCGCCTGGTGCTGTGCGACACCCTGACCTACGCCGAACGCTTCAAGCCGCAGGCGGTGATCGACATCGCCACTCTCACCGGCGCCTGCATCGTCGCCCTCGGCAGCCAGACCTCCGGCCTGCTGGGCAACCACGACGGTCTGATCAAGCAGATCCTCAAGGCCGGCGAGACGGCCGCCGACCGCGCCTGGCAGCTGCCGCTGTTCGACGAATACCAGGAGCAGCTGGACAGCCCGTTCGCCGACATCGCCAACATCGGCGGGCCCAAGGCCGGCACCATCACCGCCGCCTGCTTCCTGTCGCGCTTCGCCAAGCAGTTCCACTGGGCGCACCTGGACATCGCCGGCACCGCCTGGATCAGCGGCGGCAAGGAGAAGGGCGCCACCGGCCGCCCGGTGCCGCTGCTCAGCCAGTTCCTCCTCGACCGCTGCAAGGCCTGAGCGAATCCGGCCGGCACGCCTGACGTGCCGGCCGGCGCCGAGCGATGAAACGCATCGACTTCTACATCCTGCCGGGCAACGACGCCGGAGCACGGCTGACCTACGCCTGCCGCCTGGCCGCCAAGGCCTGGCGCGAGGGGCACCGCATCTACCTCAACTGCCAGGACCAGGCCCAGGCCGAGGCGCTCGACCAACGCCTGTGGCGCTTCAGCGCCGCCAGCTTCGTGCCGCACCAGCTGGCCGATGCCGGCAGCGATGCGCCGCTGCTGCTGGCCTGGGGCGCCGACGCCGGCGGCCAGCAGAGCCTGCTGATCAACCTGGCCAGCACTGTGCCGGCGTTCTTCGAGCGCTTCGCACGCATCGCCGAGGTGGTCGACCAGGACCCGCAGACCCGCGACGCCCTGCGCGCCAGTTACCGCTTCTACCGCGAACGCGGCTATGCTCCCCAGCACCTGCACCTGTAATGCGCGAGCCGCCGATGGACACTCCGCCCAAGCCCACCCATCTGCCCGACTGGGCCAGTGACGAACTGCCGCTGCTGACCGAAACGGTCGACGAACCGGCCATCCCGCTGCTGTCCGACCCGCTGCCCGAGACGCCGCTGCTCCGCGAGCCGGCGCTCCGGGAGCCGGCGCTCCGCGAGCCGCTGCTCCGCGAGCCGCAGCTCGCCGAACCGCCGGAGTCGCTGCCGCCAGCTGCCGGGCGCGAGCAGCCCCTGCCGACACTACGCCCCGCCGGCGATGCCCTCAGGCACGAGCCGCTGGCGCAGATCGAGCGCGAACTGCACGCCGCGGCGCAACTGATCATGCAGGAAGTGATCGACGACTACATGCTGCAGATCGAGGCCGAGCTGCACCGCCGACTGGAAGAGCACCTGGCCAGCATCCTGCGCGCAGGAAGGCGCTGAGCGGGGCCAATCCCCCCCAGCCCCCCTTTTGCAAAGGGGGGAGTGGGTCCGGTGGGTTGCTGATGCTCTGCTGGACACCGGCCCGCCAAACATCACCAGACCATCCCCCCCTTTGCAAAAGGGGGGTCAGGGGGGATTCCGCTCCGCCCTACGCCCCCGCAACGATCCCCGTTATACTTCGCGGTTTTCCGATCAGCCGCCGCAGGGGTCCCGCCGCGCATGGACAAGACTTACCAACCCCACGAAATCGAATCCCGCTGGTACGCCGAGTGGGAGGCGAAGAACTACTTCGCGCCGCAAGGCTCCGGCGAGTCCTACACCATCGCCCTGCCGCCGCCCAACGTCACCGGCAGCCTGCACATGGGCCACGGCTTCAACAACGCGATCATGGACGCGCTGATCCGCTTCCGCCGCATGCAGGGCCGCAACACCCTGTGGCAGCCGGGCACCGACCACGCCGGCATCGCCACCCAGATGGTGGTGGAGCGCCAGCTGGCCGCGCAGAACCTGTCGCGCCACGACCTCGGCCGCGACAAGTTCCTCGAAAAGGTCTGGGAGTGGAAGGAAGAGTCCGGCGGCACCATCACCCGGCAGATCCGTCGCCTCGGCTCCTCGGTGGACTGGTCGCGCGAGCGCTTCACCATGGACGAGGGCCTTTCCGAAGCGGTCAAGGAAGCCTTCGTGCGCCTGCACGAGGACGGCCTGATCTACCGCGGCAAGCGCCTGGTCAACTGGGACACCAAGCTGCACACGGCGATCTCCGATCTGGAAGTGGAGAACCACGACGAGAAGGGCTCGCTGTGGAACCTGCGCTACCCGCTGGCCGACGGCGAGAAGACCGCCGAGGGCCTCGACTACCTGATCGTCGCCACCACCCGTCCGGAAACCATGCTCGGCGACTCTGCCGTGGCGGTGAACCCCAATGACGAGCGCTACCAGGCGCTGATCGGCAAGTTCGTCGAGCTGCCGTTGGTCGGCCGGCGCATCCCGATCATCGGCGACGACTACTGCGATCCCGAGTTCGGCACCGGCTGCGTGAAGATCACCCCGGCCCACGACTTCAACGACTACGAAGTCGGCAAGCGCCACCACCTGCCGCTGATCAACATCCTCGACAAGGACGCGGCGATCCTCGCCAAAGCCCAGGTGTTCAACCTCGACGGCAGCGTCAATAGCGATTTCGACGCCAGCCTGCCGGCGCAGTTCGCCGGGCTGGACCGTTTCGAGGCGCGCAAGCAGATCGTCGCCGCCTTCGACGCCCTCGGCCTGCTCGAGAAGATCGACGACCACGCGCTGAAAGTGCCCAAGGGCGACCGCTCCGGCACCGTCATCGAGCCGTGGCTGACCGACCAGTGGTACGTCTCCACCAAGCCGCTGGCCGAGAAGGCCATCGCCGCGGTGGAAGACGGCTCCATCCAGTTCGTGCCCAAGCAGTACGAGAACATGTACTTCTCCTGGATGCGCGACATCCAGGACTGGTGCATCAGCCGCCAGCTGTGGTGGGGCCACCGCATTCCGGCCTGGTACGACGAAGCTGGCAACGTCTACGTCGGCCGCGACGAGGCGGAGGTGCGCGCCAGGCACAACCTGGGCGACATCGCCCTGCGCCAGGACGACGACGTGCTGGACACCTGGTTCAGCTCGGGCCTGTGGACCTTCTCCACCCTCGGCTGGCCGGAGCAGACCGACTTCCTGAAGACCTTCCACCCCACCGACGTGCTGGTCACCGGCTTCGACATCATCTTCTTCTGGGTCGCCCGGATGATCATGATGAGCCTGCACCTGACCGGGCAGATCCCGTTCAAGACCGTCTACGTCCACGGCCTGGTACGCGACAGCCAGGGCCACAAGATGTCCAAGTCCAAGGGCAACGTGCTCGACCCGCTGGACATCGTCGACGGCATCGACCTGGAAACCCTGGTGGCCAAGCGCACCAGCGGCATGATGCAGCCCAAGCTGGCCGAGAAGATCGCCAAGCAGACCCGCGCCGAGTTCCCCGAGGGCATCGCCAGCTACGGCACCGACGCGCTGCGCTTCACCTTCTGCTCGCTGGCCTCCACCGGCCGCGACATCAAGTTCGACATGGGCCGCGTCGAGGGCTACCGCAACTTCTGCAACAAGCTGTGGAACGCCACCAACTTCGTGCTGGAGAACACCGACGGCAAGGACTGCGGCGCCAATGACGAACCCGTCGAGCTGTCGCCGGTGGACCGCTGGATCATCTCCGCCCTGCAGCGCTGCGAGCAGGACGTCACCCGCCACCTCGACCAGTTCCGCTTCGACCTGGCCGCCCAGTCCCTCTACGAGTTCGTCTGGGACGAGTACTGCGCCTGGTACCTGGAGCTGGTCAAGCCGGTGCTGTGGGACGAAACCGCCAGCGTCGAACGCCAGCGCGGCACCCGCCGCACCCTGGTGCGCGTGCTGGAGGTCATCCTGCGCCTGGCCCACCCGTTCATGCCGTTCATCACCGAGGAGATCTGGCAGCGCATCAAGGCCCTGGCCGGCAAGGAAGGCCCGACCCTGATGCTGCAGCCCTGGCCGGTGGCCGCAGAGGAGCGCATCGACGCGGCGGCCGAGGCCGACATCGCCTGGGTCAAGGACTTCATGCTCGGCGTGCGGCAGATCCGCGGCGAGATGAAGATCTCCATGGCCAAGCGCATCGACGTGGTGCTGGCCAACGCCAGCGACGAGGACCAGCGCCGCCTGGCCGCCTTCGAGCCCCTGATCGCCAAGCTGGCCAAACTCGAGTCGGTGCGCGTGCTGCAGGCTTCCGAGGAAGCGCCGCTGGCCGCCACCGCGCTGGTCGGCGACATGCAGGTGCTGGTGCCGATGGCCGGGCTGATCGACAAGGACGCCGAGCTGGCGCGCCTGGACAAGGAGCTGGCGCGCCTGGAAGGCGAGGTCAAGCGCGTCGGCGGCAAGCTGGCCAACGAGGGCTTCGTCGCCAAGGCGCCGGCCGAGGTGCTCGACAAGGAGCGCGCCAAGCTGGCCGAGGCCGAGCAGGCGCTGGCCAAGCTGGCCGAGCAGCGCGCGCGCATCGCCGCCCTCTAAACCGCGCCTCCCGAAAAAGGCCCGCCACCGTCAGGTGCCGGGCCTTTTTTCCGCCTGCTGCGACAGAGCGGCGCTTTTCAGCGCCGCCCGGGATCAGGCATGCTCCGCCGCCAGTTGCGAAAAAGCTCCAAACAACAATCCGTCCACTGACCCACCGGAAGCCCGCCCATGTACGCCTGGATGGCCCTGATCTTCATCGTCGGCTACCTCTGCATCGCCCTCGAACACCCGCTGAAAATCGACAAGGCCGCCTCGGCCATCCTCACCGCCGTGCTGTGCTGGACCGCCCTGGTGATGGGCGCCGACAGCATCCTGCCCGCCGCCGAGGCGGCCGGCCACGGCGTGGTCGGCGAACTGCGCCACCACCTCGGCGAGATCGCCGAGATCCTGTTCTTCCTGCTCGGCGCCATGACCATCGTCGAGCTGATCGACTCCCACGAGGGCTTCAAGGTCATCACCGACCGCATCCAGACCCGCAAGCGCGTGCACCTGCTGTGGATCGTCAGCCTGATCACCTTCTTCCTGTCCTCGGTGCTCGACAACCTGACCACCACCATCGTCATGGTCTCGCTGCTGCGCAAGCTGGTGCGCGGCCGCCCCGAGCGCTGGCTGTACGTCGGCATGGTGGTGATCGCCGCCAACGCCGGCGGCGCCTGGTCGCCGATCGGCGACGTGACCACCACCATGCTGTGGATCGGCAACCAGATCAGCGCCTCCGGGGTGATCACCGGCCTGTTCCTGCCCAGCCTGGTGTGCCTGCTGGTGCCGCTGCTGGTGCTCAGCTTCCGCCTCAAGGGCGAGGCGCCGCGGCCGCGGCCGCGCGAGACCGTCGAGGGCCGGCGCAACCCGACCACCGACTTCGAGCGCAACCTGGTGCTGGCCCTCGGCCTCGGCTCGCTGCTGTTCGTGCCGGTGTTCAAGACCGTCACCCACCTGCCGCCGTACATGGGCATCCTGTTCGGCCTCGGCGTGCTCTGGGTGGTCACCGAGGTGCTGCACCGCGGCAAGAACGCCGAGGACAAGCACCCGCTGTCGGTGGTCGGCGTGTTGCGCAAGGTCGACACGCCCAGCGTGCTGTTCTTCCTCGGCATCCTGCTTGCCGTGTCCAGCCTGGCCACCGCCGGCCACCTGACCCAGGTCGCCACCCTGCTGCGCGATGCGCTGGGCAACGTCTACGCCATCAACTATGCCATCGGCCTGCTCTCGGCGGTGGTCGACAACGTGCCGCTGGTGGCCGGTGCGATGAAGATGTACCCGCTGGCCAGCCCCGAGGCGGTAGCTGCCGCCAGTGCCGCGGACCGCGCCTGGCTCGGCCTGTTCGTGGTCGACGGCACCTTCTGGGAGATGCTTGCCTACTGCGCCGGCACCGGCGGCAGCAGCCTGATCATCGGCTCGGCGGCCGGCGTCGCGGCCATGGGCATGGAGAAGATCAGCTTCGTCTGGTACCTCAAGCGCGTCAGCCTGCTGGCCTTCCTCGGCTACAGCGCCGGCGCCGCCACCTACCTCGCCATGCTGGCGCTCGGCTGAGGAGCACGCCCATGGAACTCAGCAAGACCCGCAGCAGCTTCTACCGCCGCCTGTACGTGGCCTGGCTGATCGACAGCGGCACCGCCACCAGCGTGCCGGCGCTGATGGCCGCCACCGGCATGCCGCGGCGCACCGCCCAGGACACCCTGGCGGCGCTGGCCGAACTGGACATCGACTGCACCTTCGAGCAGGAGGCCGGCGAACGCCACAACGCCGGCCGCTACGCGATCCGCGACTGGGGGCCGATCGACCGCGACTGGGTCGCCGCCCAGTTGCCGCGCCTGAAGAGCGTGCTGGGCTACCCGTGAGCATGAATCTGCAGCTGTGGCTGGTCCTCGACCTGCTGCTGCTCGCCGTGCTGCTGTTCGTGCGCAACCGCCCACGCATGGACGCCGTGGGCCTGCTGATGCTGGTCGCCCTGCCGCTGAGCGGCGTGCTGGAGATCGGCGAGGCGCTGCGCGGCTTCGCCGATCCGGCGGTGGTGCTGATCGCCGCCATGTTCGTGGTCGGCGAAGCGCTGGTGCGCACCGGCATCGCCTACCGCCTCGGCGAATGGCTGAGCCGCCGCGCCGGCGCCAGCGAGGCGCGCCTGCTGGTGCTGCTGATGCTCTGCGTGGCCGGCCTCGGCTCGCTGATGAGCTCCACGGGGGTGGTCGCTCTGTTCATTCCGGTGGTGCTGAGCATCGCCGCCCGCCAGCGGATCGCCCCGGGCCGGCTGCTGATGCCGCTGGCCTTCGCCGGACTGATCAGCGGCATGCTCACCCTGGTCGCCACCCCGCCCAACCTGGTGGTGCACGGCGAACTGCTGCGCGCCGGCCACGCCGGCTTCTCCTTCCTCAGCTTCACCCCCATCGGCCTGGCCGTCCTCGCCCTCGGCATCGGCTACCTGCTGCTGGTGCGCCGCTGGCTGGGCGGCGCCGGCAGCGAGACGGACAGCGGCGAGCCGCGCAGCAGCATCGCCGAGCTGGTGCACGACTACCACCTGCGCGGCCGCGAACGGCGCCTGCGCCTGCGCCACGACTCGCCGCTGGCCGGCCAGGCGCTGGACGGCCTGCATCTGCGCAAGCGGCACGGCATCAACGTGATCGGCATCGAACGCCAGCGCCCGTTCGGCCGCGAGCTGCTGCCCGCCAGCGCCGACAGCGAGCTGCGCGGCGGCGACCTGCTGCTGGTCGATCTGGTCAGCCCGGCCATCGCCGCGGCCGGCGAGTACCGCGACCTCGGCCTCGAGCCGGTCGCCCTGTCGACCTCCTACTACGCCGAGCACGCCCGCGAGCTGGGCCTGGCCGAGGTGGTGCTGCCGCCGGAGTCGCGGCTGCCCGGCCGGACCATCCAGGAGCTGGGCTTTCGCAGCCGCCACCGGCTCAACGTGATCGGCCTGCGCCGCAACCGCCAGGCGCTGGAAGGCCTGCTGGTCGACGAGACGCTCAAGCCCGCCGACACCCTGCTGGTGGCTGGCAAGTGGAAGGACATCCGCCGCCTGCAGGGCCTCAGCCGCGACTTCCTGGTGCTCGGCCTGCCGGCCGAGGTGGACGAGGTGGCGCCGGCGCAGAGCCGCGCGCCGCACGCCCTGTTCAGCCTCGCCGTGATGGTGGCGCTGATGGTCAGCGGCCTGCTGCCCAACGTGCTGGCCGCGCTGCTCGGCTGCCTGCTGCTCGGCGCCTTCCGCTGCATCGACCTCGACGGCGCCTACCGCGCCATCCACTGGCCGAGCCTGCTGCTGATCGTCGGCATGCTGCCGTTCGCCCTCGCCCTGCAGAAGACCGGCGGCATCGACCTGGCGGTGCAGGGCCTGCTCGCCGTGCTCGGCGACGCCGGGCCGCGGGCGATCCTCGCCATCCTCTTCGCGGTCACCGCGCTGGTCGGCCTGTTCATCTCCAACACGGCCACCGCGGTGCTGATGGCGCCGGTGGCCATCGCCTGCGCCGAGGCGCTCGGCGCCGCCCCGGCGCCCTTCGCCATGACCGTGGCGCTGGCCGCCTCGGCGGCGTTCATGACGCCGATCTCCTCGCCGGTCAACACCCTGGTGCTCGGCCCCGGCGAGTACCGCTTCGCCGACTTCGTGCGCATCGGCGTGCCCTTCACCCTGCTGGTGATGGCGGTCAGCGTGCTGCTGGTGCCCTGGCTGTTCCCGTTCTGAGCAGCCAGCGCGGGCGCTGTCGGCCTGCTCTCTGCTACCCTCGCGTCGACAAGCGCAGCCAAGGGAGGTGCAATGGCTATCGAATGGTGGCACTGGGTGATCGGCGGCATCCTGCTGATCCTGCTGGAACTGGCGATTCCCGCCTTCTTCGTGATCTGGTTCGGCCTCGGCGCCCTGCTGGTGGCCGGTGTCGTCCTGCTCGCCGGCGAGCTGCCGCTGAGCGGCCAGCTGCTGCTGTGGATCCTCGCCTCGCTGGCCATGGTGGTGCTCTGGTTCCGGGTGTTCAGCCCGCGCCGGCACCGGACCCTGGTCGGCACCGCCGACGGCGAGGTGATCGGCGAGGTGGGCCTGCTGGTCGGCGCCGTGGCGCCCTTCCAGCGCGGCAGGGTGCGCTTCCAGCGGCCGATCCTCGGCGCCGAGGAGTGGGCCTGCATGGCCGAGTCGGACATCCCGGCCGGCGAGCGGGTGAAAGTGGTATCCATCGAAGGCAGCTACCTCAAGGTAGCCAGGGCCTGATCACGAGAGCAGCAAGGAGAACTACATGAGTGCAGGATTGGCCATCAGCATCGCCCTGCTGGTATTCGTCGTCATCACCATCGCCAAGGGCGTGCGCCTGGTCGCCCAGGGCGAGGAATGGATCGTCGAGCGCCTCGGCAAGTACCACAGCACCCTGCGCCCGGGGCTGAACATCCTCATCCCCTACCTGGACAGGGTCGCCTACAAGCTGGTGACCAAGGACATCATCCTCGACGTGCAGGAGCAGGAGGTGATCACCCGCGACAACGCGGTGATCCTCACCAACGCCATCGCCTTCGTGAAGGTCACCGACCCGGTCAAGGCGGTCTACGGGGTCACCGACTTCTCCGAGGCGATCCGCAACCTGATCATGACCACCCTGCGCTCGATCGTCGGCGAGATGGAACTGGACGAGGCGCTGTCCTCGCGCGACAAGATCAAGGCGCGCCTGCGCGAGAGCATCGCCGACGAGGCGGTGGACTGGGGCCTGACCGTCAAGTCGGTGGAGATCCAGGACATCAAGCCCTCGGAGTCGATGCAGCGCGCCATGGAGATGCAGGCCGCCGCCGAGCGCGAGCGCAAGGCCGCGGTGACCAAGGCCGAGGGCGAGAAGCAGGCGGCGATCCTCGAGGCCGAGGCGCGCCTGGAGTCGGCCAAGCGCGACGCCAGCGCCCAGGTGATGCTCGCCGAGGCCTCCGCCGAGGCGATCCGCCGGGTCACCAGCGCAGTCGGCAACGAGCCCGGGCCGATGATGTACCTGCTCGGCGAGAAGTACGTCGCCTCGCTGGAGAAGCTCGGCGCAAGCAACAACGCCAAGGTGGTGCTGATGCCCGCCGACCTGCAGGAAACCCTGCGCGGCCTGCTCGGCAAGCTGGGCGGACGCTGAGGGCCGCACGCCTCCGGCGATCAACCCACTGTAGGGGCGAATTCATTCGCCAGCATGCCACGCTAGGGCGAATGAATTCGCCCCTACAGGCCGGAAACCGCCCCATCCACTGCACCGCTGTGGGAAAATGCCAGGCTTCCGCCCGATGCACCGCCCCGCCATGACCCAGCCGCCGAAACGCCCCGCCCGCCCCCGGCCCAGCGCCAGCAAGCCCGCCGCCCAGCCGCGCCCGCCGGCCGCCAAGGGCGAGCTGCACCCGCGCAACCGCCATCAGGGCCGCTACGACTTCCCGGCGCTGATCCGCGGCTGCCCGGAGCTGGCGCGCTTCGTGATCCGCAATCCCTACGGCAAGGACAGCATCGACTTCGCCGACCCGGCCGCGGTGCGGGTGTTCAACCGCGCCCTGCTGCGCCAGTTCTACGGCATCGCCCACTGGGACATCCCGCCCGGCTACCTGTGCCCGCCGGTGCCGGGGCGCGCCGACTACGTGCACGCGCTGGCCGACCTGCTGGCCGAAGATGCCGGCGGCGCCATCCCGCGCGGCGCACGGGTGCGCGTGCTGGACGTCGGCAGCGGCGCCAACTGCATCTACCCGCTGATCGGCCACCACGAATACGGCTGGCGCTTCCTCGGCTCGGACATCGACGCCACCGCGCTGGCCTCGGCGCGCACCATCGTCCGCACCAACGGCCTCGACAAGGCCATCGAGCTGCGCCAGCAGGCGGATGCCCAGTGCATCTTCCACGGCCTGCTGCAGGCCGGCGAGCGCTTCGCCCTGAGCCTGTGCAACCCGCCGTTCCACGCCTCGGCCGCCGAGGCCAGCGCCGGCAGCCGGCGCAAGTGGCAGAACCTCGGCAAGCTCGACCCCGGCCGCAAGCTGCCGGCGCTCAACTTCGGCGGCCAGTCCAACGAGCTGTGGTGCGCGGGCGGCGAGATCGCCTTCGTCCGCCGGATGATCGGCGAGAGCCGCACGGTGGCCGACCAGGTGCTGTGGTTCACCTGCCTGGTGTCCAAGGGCGGCAACCTGCCGCTGGTCGAGCAGGCGCTCAGGCAATGCGGCGCCGTGGCCACCCGCACGGTGGCGATGAGCCAGGGGCAGAAGCAGAGCCGCTTCGTCGCCTGGAGCTTCCACGACGCCGCCGCGCGCGCCGCCTGGCTGGCCGCCGAGCGCCCGGCGGACTGAGCCATGGCCTTCACCCTGGCCGCGCCCTGCGAGTACCGCGAGGAGATCCGCAAGAGCCGCTTCATCGCCCTCGCCGCCCCGGCGGACAGCCCGCAGGCGGCGCAGGCGTTCATCGCCGCGCACGGCGACCGCGCCGCCTCGCACAACTGCTGGGCGTGGAAGTGCGGCGCGCAGTACCGCTTCAGCGACGACGGCGAACCGGGCGGCAGCGCCGGCCGGCCGATCCTCGCCGCCATCGAGGGCCAGGACTGCGACCAGGTGGCGGTGCTGGTGATCCGCTGGTACGGCGGCATCCAGCTCGGCACCGGTGGTCTGGCGCGCGCCTACGGCGGCAGCGCGGCGAAATGCCTGCAGGGCGGCGAGTGCATCGCGCTGGTCGAGCGGCTGCCGGCGCAGTGTCACGTGCCGTTCGCCGAACTGGCGCGGATCAGGGCACGGCTGGCTGAGTGGCAGGTGAGCATCGAGAGCGAGACCTTCGACGCCGATGGCGCCCTGCTGCAGCTGGCGCTGCCGGCCGAGCGCTTCGCCGAACTGGGCCAGCGCCTCAGCGACCTCGGCCGCGGGCAGATCCAGCTGGTGCGCCGCGACTGACGCCCCCTTCCACCTCTACACGGAAGTCCCATGAGTCGTCTCAACAAGGAACTGGGCCTGCTGCAGGGCATCGCCCTGCTCAGCACCTCGCTGCTCGGCACCGGCATCTTCGCCGTGCCGGCGCTGGCCGCCACCGCGGCCGGGCCGGCCTCGCTGTGGGCCTGGCTGCTGCTCATCGTGCTGGTGCTGCCGGTGGCCTTCACCTTCGCCCAGCTGGGCCGGCGCTTCCCCCACGCCGGCGGCGCGCCGCACCTGATCGGCCGCGCCTTCGGCGCCCGCCTGGAGCGGCTGGTGGCCTTCATGTTCCTCGCCGTGCTGCCGGTCGGCCTGCCGGCGGCGCTGCAGATCGCCACCGGCTTCTGGCAGGCGCTGTTCGACCTCGACCGCGGCGCGATCCTCGCCATCCAGTTGGCCACCCTCGCCGCCATGCTGGCCCTCGGCCAGCGCCCGGCGCGCGCCTCCGGCATCGTGCAGGGACTGATCGCCCTGGCCATCCTCGCCACCGTGGCGCTGATCTGGTGGGCCGGCGAGCTGCCGCGCGCCGACCATCCGCTGCCGCCGCCGCTCGGCGAGCACTGGTCGCGCATTCCGGCGGCGCTGGCGCTGATGTTCTGGTGCTTCGTCGGCATCGAGGCCTTCACCCACCTGGGCGAGGAGTTCCGCAACCCGCGCCGCGATTTCCCGCTGGCGCTGCTGCTCGGCGTGCTGCTCGCCGGCCTGGTGTACTGGGCCTGCTCGGTGGCGGTGCTGAGCTTCGACGCCTACGGCGACGCCCAGCGCAACGCCACCTCGCTGCCCTGGCTGCTGGAGCGGCTGCTCGGCCCGCAGGCCAAGCTGCTGGTGACGGTGGTCGGCTACCTGGCCTGCTTCGCCTCGATGAACGTCTACGTGCAGGGCTTCGCCCGGCTGATCTGGAGCCTGGCCGACGAGGGCAAGCTGCCCGCCGCCCTCGCCCGGCGCAACCGCCACGGCGTGCCCGGCACCGCGCTGCTGCTGGTGGTGCTGGCCTGCGCGCTGTGCGCGGTCGGCGCCGCCGTGCTGCAGCTGTCCACCGACGAGCTGATCCGCTACGCCAACGGCAACTTCGTGCTGGTCTACCTGCTCAGCATGGCTGCCGGCGTGGTGCTGCTGCGCGGCGTCTGGCGGATCGTCGCCGCGCTCGCCGGCCTGCTCTGCGCGGCGGTGCTGGCCATGCTCGGCACGGATGCGCTGTACGCGCTCGGCCTGCTCGCCGGGCTGGCGCTGCTCGACGCCGGACGCCGACAGGCCACGCCGTCGACCTGAATCCACTGCGGCAAGGCCGTCGCCGGGCGCTTGCTGGGAACGGGCCTGCCCTGGTTACTACTTTGGTAGCGCCTCTTGCCCCCTATCGCAGGATTCCCAAAGCACTGCGCCTGACCGATAAATAGTCGCAAACAACAAGGGATAACCCAGCCATGTCGCGACTGCTCGCTGCCGTGCTCTGTCTGCCGCTGCTTCTGGGCCTGCTGCCCGCCCAGGCCGGCGAGGAAGCGCTGTTCTCCGCCGATGGCTACCGCCTGGACCGCTACCGCAGCCCCACGCCGGCCAGCGTGGAAGGTGCGCAGACCATCGATACCGCCACCCTGCAGCAGCTGCTCGCCAGCGACCAGCCGCCGGTGCTGATCGACGTGTTCCGCCGTCCCTGGCTGCATGGCCGCTTCGCCAGCGACGAACCCCACCACAACATCCCCGGCAGCCTGTGGCTGGCCAACGTCGGCGAGGGCCGCCCCGAGGCGCAGTGGCTGGACTACTTCGCCCACTACCTGGAGCGGGCCAGCGGCGGCGACCGCGCCCGGCCACTGGTGCTCTACTGCAAGTCCGACTGCTGGCTGTCGTGGAACGCCAGCAGGCGTGCCGCCGCGCTGGGCTATACCCGGCTGTACTGGTACCGTGACGGCATCGACGCCTGGCAACAGGCCGGACTGCCGGTGCAGGCCGCCACCCCCGAGCCGCTGCCCTGAGCCGGCACCCCATTCGACAACGACAAGAATCCAGGTGAAGGCCATGTACAAGATCCTCATCGCCGATGACCACCCGCTGTTCCGCGAGGCGATCCACAACGTCATCGCCGACGGCTTCCCGGACAGCGAGGTGATGGAAACCTCCGACCTCGACAGCGCCCTGAGCCTGACCCAGGAGCACGACGACCTCGACCTGATCCTGCTCGACCTGAACATGCCCGGCATGCACGGCCTCAACGGCCTGATCACCCTGCGCAACGAGGCGCCGACCATCCCGGTGGTGATCGTCTCCGCCGAGGAGGACAAGCAGATCGTCCTGCAGGCGATCACCTACGGCGCGGTCGGCTTCATCACCAAGTCCTCGCCGCGCGCGCAGATGACCGAGGCCATCGAGCAGATCCTCAACGGCAACGTCTACCTGCCCTCGGACATCATCCGCTCCAGCAAGCAGAGCCCGCGGCGCACCAGCCACGAGGAACCGAGCATCCCGCCGGAGCTGCTGCAGGCGCTGACCCGCAAGCAGCTCTTGGTGCTCGAACGCATGACCAAGGGCGAGTCCAACAAGCAGATCGCCTACAACCTCGACATCGCCGAGACCACGGTCAAGGCCCACGTCTCCGCCATCCTGCGCAAGCTCGGCGTGCACAACCGCGTGCAGGCCATCCTCAGCGCCGGCGACATCGACTTCAGCGCCTACCTGCGCCGCTGAGCCATGGTGCGCATGGCGCACCCTACCCAGCCCGCAACGCGCAAGGATGCGCAAAACCGTAGGGTGCGCCGTGCGCACCAGACGCCATCCCCTCACTCACCAAACGCCCCCTCAACCTCGCCTCCACCACCCCAGTCGGCCGAATAGTGCCCCTCACGTACCAGACGATGAAAACTGGACCACGGCCAGTCAGCGACCCGCCTCACCAGGCCATGGCGCACTGGATTCCAGTGCAGGTAATCCATGTGCCGCCGATAGTCCTCCTCGTCGCGGATCAAATGCTCCCAGAAACGCCGCTGCCAGATCCCACGCTCGCCGCGCAGTTGACGGCTCAGGCTGGGCGCACCGCCATCGGGCCACGCCTGGCTGACCTTGCGCTTGATCATCGACCAGCGGCGGCCGAAATCAGCATCATCCGCCGGCAGTTGCCAGAGGCAATGCAGGTGGTCGGGCAGCAACACCCAGCCATGGATGGCGAACGGATGGCGCTCACGCACCTCCTGGGTGGCCCGGCGCAGGCAGAGACGCAAGTCGGGCCGGGTCAGCAACGGCCGGCGCCCGTGACTGACCACGGTGAAGAAATACAAGGCTCCCGCCTCTCGGGAGCGGCGATATTCGGACATTCCATGTCCCTCGCGTGGCATATGTCGTCAGCCAGCATAGAAACAGCGCACCGACCAATGCCGTGACGGTGCGCACGGCGCACCCTACGACGTCGTCATCCTCGTAGGGTGCGCCGGGCCGGGACGCTCCCGCCGACGAGGCATATGGTCCCCTAAGTAGCCACAACCACCGCCACACAGATGGGTGAATCCGCGCGTGCCGCCGCGCCGCTCAATCCGCCGCGAAGCAGTACAGCAGTCCCGCCCCGCCCGACGACGCCAGCGCCTCGTTGCTGCAGCCGCCCCGCGAGGGGTGCGAGGAGTTCCACGAGCGCGCTGGCGCACTGTCGTCCAGGCCCTTGCGATCGTGGTGACCGACCATGGCCGCGCCGGTGGTGCTGCTGGTCCAGTTGCCGCAGGTGCGGTCCTCCGCGCCGGCGAAGGCGGTGCCGTCGGCCTGCGAGCCGGTGAGGATGTCGTGCATGTTCGGCGCATCGCCGCGGCCCTTGACCGGCATGCCGCGCTCGTCGAGGCCGGTTTCCTTGTTGAGGTGGTTGTCGCCGTGCAACTGGGCGACGTCCTGGGCGATCAACTCGCCCTTGGCGTTGTGCCAGGGGCCCGTGCCGATGCGGTCGCGGGCGTTCACCGCCGGCTGGCCGTCACGGGCGCTGGCGCTGAGGTAGGCGCGCCAGGTGTGGCCGCCGGCACCGACGGCCTCGGCGAGCTTCTGGCAGTGCGCATCGGCGCCAGCCAGGCCGCCGAGATCGGCGCCCTTGCCCATGCCGGTGCTGGTGATGAAGAAGGTCATCTCGGCCTGGGCGAAGGCGCTGCAGCCGAGGGTCAGGGCGGCCAGCGCCAGGCCGCGCTTGAGGGAGGTCGGGAGCATGGGGCTGCTTCTCCTGTGGACGGTGGAGGAACGACCACCTCATCCTAGTCGAGGTCCTGCACTGCAGGCGTCTTCCCGTCGCGCTCCGCGTCGACGGCGCCCCTATCCCCTCCCCCGCTCGAGCAGATGGCTCATCGCCGTCTTCAGCTTCATCGGCCGCACCGGCTTGTGCATCAGCACCTGGCCGAGGTCGCGCATCTGCTGCTTGAGGTCGTTGCTGTAGTTGGCGGTGATCATCAGCACCGGCAGCGGAACGCTGCGCCGGGCGTTGAGTTCCTGGACCAGCTCGGCGCCGGTGTGGCCGTTGTCGAGGTGGTAGTCGACGATCAGGATGTCGGCCACGCCCTGCACGGTGTCGACCTGGCGGGCGAGGTCGTCGCCGGACAGCGCGGTGACCACGTTGCAGCCCCAGCCCTCGAGCAGGGTGCGCATGCCGGCGCAGATCGCCGCGTCGTTGTCGACCACCCAGACCCGCGCGCCCTGCAGGTGCTCGCCGGGCGGCGGCAGCAGTTCGCTCTGCTCGCGCGGGCGCGCCACGCTGCGCGCGTAGGGCACCTCGACGGCGAAGCAGGAACCGATGCCCTCGCGCGAGGACACGCGGATGCGGTGGCCGAGCATGCGCACGATCTTCTCGACGATGGCCAGGCCCAGGCCCAGGCCGCGGTCCTGGGTGGCGCGCACCGGGGCGCCGCGCTTGAACTCCTGGAAGATCTCGCCGAGCTTGTCCGGGGCGATGCCGGCGCCGGTGTCCCACACCTCGATGGACAGCCCGCCCGGGCGGCGCCGGCAGCCGAGCAGCACGCGGCCGCTGGCGGTGTAGCGGATGGCGTTGCTGAGGAAGTTGCGCAGCACCCGCGCTAGCAGCTGGGTGTCGCTCTTGACCAGCGCCGAGCTGGGCACGAAGTCGAGGGTCAGCCCCTCGCTGGCGGCGATCTGCCGGTATTCGGCGGCGAGGTTGTCGAGCAGGTCGGCGACGGCGAAGGCGCCGACGTCGGGCTTGATCACCCCGGCGTCGAGCTTGGACACGTCGACCAGGGTGCCGAGCAGGCTCTCCACGTCCTCCAGCGAGTTGCTGACGTTGCGGATCAGCCCGGCGCTGGGCGCCGGCACCGGCTGTTCGAGCAGGGCGCTGGTGAACAGCCGTGCGGCGTTGAGCGGCTGCAGCAGGTCATGGCTGACCGCGGCGAGGAACTTGGTCTTCGACAGGTTGGCCTGCTCGGCCTCGCGCTTGGCCTCGCGCAGGCGCGCCTCGGCGCGGGCGCGCTCGTCGATCTCCTCGCGCAGCTGGCTGTTCACTGCGGTCAGTTCGGCGGTGCGCTCGCGCACGCGCCGCTCGAGGTTCTGGTAGGCCTGGTGCAGCGCCTCGGCGGTGCGCCGGCGCTCGGTGATGTCGCGGATCAGCACGAAGATGCCGAGCACCTCACCGCCCGGCTGGCGGTTGGGCACGTAGGAACGCAGCATGTAGCGCTCCTGGCCGGACTGGTTGCGCTCGGCCACCTCGAAGGTGACGCTCTCGCCGGCGAAGGCGCGCTCGATGTACGGCTCGAGCAGGCGGCAGTGCTCGTCGCTGTGCACCGCCTGGATGGCCTGGCCGAGCATGGCGCCGCGCGGCCAGCCGTACCATTCGTCGTAGACGCGGTTGGTGAACTCGTAGGTGAGCTCGCCGCTGATGTAGGCGATCAGCGCCGGTACCTGGTCGGTGATCAGGCGCACCCAGCGCTCGCTCTCGCGCAGGGTCTCGGCGTAGCGGTAGCGCTCGGTGATGTCGGTGTAGGTGTTGACGAAGCCGCCGGTGGGCATCGGGTGGGTGCGCACCTCCAGCACGCGGCCGTCGCCGAGGCGCTGCTCGCGCTCGCGCAGCGGGCGGCCGCGCTCGTCGCGGCTGTCGGGGGTGAGCAGGCTCAGCTCGCTGTCGGCCATCACCTCGGCGAACGGCCGGTGCGCCTCGATCGGCGCCAGGCCGGAGAGTTCGAGGAAGCGGCCGTTCCACAGCTCCAGCTCGCCCTCGGCATTGATCACCGCGACGCCCTGGGACAGGTTGTCCATGGTGCGCTGCAGCAGGCGCGACTTCTGCGCCACCGCCTGCTCGCGGCGCGCGGTCTCGTGGATCTTCACCTCGGTGATGTCGGTGTAGAGGATCACCAGGCCGCCCTCGCGGGTCGGCCGCTCGCTGACCTGTACCCAGCGGCCGTCGTGCAGGCGGTAGAGGGTGCGTTCCTGGTCGGCGCCGCTGTGCTCCTCGACCACCAGCCCGGAGCTGATCGCCAGGCGGCGCACCTCGGTCAGGCGCATGCCGCGGCGGATGCGCTTCTGCAGGTCGCCCCACAGTGCCTGGAAGCGGCGGTTGAACAGCAGGATGCGCTGCTCGCGGTCGAACAGCACGAAGGCGTCGGAGATGCTCTCGATGGCGTCGATCAGGTGCTGGTGGGCGGTCTCGGCGCGGCCACGCGCCTCGCTGAGCAGCGCGTTGCTGGTCTGCAGCTCGGTCATCGCCCGGTTCAGCGCCTCGGTGCGCTCGCGCACCTGCTCGGCGAGCACCACCGAGTGCTGGAAGGCGGCGTAGGCGTCGGCGCCCTGCGGGCCGGAGGACTCGACGCGCTCGATCAGCGCGGCGTTGATCCGCTCCAGCTTGCGGTTGCGCGCCTCGAGCTCGGCCAGCCGCTCGCGCAGCTCAGCGACACAGGCCCCGTCCGGGGCGGCCGATGGCGACTCCGGTGAAGGTCTGGTTGATGTGCATGCCATTGAACTGCTCCCCGTAGGTGTTGAAGCCGATCACCCGCTGGTTCACCAGCAGGGCGGCGGTGTCGGCGGCCAGCCCGCGCGCCTCGACCTCCAGGCGGCGCAGGAAGCAGTCGCAGCCGATGGTCAGCAGCAGCGGGCCGAGGCGCTGCTCGAGGCCGTCGAACAGCGCCTGCAGGTTGGGCAGCAGCGGCCCCGGCTGCATGGCGGTGAGGACGATGCCGTTCTCCACCGCGCAGTAGAAGGTCAGGCTGAGATCGGCGTTGACCCGCTGGATCGAACGCACGTAGTACTGCTCGCCGAGGCGCACCGCCAGCGGGTGCAGGGCGAAGGTCTCGAGGTCGAGCTGGCGCGGATCGACGCCGAGCAGGCGCGCGTACTCCAGCGCGGCCGGCTCGGCGTTGAGCTCGAAAACGGTGCGGCTGGCCGGGTCGGCGGCGGTGACCACCAGTTTCTCCTCGCGCGGCTGGATGTGGTGGGTGGTGAACACCTCGAAGTCCAGCGCGGTGTGCACCAGCACCACCACCGCGGCGCCGGTGTGGAAGCGCCCGTCGTGGTAGACGTGGGTGCGGGTCAGGTGGTTGTCGTCGCCGGCCGAGCCGCCGAAGTGGGGAATGCGTCCGAAGGCGGCGTTCAGCGCCGAGAGCACCAGCTCCTCGCGGCTGGACAGGCCGTCGAGCAGGGTCAGTGCGAAGCTGTGCCCGGCCACCGGCTCCAGGCGGCTGCCGCGGCACTCCTCGACCAGCTGGGCGACCACCTGCTGGGCGTCGAGCAGGCTGAAGCTGTCCAGCGCGTCGATGCGCGCGGCGGCGATGGAGAAGCTGCGGTGGTCGAAGCCGATGGCGCTGACGCAGCCGCGGCCGTAGCCCTGGGGGGTGATCTCGCCGGCGGTGGTGCAGCCGACCAGGCGCACGCCGCCGAAGTACTGCTCCAGCGCCGCGGCCAGCGCCGGCAGGTCGTATTCGGCGCTGCAGAAGAACAGCACGCAGCCCAGGTGCGGATGCATCAGCTGGCGGGCCAGGTCCTGGGCCACGGTTTCCGCATCGCTGGATTCGGACAGGGCCGTGCGGACGACGTCGTTCAGATCTTCTTCCACGTCGCCTCCGGAACGGTAGAACAGACAGACGGGGTCATTCTAGAAAGGCGCGCGCGGGCGGCTAATGCTACTTGGGTACTGGCCGCGCCCCCTCTTTGGTCGGGTCCGCCGCCGTGCGTGACAGGGCTGCCCACAAGCACGAAGAGGAAAGCCTCGCGGCTTTCCTCTTCGGCAGTCGATATGGAGTCCGGGGTGGCGCGGGCGGAGTCTCGCTCCCGCCCGCGCACGGGCTCAGAAGGCCAGTACCGCGCCCACCGCGAAGGTGCGGGTATCCTCGTCGAGGACCGGGTTGCTCTTGCCGTCGATCTCGAACTGGTTGACCTCGGCGACCAGCTTGAGGTTGTCGTTGATGTCGCGGAAGAAGGCGACGCCGCGGGTCTCGTAGTCGGCCGCGGTGCCCAGGCCGTTGCCGTCGTCCTTGGTCTTGCCGTAGGACAGCGCCACGCGGTTCTTGCCGAAGCGGTAGGAACCCTGCAGCAGGTAGCCGTCGCTGTCGACTTCGCGCAGGGTCGGCTCGGTCAGGTTGTTGGTGAAGAACGGGTTGATGCCCTCGGCCTGGAAGCCCGAGGCGCTCAGGGTCAGGCCGCCCATCTTGGCCTGCACGCCGTAGCCGACGCCGGTGGAGTCGACGTCCGCGACGGTGTTGTCGGTGTTTTCCGAGGTCTGCTGCATGCCGTTGATCCAGGAGTAGATCTGCGCGCCACCGACCTCGAACTGGTAGGTGATCTCGGTCTCGAAGCGCGGCGCTTCCTGGTAGGCCTTGCCGGTCGGGCTGCTGTCGTTGGTGTCGACCGGGTCCATGATGCCGGCGGCGATGCGCAGGCCGCTCATCAGCGGCGAGCGGTAGGTGATCTGCGAGGTCGGGAACGGATACGGGTAGCCGCTGCCGATGTTGCCGAAGGACACGCCGCCGCCGTCGACCAGGCCCAGGGTGTCGCTGACCTGGCCGTAGCCGGCGAGCAGCTCGTCGAGCAGGATGTTGGAGCGGGCGAACAGGCCGAAGTCCTTGCCGAACAGCACCTCGCCCCACTCCGGGCTGGAGGCGGTGGCGTAGAACTGGCGCACGTCGATGGCGGTGCCGGTGCCGTTCTGCTCGCTGTCGTTGATGGTCACCCAGAACGAGGAGCGGCCGCCGAGCTTGAGGCCGTCGACCTGCTTGCCGAAGTTGAAGCCGATGTAGTTCGGCAGGAAGCCCATCTTCACGCGCGACTGCTTGCGGTCGAGGTTCAGGCTGTCGTCACGGTCCACGTCGCTGTTGACGTAGAAGGCGTTGAAGTAGCCGTCGGTGGAGAAGGTGGTGTCGTTCTTGTCGTACAGCACGATCTCGGCCGAGGCCGGCAGGCTGATTGCGAGGGCGGTGGCAGCCGCCAGAAGGGAGTAGCAGGCTTTGTTCTTGTTCATCATTGTCTCCGCTTGCGTCAGGACGACTGCCTGATCCAACAGTCGAGCGGATTATCCGGAGCGACCCGCAACGCCCCGTATTCTGCGCAGGCAGCGAAGACCTCATGCTTTGGCAGGCCGCTACGGCGCGCGCCGAAAGCCGCTCATCCCTGTCGGGCGAAGGTCGTGCTACTCCCGCACGCCACATGATGCTTTCGGAGTAAGCGGGCGCTCTCTAGAAACATTTCGTGCGCTGATCGCCCGTCGGGCTTCCCTGCGCCGCGGCGCCCTGCGGATAATGTCCCGGCCGCTCTGCTGCGGCCCTTCCAGCCGCCAGAGACGCCCGCCGTGTTCGACATCCTCACCATCACCGCCCCCATCTTCCTGCTCATCGGCCTCGGCTACCTGTCCGTGCGCGGCGGCCTGCTGGGCAGCGAGCAGATCCGCGGCATCGGCAGCTTCGTCATCCACTTCGCCCTGCCCGCCCTGCTGATCCATTCGCTGGCCACCCGGCCGGTGGAGGAAATCCTCAACGCCGGCTACCTGCTGGCCTACGGCCTGGCCTCGCTGGCGGCCTTCGCCGCGGGCTTCGCGCTGGCGCGCTGGGGCCGCCGGGAGGGCCTGGCCGGCGCAGCGATGAGCGGCCTCGGCATGTCGGCCTCGAACAGCGGTTTCATCGGCTATCCGGTGGTGGTGATGGTGGTCGGCCCGCTGGCGGCGCTGCCGATGGCGCTGTGCATGCTGGTGGAGAGCCTGCTGATGGTGCCGCTGGCGCTGACCTTGGCCGAGGCCGGCCGGCCGAACGGCGGCGGGGCGCGCCGGGTGGCGCTGGAGATCGCCCGCCGCCTGGCGAGGAACCCGGTGCTGATCGGCATCCTCGTCGGCCTCGGCCTGTCGCTGCTGGAGCTGCGCCTGCCGCCGATGCTGCTGCGCCCCGTCGAGATGCTCGCCCAGGCCTCGGCGCCGGCGGCGCTGTTCGTCATCGGCGGCACGCTGTGCGGACTCAGGCCCGCCGGCATGCTGGCGGACGCCGGCCAGATGGCGCTGGGCAAGCTGGTGCTGCACCCGCTGGCGGTCTACGTCGCCTTCGCCCTGGTGCCCGGCGTGGCGCCGGAACTGAAGATCGCCGCCCTGCTGTTCGCCAGCGCGCCGATGTTCACCGTCTACCCGCTGCTGGCCCAGCAGTACGGCCTGGGCGAGCGCTGCGCCGCGGCGCTGGTGGTCACCACGCTGCTGTCGTTCTTCAGCATGAGCCTGCTGCTCGGCGTGCTGCCGCAGCTGTTCGTCAGCGGCTGAGCAGCCAGCGCCACTCCGCCGCCGCCAGCTCGGCGGCGGCGCGCTGCAGGTCGGCCGGCGCGAGTCGCTGCAACGCCGCGTCGACCGCCTGCACGTGCGCGGCGTCGCGCCCGCCCAGCCAGTCGCCGCAGGCCTGCAGCAGGCGCGCGCGGCGGCTGCCGCCGTGCAGGGCGTCGAGGGCCGCGCCGCGGGCCGGCTCCAGGCGCGCCGCGTCCAGCCCGGCCAGGGCGGCGGCGCTGCCGGCGAGGAAATCACGGATCGCCTGCTGCAGGCGCGCGCCATCGGCATGCGGCGACTGCACGCCGAACTGCAGCTCGGCGCCCTCCTCCCCGGCCAAGAAACGGCTGAACAGCGCGTAGCCCAGCCCCTGCTCGACGCGCAGCGCCTGGTGGAAGGCGCTCTGGCGCAGCACCGCCAGCAGCCGCCAGGCCGCCTCCCGCTCGGCGTCGCCGGGCGGCGCCAGCAGGCGCAGCAGCACGGCGTGCTCGCCCTCGTCCAGCGCCAGGCGCTGCAGGTGTTCGCCACCCAGCCAGCGCGGCGCGGCGACGGGCTGCGCGGCGGCCGGCGCGAAGTCCGCCGGCAGCGGCACTCCGCCGAACGCGCGGGCATGGCGCACGCCGGCGGCGAGGAAGGCGGTCAGCCGGCGGCGCAGTTCGCCATCGTCCCGCCCGTCGAGCGCCGGCGGCGCCAGCTCGTGCTCCGCCAGGCGCCCCTGTGCCGCCGGATGGGCCAGCAGGCGGCGCAGCAGCAGTTGCCGTTGCGCCTCGGCGCGGCGGCGCTGCAGGACGGCCCGCCACTGCGCCGGATCGCCCGCCGCCAGTTCCGCCAGCAGGCGCTTGAGCAGCGCCGGCAGGCCGCTGGCCGGCCCGCTCAGGCACAGCCGCAGCCAGCCCGGGCGCGGCAGCGCCTGCCAGTCGTGAGCGAGCCGGGCGGCGCCGTGCAGCGCCTGCTCCCAGCAGGCGGTCAGCGCCGCCTCGGCCAGTTCGGCAGTCAGCCGGTGGTCGCCGCCGTCGCCCGGCTGCCAGGCCAGCAGCAGCGCGGCATGGCCGGGGCGCAGCAGCGCCGGGTCGGCATCGGCCGCTGCCGCCGCGGCGCCACGGGCGAGGAAGGGATTGGCCGGCGGCGCCTGCCAGCGCGGCGCGGCCACGGCCGGCAGGCCGTCCAGCCGGCGCACGCGGCGACGCACCGGAAACCAGGGCGTCGGCTCACCGCCGTCCAGGCGCGCGCGGGCGACCTGCAGGATCAGCCGCTGCGGGTCCGCCGCCAGCCCGGCCAGCAGCCCGGCCAGCAGCCCGGCGGGCGTGCCCGGCGCGGACCACGGCCGCCAGTCGCCGCTCCCCTGGCGCGGCCAGCGCTCCAGCCACAGCGCGGCGCGCTCCATGGGCGCCAGCTCGAACTCCTGCCAGGCCAGCTCGCGGCACAGCGCCGCCCACTCGTGCGCGTCCGGCGCCAGCGCCGGCGCAACGGCGAGGCGCTGCAGCCAGTCGCTGCACAGCGCGGCGATCTGCGCCTCGCGGCCCTCGCCGCCGTCCGCCAGCGCGAGGCGCAGGCCCAGCAGGCCCGTGCCGGCGCCGCCGTCCCGCCAGTCGATGCCCACCTGCTGCGCCCAGCCGCGCGCGCGCAGCTCGGCCAGCAGGCCGCCGGCCGCCGGCTGCCCGGCGGCCTCGCGCAGCAGGGCGAGCAGGCCATCCTGCCGCTGCGCGTCCAGCGCCAGCGGCAGCCACAGACTCAGCCGCCGCAGCGCCTGCGGCTGTTCCAACAGCAGTTCGAGCGCCCCCTGCCCGGCCGGCCACAGCGACGGCCAGGGCTCCTCCCGCACCGGCTCCCCGTCCGGCAGCACGGCGAGCAGCTCGCGGGCCAGGCGCTCCAGCTCGTCGAGCGGCTGCGGCCCGCCGAGCAGCAGGCGCAGTCCGCGACCGCGGTAGTGGCGGGCATGCCAGGTGCGCAGCGCGGCGAGGAAGCGGGGATCGTCGGTGTCCAGGCTGTCGCGGTTGCCGGCCTGGAAGCGCGCCAGCGGATGCGCGGGTTCCAGCAGCGCGGCCAGGGCGCCGTGCAGCTGGCTGTCGGGGTCGGCGCAGCGCGCCCGGTATTCGGCCTCCAGCACCTCGCGCTCGGCGCGCAGGCGCTCGGCGTCCAGCAGCGGCCTGGCCAGCAGGTCGGCCAGCCGGCCCAGCCCCGGCGCCAGCTGGTGCACCGGCAGCTCCAGGTAGTAGAGGGTCTGCAGCCCCAGGGTGCGTGCGTTGTAGCGGCCGCCGTGGCCGTGCACGTAGTCGGCGAAGGCGCCGACCGCGGGGTGGCCGGCGCTGCCGAGGAACAGCGCATGTTCGAGGAAGTGCGCCAGCCCCGGCCAGTCCGGCGGTTCGTGGCAGCTGCCGGCCGCCACGCTGGCCGCCAGCGCCACGCGGCGGGCCTGCGGCTCGTGGTAGAGGGCGACCGTCACGCCGTTGTCCAGCCGCAGGGTGCGCCGCGGCAGTCGGGGGTATTCGCAGTCCATGGGCCTTGGCCTGTCGGCGGGGATGGCTTGCAGCATCGCCCCGCGCCAGCCGGCCGACAACCCTGCGCAAGTCGCAGGCCCTTGCGACCAAAGTAGCGGACACGAAAAAGGCGCTGCATCGCTGCAGCGCCTTTCCGCCCGCGCGCCGGCGCGGGGCCGGTGCGCAGACTTACTGCTGGTAGCCGCCCTGGGTGCCCTGGGCGCCCGGCAGCGGACGCAGGTTCACCTCGACGCGGCGGTTCTGCTGGCGGCCGGACTCGCTGGCGTTGCTGGCCACCGGCTGGTCCGGGCCGGCGCCGCGGGTGGTCACCCGGCTCGGATCGACGCCCTGGGAGATCAGGTAGTTGGCCACGCTCTGCGCGCGACGCTGCGACAGGCCCATGTTGTACTGGTAGCCGCCGGTGTTGTCGGTGTGGCCGACGATCTCGATGCTGTTCTGGTTGAACTGCTTGAACGAGCTGGCCAGGTTGTTCAGCGGGGAGTAGAAGCCGCTGGAGATGTCCGCCGAATCGGTGGCGAAGGTGATGTTGCCCGGCATGATCAGCTGGATGTTGTCGCCCTGGCGCTGCACTTCGACGCCGGTGCCCTGCATCTGCTGGCGCAGCTGCTCTTCCTGCTTGTCGGCGTAGTAGCCGTAGCCCGCGCCGCTGGCGCCACCGATGGCGGCGCCGATCAGAGCGCCCTTGCCGCGGTCGTCGTGGCTGATCAGCGCGCCGGCAGCGGCGCCGGCCAGGGCGCCCAGGCCGCCGTACTTGGCGGTCTTGCTCATGCCGGTGTCCGCGCCAGCCGGCTGCTGCTGGTAGGGGTTCTGCGCACAACCGCTCAGCACGGCCAGGGCGGCAGCGGACAGGATCAGACGACTCGACAGTTTCATGGATGGCTCTCCTTACGATGACTCGGGCCCGCCAGCGGCGGGCAGATGACCCTTAGAGGCCGGCGCCGGCGATAAATTCCCGACGACCGGCATCCTCAGGCGCGGATGAACGGATTCTCGCGCATTTCCTCACCCAGCGTAGTCTGCGGGCCATGGCCCGTGATCACGGTCGCCTCCTCGTCGAGGGTGTACAGGCGCTGGCGGATCGAGCGCTCGATGGTGGCGTAGTCGCCGCCCCACAGGTCGGTGCGGCCGATACCGCGGCGGAACAGGGTGTCGCCGGCGATCAGCAGCTTGGCGTCGGCGAACCAGAAGCTCATCGAGCCCGGCGTGTGCCCCGGGGTGTGCAGCGCCACGCCGCAGCCGCAGGCCAGCTCCTCGTCGTCCTGCAGGTAGCGGTCCGGCGCCGGCACCGGGGTGTAGGGCACGCCGAACATGCGGCACTGCAGCTCCAGGCTGTCCCACAGGAAACGGTCGTCCTCGTGCAGGTGCAGGGTGGCGCCGGTGCGCTCCTTCATCTGCCCGGCAGCGAGGAAGTGATCGAGGTGGGCGTGGGTGTGCACGATGCTGACCAGCTTGAGACCGTGCTTTTCCAGGCGCGCCATGATCAGCTCGGGATCGCCGCCCGGATCGACGACGATGGCCTTCTTCGTCACGGGATCGCCGATGATGGTGCAGTTGCACTGCAGGGGGCCGACGGGGAAGGTTTCGCGGATCAGGGCGGGCTGGGCGGTCATGGGGCGGGAGCTCCGAAAGGGGGTCTGCGCGATCCGCCTATGGTAGCGCACAACGGCCCGGCCCCGTCGCGGGGGCGGGCCGCCGCTGCCGGAGCCTCGCATGAGTGCCTTGCGGGCCCGGTCAGTCCGCTGTTGGCGCGGGCAATGGGCTGCATGCGCCTGCCTGGCCGTCAGTAGTAGTACCAGCGCAGCTGTACCTGCACCTCGCTCTGCGGCGCGGCGCGCTGGCCGAACTGGCGCTCGGCGGACAGGCGCAGGCCGAGGTTGTGGCCGAGTTCGATCTGCTGCTCGAGCGCCAGGCTGCGGCGCACCTCGCCGTTGTGGAAATAGTCGCCGCGCGCCTCGAGCAGCAGGTTGCCGCCGCGATTGCGCCACAGCAGGCCGCCGTCGAAGCCGGCAGCCGGGCTGAGCCAGGCGGCGAAGTCGCGATTGTGCTCGACGCGCGCCGTGGCCAGGGCGAAGGCCAGCAGCCCGTCGCCCAGTTGCCAGGTGAAGCCGCCGCCGCCATTGAGGTGGCCGACCAGGCGCTGGTCGTCGTCCACGCCGGGTACCCGCTCCAGGCCGCCGGCGATCTGCCAGGACCACGGCTGGAGCAACTGGGTGCGCGGGGTCAGGGAGCGGATGCCGGCAAGGTCGAGCTGCTGCAGCTGCCAGTGGTTGCCCTCGTACTGGCGCAGCTTGAGCTGGGCGATCTCGATCTGCGCACCGAGCGGGAAGCCGTACAGGTTGTCGGTGAGGTCGTGGTAGGCCATGCGCAGGCCGTATTCGGCGTAGGCGCGCTCGTCGCGGCTGCCGACGGCGAACTGCAGGGTGCGCGAGTCGTGGCCGTCCTCGGGCAGGCCGGGCCGCGCGATGTCCAGGCGCGGCGGCGGATTGTGGTTGATCGCCTGCAGCAGGCGGTAGCTGCGCGCGGCGCTGTCCGGATCGCGTTCGACTCCGGCCACCTGGTAGCGCACCAGGCGGTAGGCGCTATCCTGGATCAGCGCGCGGCGCTCGACCGGCAGAGCCTGGTAGTCGGCCGCCTGCAGTTGCCCGCTGTCCGCAGCCAGCTGCTGCACCCACAGCTGCTCGGCCGGCGCCAGCGGCGTGGCGCGGGCCAGCAGCTCGCGCTCGCGGGACGGGCGGTAGTCGATGCGTTCGACCAGTTCGGCGCGCTTGACCGCGCGCACGGTATCGGCGGGGATCGCGGTGAGCGGGAACTGGGCAGTCAGGCGCAGCCCCGGGCGGGCGATCTCCAGCAGCTCGAGCAGGCGGTAGGAGCAGTTCTCGTCGAAGAAGAAGTAGTCGAACTGGATCTGCCTGAGTTCCCAGACGTGCTCGAGCATGCGCCCGGTCTCCTCGGGCGTCAGGTTGAGGCGGTACTCCCACAGGTCGCGGTTTTCCAGGCGACTGTATTCGCCGATCTTCTCGCGATAGGGCAGCAGGGCGAACAGTCCCGGGTAACCGCCCATCAGGCCCTTCCAGGCGTACAGGATGCTGTTGTCCATGCCCTCGATGGTGGCGCCGAAGTTCAGCGCGTAGCTGAGCAGCGCCGTGCCGTTGGCCTCGCTGCCGGGCGGATCGATGCGCAACAGGGTATGGCCGAACATCGACGACGGGCTGTTCAGATAGGCGGCCGGAAACACCAGCACGCTGGAATGCGGGTCGATGTCGGCGTACCAGGCGCGATACTCCGGGCAATCCACCACCGGCAGGTCGGTGAGCGCCAGCCGCTCGCGCAGCCAGCGGGTGCGCGCCGGGTAGACGCACTGCGGATGGCGGTCGCCCAGCGCCGGATCGCGATACAGCGCCTCCAGCGTGGCGCCCAGCTCGGCGGCCGGCTCGGTGGCCCCCGAGCCGGCGAGGAAGAATTCGTCGTCGTCGACGTAGCTGCGCCAGCCGCCGAGCTTGCCGCTCTCGTAGTGGCCGAGGGCGAGCCAGTAGGGATCGCCGGCCAGGGCCGCGAGGCGGACGGAATCGATCTGCGGGGCGGCCTGCGCGGCGGCGGCGCAGGCGACGGACAGCAACAGCGGGAACAGGCGTCGCGGCATGGACAGTCAACGGCGGGAGAATGCGGAGGTGCCCGCCAGCGCGGGCACCCGGGGGAAAGGGGCAGCCAGAGGCCGCCCGCGGGCTCAGGCCTTCTCGGCGTACTGGGCCAGACGCTCGTCGCGCTTGAGCACGGCCAGGGTGGCGGCATGCACCTGCTCGGCGGTCACGTCGGCGGAGGTGAAGATTTCCGCGAAGTGCTCGTGGGTCACCGCGGCGAAGTGGGCACGGTCCTCGGGCTTGACCCCGAGCACCACGGCATAGGTGGTCAGGGCTTCGCCCTCGCCCTTGGCCATGTCCTCGGACAGCTCGGTCATGATGCCGCTCAGCACCAGCATCGACTTGCCGTCGTAGGTCAGGGTGCCCTTGGTGGAGCAGCCGTTGGTACCGGAGGTCATGCCGAAGGTGGCGTTGCCCGAGGTGCCGTTGGTGGTCGAGGCGACCAGATGCGACGGCAGGCCCTTTTGGCCCTCGAACAGCATGTTGCCCCAGCCGCAACCCGGACCGCCCGGAGCTTCGGCAAAGGCGTTGAGGGAGGCGACGGCGAACAGTGAGCCCAGCAGAATCCGTTTCATGATTTGTCTCTTCTTCACGTGAATGAGCGGGCCGGCATATCCGCGCCGGCCTTCCGTGAGCTTTTTGCAATAAGCCGGTCATGTCAAGGCGGATGCCCGGCACAACGTGCGGCATTTCGCTTCAGAAGCGCAGCCCCAGTTCGAGATCGAGCCGGTCGCGGTCGGCCAGTGTGCTGTAGCGGCCGCCGAAGTAGTCGGTCCAGCTCAGGCCGGCGCGCCAGCTGTCGCGGTAGTCGGCCTCGACGCCCAGGGTCAGCGCCTGGCGCCCCTCGACGAACACCGCCTCGGGCGCCGGCGAATGGCCATCGACGTCGTGGGCCCAGGACAGATGCGGCGCCAGGTCGATACCGGCGATGGCGCGCGGGTACTCCCAGCGCGCCTGCAGGCGGTAGCCCCAGGCGTCGCGGCTGGTGAAGCCGGCGTTCTCGCAGTAGCGCGTGGTCGCGCCGGCCGGCAGCGCGCAGCCGTTGGCCTGCGGGCCGGGGCCGAACAGCGGGTCGCGGCCGTGGCGCCCGTCCAGGCTGCCAGTGTGGATCCACGCCAGCTCGCCGAGCAGGGTCAGCCGGCTGGCGCCCAGCACGCCGTCGAAGGTGTGCTCCAGGCTGCTCTGCAGCTGGCTGACCGCCGCGCGGCGCCAGGCGGGCTGTGTGCCGCCGGCAGCCAGGCCGTCGCCGATGGACGGCTGCAGCGGGGCGTCGGGGCGGTGACTGAATTCGCCGCGCCAGACGCTGCCGGCGGCCAGGGTGGTGGCGAAGCTGAGGCCGTACAGACGGATGTCCTCCGGCCAGGCGAGGAAGTAGCCGTCCCCCGTCAGCCCGGCCAGCGGCAGGCGGCTGTGGTACTCGAGCAGGTAGGCGGCGAACTCGGTGGCCAGCGGTGCGTGGTGGTAGCGCAGGGCCAGGCCGTACTGGCCGCCGGCGCCGGGTTCGCGGTCGGCGCCGCGCGGCAGCGGCGCGCCCAGCGGGCGGGCCAGGGCGGTGCAGCCGTCGGCCAGGTAGTCGGCCCGGGCGAGAAAGCTGGCGCAGTCGTCCGGGGTGCTCGGCCGCCATTCCAGCGGGTAGAAGGCCTCGACGCTCAGCGCCTCGCCCAGCGCCTGCACGCCGTGCAGCAGGTTGACCGGCAGGCGGCCCTCGGCGAGCGGCGCGTCCGCACGGCGCCAGATCGCCGCGTCGAAGGGGTTGATGACGTCGATGCCGCCGGGGATCAGCACGCCCTCGCCCCAGCGCAGCACCTGGCGGCCGAGACGCAGGCGGCCGGGCTGGCCGGCGATCGCGTGGCGGTGCCAGACGAAGGCCTCCAGCCATTCGGCGCCGGCGGCCTGCGCACCGCGCGCGCCCCCGGCAGCCTCGGCCTCGGCGAACGGCCGCGCCTCGTCCATCAGTTCGAAGTCGTACCAGTAGCGCGCGCTGACGAACGCCCCGGCATTGCCGGACTTCAGCTCCAGGCCGTGCCAGCCGGCGAGGCGCTTGCTGAAGGTCTCGCCGCGCTTGAAGTTGAGCCGGCCGTCGTCGCCGCTGGCCGCCGGCGCGCGGCCGCCGTTGGCGGCGCCGATCAGCTCGCGCTCGGCATCCGCGCTGGCCCAGCGCGTGCTCAGCGTCAGTTCGGAGTCGAGCTGTCCCTCCAGCCCCCCGAGATTGAAGGGCAGCGCCTGCGCCGGCCCGGCCAGCGCGGCGGCCAGCGCGGCGGCCAGCCGCTTCCCGTTCGTCGACAACCACGCCACACCCTCTCTCCTCTGCCATTGCGCTGCGCGGGCATTATCCGACAAGCGCGGCCTGCACCGGTTGCTCGCGCCCGTCGGAAGGTTTGCAGTTCGCCGCGCAGGGTGTAGATTCATCTTTTGTGCACCGCAACAACAAAACCAACAGCGAGGAATACCCGATGTCCGAGATCGTGATCGTCAGCGCCGTCCGCACCCCGATGGGCGGCTTCCAGGGCAGCCTGGCCGCCCTTTCTGCACCGCAACTGGGCGCCGCCGCCATCCGCGCCGCAGTGCAACGCGCCGGGGTCGAGCCGGCCGAGGTCGACGAAGTGATCATGGGCTGCGTGCTGGCCGCCGGCCTCAAGCAGGGCCCGGCGCGCCAGGCGGCGCTTGCCGCCGGCCTGCCCACCGCCACCGGCTGCACCACCATCAACAAGCTGTGCGGCTCGGGCATGAAGGCGGTGATGCTGGCCCACGACCTGCTCAAGGCCGGGACCAACCGGGTGATGGTCGCCGGCGGCATGGAGAGCATGTCCAACGCACCCTACGTGCTGGACAAGGCGCGCGCCGGCCTGCGCATGGGCCATGCCGAGCTCAAGGACCACATGTTCCTCGACGGCCTGGAGGATGCGCGCAGCGGCCGGCTGATGGGCTCGTTCGCCCAGGAGACCGCCGACCAGTACGGCCTGACCCGCGAGGCGATGGACGCCTATGCCATCGAGTCGCTGCGCCGCGCCCAGGCGGCCATCGAGAGCGGCGCGCTGGACGCCGAGATCGTCCCGGTGACGGTGACCACCCGCAAGGGCGAGGTGACGGTCAAGGACGACGAGCAGCCGCTGACCGCCAGCCCGGAAAAGATCCCCGGCCTCAAGCCGGCGTTCCGCAAGGACGGCACCATCACCGCCGCCAACTCCAGCTCGATCTCCGACGGCGCCTCGGCGCTGCTGCTGATGAGCGCCGAGGAAGCCGCACGGCGCGGGCTCAAGCCGCTGGCGCGGATCGTCGGCCACGCCACCCAGAGCCAGGAGCCGGGCGAGTTCACCCTTGCGCCGGTCGGCGCCCTCGCCAAGCTGTTCGCCAGCACCGGCTGGAGCAAGGACGAGGTCGACCTGTTCGAGCTCAACGAGGCCTTCGCCATGGTCACCATGCTGGCGATCCGCGAGCACGACCTGGACCCGGCGAAGGTCAACGTCTACGGCGGCGCCTGCGCCCAGGGCCACCCGATCGGCTCCACCGGTTCGCGGATCATCGTCACCCTGCTCAATGCCCTGCGCCAGACCGGCGGCCGGCGCGGCGTCGCCGCCCTGTGCATCGGCGGCGGCGAGGCCACCGCGGTGGCGGTCGAGCTGCTGGACTGAGGGTTGCGGACGGACGCCGCGGGCTGCACGCCTGCGGCGCTTTCCGCTAGGCTGCGGCGATGACAGCGCGCCGGCTCAGGACGGCGCCCGCCCAGCCTGCAAGGACAGTCCCATGACCCGAGCCGTATTCCTCGACCATCCCTCCCTCGACCTCGGCGATCTCGACCTGGCGCCGCTGCGCGCGGTGTTCGCCGAGCTGGTGCTGCACGAACAAACCGCCCCCGGGCAGGTCGCCGAGCGCCTCGAGGGCGCGCAGGTGGCGATCAGCAACAAGGTCCGCCTGGACGCCGCCACCTTCGCCGCCTGCCCCGAGCTGAAGCTGGTGCTGATCGCTGCCACCGGCACCAACAACGTCGACCTGGCCGCCGCCCGCGCCCACGGCGTCGTCGTGTGCAACTGCCAGGGCTACGGCACGCCGTCGGTGGCCCAGCACACCCTGATGCTGCTGCTCGCCCTGGCCACCCGCCTCCCCGACTACCAGGCCGCGGTGCGCGCCGGGCGCTGGCAGCAGGCCAGCCAGTTCTGCCTGCTGGACTTCCCCATCGTCGAGCTGGAGGGCAAGACCCTCGGCCTGCTCGGCCACGGCGAGCTGGGCAGCGCGGTGGCGCAGCTGGCGCGCGCCTTCGGCATGCACGTGCTGCTCGGCCTGCTGCCCGGCCGTCCCGCCCACGACGGCCGCCTGCCGCTGGACCAGCTGCTGCCGCAGGTCGACGCGCTGACCCTGCACTGCCCGCTGACCCAGCAGACCCGCAACCTGATCGGCGCCCGCGAACTCGCTCTGATGAAGCCCGGCGCCTTCCTGGTCAACACCGCCCGCGGCGGCCTGGTCGACGAGCAGGCGCTGGCCGACGCCCTGCGCGCCGGCCACCTGGGCGGCGCGGCCACCGACGTGCTCAGCGTCGAGCCGCCGAAGGACGGCAACCCGCTGCTCGCCCCGGACGTGCCGCGCCTGATCGTCACCCCGCACAGCGCCTGGGGCAGCCGCGAGGCGCGCCAGCGCATCGTCGGCCAGCTGGCGGAGAACGCCGCGGCCTTCCTCAGGGGTGAGCCGATGCGGGTGGTGTCCTGAGCCGGGTTTGCCAGCGCCACGCGCTTTGCCTAATCTGCCCGCCCTTTTGTTCCGGAGGTGTCCATGGATCCGCGTAGCGAAGTGCTGTTGCGTCAGGCCGAACTGTTCAGCGGTCCCGTGCTGCTCGCCGGCCTGCCGGCCGACGGCCTGCTCGGCGAACTGCCCGAGGCCCATGGCTGGAGCTGGCACTGGGACGAGCACAGCGCCGTTGCCGCGCGTTACCCGGGACGCTGCCAGTTCGGCACCCAGGTGCCGGCGCAGGCGTTCGCCGGCGCCGTGCTGTTCCTGCCCAAGTCGCGCGAGCTGACCGACTACCTGCTCGCCGCGCTGGCCGCACGCTTCCCCGGCGCGCCGCTGTGGCTGGTCGGCGAGAAGCGCGCCGGCATCGAGCGCGCGGCGAAGCAGCTGGAGCCGTTCGGCCGCCCGCGCAAACTGGACAGCGCGCGCCACTGCCAGCTGTGGCAGGTGACGGTGGACCAGGCACCGGCGGCGCCGAAGCTGGAGACGCTCGCCCGCCGCTACCCGGTGGCCACGATGGATGGCGAGCTGCAGGTGGTCAGCCTGCCCGGGGTGTTCAGCCACGGCCGCCTGGACGTCGGCTCGCGCCTGCTGCTCGAGCACCTGGGCAACCTGCCGCAGGGCGAAGTGCTCGACTTCGGCTGCGGCGCCGGGGTACTCGGCGCCGCGCTGCAGCGCCACTATCCGGACAGCCGGCTGCACCTGCTGGACGTCGACGCCTTCGCGGTGGCCAGCAGCCGCCTGACCCTGGCCGCCAACGGCCTGCAGGCCGAGGTGCAGGCCGGCCGCGGCATCATGGATGCCCCGGCCGGCCTGGCCGCCATCGTCAGCAACCCGCCGTTCCACCAGGGCGTGCACACCGACTACCAGGCCACCGAGCAGCTGCTGCGCGACGCCGCCCGCCACCTGCGCCCCGGCGGCGAGCTGCGCCTGGTGGCCAACAGCTTCCTCAGGTACGCGCCGCTGATCGAGCAGCACCTCGGCCCCTGCACGGTGCTGGCCGAACGCGACGGCTTCCGCGTGTATTCGGCGCGCCGCGCGTGACGGGATGGTGCGCATGGCGCACCCTACGGGAAGCACCAGCGCCTGCGTAGGGTGCGCCATGCGCACCGACACTCCGCCGATCCCTTGTCTCTCCCGCCGCCCTTGGGCACAATGCGCGCCGTCCTGAGGGAGTAGTCTGCCGCCGAGCGATTCGGTGGCGTGCGCGTCAACACACTTGGTCCGCAGACCATGGCGCGCACGACCCGCACCGGCCAGCCCGGCGCCGCGGTTCGACAAGACTCATGACACTCACAGCCGACCCGGGGCGGGCAGGCCGTGCGTGTCATGCCGTCGTTGTCCCGCCCCTCTGGAATGTCCGATGGAAGCCCTGCAATCCCTGTTCGTCCCCACCGGCCTGGTGGCCCTCGCCGAGATCGGCGACAAGACCCAGCTGCTCGCCCTGCTCCTCGCCGCCCGCTTCCGCCGGCCCTGGCCGATCATCTGGGGCATCCTGGTCGCCACCGTGGCCAACCACTTCGCCGCCGGCGCCATCGGCAAGTGGGTCGCCTCCTTCTTCAGCGAAGCCACCCTGAGCTGGATCCTCGCCGCCAGCTTCCTCGCCGTGGCCGCCTGGATGCTGGTGCCGGACCACATCGACGAGGAGGAGGAAGCCTCGCACTTCAAGCGCTTTGGTCCGTTCCTCACCACCCTGGTCGCCTTCTTCATCGCCGAGATGGGCGACAAGACGCAGATCGCCACGGTGATGCTGGCCGCCCAGTACGAGTACTTCTGGCTGGTGGTCGCCGGCACCACCCTCGGCATGCTGATCGCCAACGTGCCGGTGGTGCTGGCCGCGCACTTCTCCGCCGACAAGCTGCCGATGACGCTGATCCACCGCATCTCCGCGCTGTGCTTCGTCGCCCTGGCCCTGTACGCCGCCTGGAACGCCGCCAAACTGAGCGGCTGGCTGGGCTGACCGGCCCGCGGGCCGGGACTTCCACCTCCGTCCGATAGCCGTTCACCGGCAAACGGCTTACCCTCTTATGAAGTGGGGAAATATAACGGAGTAGAAGAATGTCCCGGCTCGCGCGCGTTCCGCTGTTCACCGCCTGGCGCCAGGCCCTGCGCGCCGGCTACGACCGCCGCGCCCTGCGCGGCGACATCCTCGCCGGCCTCACCGTCGGCATCATCGCCATCCCGCTGGCCATGGCGCTGGCCATCGCCGTGGGCGCGCCGCCGCAGCATGGCCTGTACACCGTGCTGATCGCCGCGCCGCTGATCGCACTGACCGGCGGCTCGCGCTTCAACATCTCCGGCCCCACCGCCGCCTTCGTGGTGATCCTGCTGCCCATCGTCCAGCAGCACGGCCTCTCCGGCCTGCTGCTGTGCAGCATGCTCGCCGGCCTGATCCTGATCAGTCTCGGCCTGCTCAAGGCCGGCCGGCTGATCCAGTTCGTGCCCTACCCGGTGACCCTCGGCTTCACCGCCGGCATCGGCGTGGTCATCGCCGGCCTGCAGCTCAAGGACGCCCTCGGCCTGACGGTGACCGGCAGCGCCGCGCACTTCCCCGAGCAGATGTACGACCTGGCGCTGGCCCTGCCCACCGCGCACCTCGGTGACGCGCTGGTCGCCGCCGTCACCCTCGGCGTGCTGATCGCCTGGCCGCGCCTGGTGCCGAAGGTCCCCGGCCACCTCGCCGCGCTGGCGGTCGGCACCCTGCTCGGCCTCTTGCTGGAGCTGGCCGGCCTCGGCGTCGCCACCCTCGGCGAGCGCTTCAGCTACAGCCTCGATGGCGTGACCCACCCGGGCATCCCGCCCTACCTGCCGGGCTTCGCCCTGCCCTGGCAGTTGCCGGACGCCGCGCCGCTGAGTCTCGCGCTGGTCCGCGAGCTGCTGGCCCCGGCGATGGCCATCGCCATGCTCGGCGCCATCGAGTCGCTGCTCTGCGCAGTGGTCGCCGACGGCATGACCGGCAGCAAGCACGATCCCAACGGCGAGCTGATCGGCCAGGGCCTGGGCAACCTGATCGCCCCGCTGTTCGGCGGCATCACCGCCACCGCGGCGATCGCCCGCAGCGCCGCCAGCGTGCGCGCCGGCGCCTTCTCGCCGCTGGCGGCGATCATCCATGCCGGCGTGGTGCTCGCCGCCATGCTGCTGCTGGCGCCGCTGTTCAGCTACCTGCCGATGGCCGCGCTGGCCGCGCTGCTCTTGATGGTGGCGTGGAACATGGCCGAGGCGCCGCACGTGGTGCACACCCTGCGCATCGCCCCGCGCAGCGACGTGCTGGTGCTGCTCACCTGCCTGGTGCTGACCGTGGCCTTCGACATGGTGCTGGCGGTGGGCGCCGGCCTGCTGCTGGCCGCCGGCCTGTTCATCCGCCAGATGAGCGCGCTGACCGACGCGGCGCCGCTGCCGCGGCACTTCCACCAGGCGCTCGGCGACCTGCCCGAGCACGTGGCGGCCTACGCGATCCGCGGCCCGCTGTTCTTCGGCGCGGCGGAGAAGGCGCTGAACACCCTGCGCCGCTTCACCCCGGGGGTGAAGGTGGTGATCGTCGACCTCAGCGCGGTGCCGCTGCTGGACATGACCGCGCTGGCGGCGCTGGACACCGTGCTGCGCGACTTCCGCCACCACGGCGTCGGCCTGATCTTCAGCGGCACCAGCTCGCGGGTGCGCCTGCAGCTGCGCCGCGCCGGCATCCACCTGCACAGCCACCAGTTGGCCTACGTGCACGACCTCGACCAGGCGCGCGGCAAGGCGCTGAGGTGGCTGGCGGAGAAGGAGCAAGCGGCGGGCACCACCGCGCCAGCGTAAGGAGCAGTAGGCGGTGAGGGAGCGTAGGGTGCGCCATGCGCACCTGCGCCGTTGCGGTGCGCGCGGCGCACCCTACGCGGCCGCCAGGGGCCAGCCCCCACGAAAGGCAATCACATGCCCTTGACCGCGTAGATCCCCGGCGCGTTGCGCCAGTAGCCCTTGTAGTCCATGCCGTAGCCGAAGATGTAGCGATCGACGCAGGGCAGGCCGACGTAGCTGGCGTCCATGTCCGGGCTCGCCTTGCGGTCGTGCTCCTTGTCGATCAGCACCGCGGTGTGCACCGCGCGAGCGCCGGCGTGCTTGCAGTAGTCGACGATGGCGGCCAGGGTGTGGCCCTCGTCGAAGATGTCGTCGACGATCAGCACGTCGCGGTCGATCAGCGACATTTCCGGCTTGGCCTTCCAGAACAGCTCGCCGCCGCTGGTCTCGCCGCGGTAGCGGGTGGCGTGCAGGTAGGAGACCTCCAGCGGGAAGTCGAGCAGCGGCAGCAGCTTGCCGGCGAAGATCAGCCCGCCGTTCATCACGCAGAACACCAGCGGATTGCGCTCGGCGAGGTCGGTGCCGATCTGTCCGGCCATCCGCGCGATGGCGGCGTCCAGTTGCTCGGCGGTGTACAGGCAGTCGGCTTCCGCCATCACCTGGCGGATATGGGCGAGATCGACGGACATGGCAGGTCTCCGAAGGTGGGCCCGGACGGGCAAAGGGGCGAAAGGTACCGGCCAGCCGGCCGGCCGGCAAGCCTCGGACGGCCGCCAGTGCGCCGGCACTCGGCCGCCGGCGGCGGATGCTTTACTCTATGCCATCCCTGCCCGCCTGCCGCCGGAGAGCCTGCCCATGCCCGTGCACGAGATTCGTCACCCGCTGATCCGCCACAAGCTCGGCCTGATGCGCCGCGCCGACATCAGCACGAAGAATTTCCGCGAGCTGGCCCAGGAACTCGGCGCCCTGCTGACCTACGAGGCCACCCAGGACCTGCCGCTGGAGGACCAGACCATCGAGGGCTGGTGCGGCGCGGTCCAGGTCGAGCGCATCGCCGGCAAGAAGATCACCGTGGTGCCGATCCTGCGCGCCGGCATCGGCATGCTCGACGGCGTGCTCAGCCTGATCCCCAGCGCCAAGGTCAGCGTCATCGGCCTGGCGCGCAACGAGGAGACCCTCGAGGCGCAGACCTACCTGGAGAAGCTGGTGCCGGAGATCGACCGCCGCCTGGCGATGATCGTCGATCCGATGCTGGCCACCGGCGGCTCGCTGATCGCCACCATCGACATGCTGAAGAAGGCCGGCTGCCGGGAGATCCGCGCCCTGGTGCTGGTCGCCGCGCCGGAAGGCATCGCCGCGGTGGCCGCGGCGCACCCGGAGGTGCGCATCTACACCGCCTCGATCGACGAGCGCCTCAACGAGCACGGCTACATCATTCCCGGCCTGGGCGATGCCGGCGACAAGATCTTCGGCACCCGGCAGAAGGACGCCTGAGCCGCTCTGCGGTATCGTGGCGCTCCTCACCAAGCCGCTGGCCGGCACCCCAAGGCTCCCGATGGACAAGACGCAAAGCATGACCGACGCCTCCCGCCCCACCCACAAGCCGCGCCCGCTGGTCGACCTGGCGGTGAGCATCCTGCTGCCCTCGCTGGTGCTGATGAAACTGAGCAGCCCCGAGCGCCTCGGCGCCGACGGCGCGCTGGCGCTGGCCCTGGCCTTCCCGCTGGGCTGGGGCGCCTTCGAGCTGCTGCGCTACCGCAAGTTCAACTTCATCGCCCTGCTGGGCCTGGCCAGCGTGCTGCTCACCGGCGGCATCGGCCTGCTGCAGCTGGACAGCCGCTGGCTGGCGGTCAAGGAGGCGACCATCCCCGGCATCATCGGCCTGGCCGTGCTGTTCTCCACCCGCACCAGCAAGCCGCTGATCTACAGCCTGCTGTACAACAGGAACGTGCTCGACGTGGAACGCATCCAGCAGCAGCTGGATGCGCGCGGGCAGACCGCCGCCTTCGAGCGGCGCCTGCTCAAGGCCACCTGGTGGCTGAGCGGCACCTTCTTCTTCTCCGCGGCGATGAACTACATCCTCGCCCGCTGGCTGGTCACCAGCCCGGCCGGCAGCGAGGCGTTCAACGCCGAGCTGGCGCACATGAACCTGCTCAGCTACCCGATGATCGCCATCCCCTCGATGCTGATGATGATGGCGATCCTCTACTACCTGTGGCGCACCATCCACGACCTCACCGGGCTGAGCCTGGAGGAGATCATGGCGGCGCATCACCGCGACAAGCACTGAAATCGACGGAGCGGCGCCCATTCGGCGCCGCTCTCGCATAGAATGCGCGGCCGTTTTTTCCGGAGCCGCTTCCCATGACCCTCGCCTCGCCTGCCCGCGCCTGCGGCATCGACTTCGGCACCTCCAACTCCACCGTCGGCTGGCTGCGGCCCGGTCAGGGCAACCTGATCGCCCTGGAAGACGGCAAGGACACCCTGCCCTCGGTGCTGTTCTTCAACTTCGAGGAGCAGCGCCCGGCGTTCGGCCGCCAGGCGCTGGGCGAATACCTGGACGGCTACGAGGGGCGCCTGATGCGCTCGCTGAAGAGCCTGCTCGGCTCGCCGCTGCTGGGCAGCGCCACCACCGTGCTGGGCAGCGCCCTGCCGTTCACCCAGATCCTCGGCCTGTTCCTCGGCGAGCTGAAGCAGCGTGCCGAGGCCGAGGCCGGCCGGCCGTTCGAGCAGGTGGTGCTGGGCCGCCCGGTGTTCTTCGTCGACGACGACCCCGCCGCCGACCGCGAGGCCGCCGACACCCTGATGCAGGTGGCCCGCGACCTGGGCTTCAGGGACATCTCCTTCCAGTACGAGCCGATCGCCGCGGCCTTCGACTACGAGGCCGGCATCGACCGCGAGGAACTGGTGCTGATCGTCGACATCGGCGGCGGCACCTCGGACTTCTCGCTGGTGCGTCTCTCGCCCGCGCGCCGCGCCCTGGCCGAGCGCCAGGACGACATCCTCGCCACCGGCGGCGTGCACATCGGCGGCACCGACTTCGACCGCCAGCTCAGCCTGGCCGGGGTGATGCCGCTGTTCGGCTACGGCAGCCGGATGAAGAGCGACGCGCTGATGCCGACCAGCCACCACATCAACCTGGCCACCTGGCACACCATCAACGCGGTCTACGCGCAGAAGTCCCGGATCGCCCTGGAAAGCATGCGCTACGACATCCAGGACCCGACCGGCATCGACCGCCTGCTGCGCCTGATCGAACAGCGCGCCGGCCACTGGCTGGCCATCGAGGTGGAGGACAGCAAGATCGCCCTCACCGAGCAGGCCAGCCGCACCATCGATTTCACCCGGGTCGAGGCGGGACTGGCCGCCACCCTGACCCGGCCGCTGTTCGAGGAGTCCATCGCCACCTCGCTGGCGCGCATCGACGCCGGCATCGACCGCCTGCTGGCGGACGCCGGGGTGAGTGCCGAACAGGTCGACACCCTGTTCTTCACCGGCGGCTCCAGCGGCATCCCGGCCCTGCGCGCGAGCGTCGCCGCCCTGCTGCCCAATGCCCGACCGGTCGAAGGCAACCGCTTCGGCGGCATCGGCAGCGGTCTGGCCATCGAGGCGCACAAGCGCTACGGTTGAGCCTGGAAACCTCGACCATTGGCCGCTGGGCGAAATCCGGTGCTCCCACTAGAATGCGAACCCAGCCACAAAACCGCCAGCCGCCGGTCCGAATCGGACTGCGCGGCAGGACAGTTCGACGAACACCGGCTACCGCGCTGAGCTGCGGCTGACCAGGGACTGGAATCCTTCCGAGCAAGGTGCGCGCCCCATGGCGATGACCGACAACAATCTCCTGCGCCTGCAGCTGTTCGGCATGCTGGCGCTGGTGTTCGTCCTGACCCTCGCCCTGGGCAGCTACTTCACCCTGCAGCAGACGCGCAACTTCCGCGCCGACAGCCTGGCCCTCGAGGCCGCCGAACTGCGCCAGCAGGAGGCCATCCTCGAGTCCTCGCTGACCACCCTGCACGACCAGCTCGACCAGTTGCGCCAGAGCAGCGAGGCCGTGCTCAAGCGCGACCTGCGCCAGCAGGTCGACCATGCCGTGCAGATCGCCGAGGCCATCTACCGCCGCGAACGGGGCCGCCGCACGAAAGACGAGATCCGCCGGCTGATCGTCGACACCCTCCGCCCGCTGCGCTTCTTCGACGGCAGCGGCTACTTCTTCATCGACGACCTGGCCGGCAACTGCGTGCTGCTGCCGATCAACCCCGAGCGCGAGGGGCGTTCGCTGCTCGACAACCACGATGTCGACGGCCGCCCCATCATGCGCGACCTGCTGGCGGCGGTGGACAACCCGCAGCAGCGCGGCTTCACCCGCTACCGCTGGTACGCTCCGGGCAAGCCCGACGAAATGGCCGAGAAGATCGCCTACGCGCGGGTGTTCGAGCCGTTCGACTGGCTGATCGGCACCGGCGAATACCTCTACAAGGTCGAGCAGCAGCTGCAGCAGCAGGCCCTGCGCCAGCTGCGCGCCACCCGCATCGGCGCCAACGGCTACATCGCGGTGATCCACCGCGACGGCCGGGTGCTGCTGTCGCCGAGCAACCCGGCAGCCGAGGGGCGCTACGTCGACGAGCTGCCGACCGAGGAGCAGGCGGTGATCCAGCGCATCCTCGAGGCCAGCCGCAACGGCGGCGGCCTCACCCGCTACCAGTGGCGCGGCCTCAGCAACCCGCAGCTGAGCAGCAAGCTGGCGCTGGTCAGCAACCTGGAGGCCTGGGACTGGATCCTGGTCAGCGGCGTCTACCTCGACGACCTGGAGACGGGACTGGCCGAGCGCCAGCGCAAGCTCGAACAGAGCCTGCACCAGGACTTCCGCACCACCGCCCAGGCCCTGCTGCTGGTGATGCTGCTGGCCCTCGGCCTGGCCGTCGGCCTGTCGCGCTGGCTGACGCACCGCTTCGCGCGCTACCAGGCGGACATCGCCGCCGGCCAGGTCCGTCTGCGCCAGCAGGCGGAGACCGACCCGCTGACCCAGCTGCCCAACCGCGCCCGCCTGCTCGCCCGCCTCACCGAGGCCGTGGCCCGCGCCCGCCGCGACGACCTGCAGCTGGCCGTGCTGTTCATCGACCTCGACCGCTTCAAGAACATCAACGACTCGCTCGGCCACGCCGTCGGCGACGGCCTGCTGATCCAGGTGGCGCAGCGCCTGTCGGGCGCGGTACGCGCCGGCGACACGGTCAGTCGCCTGGGCGGCGACGAGTTCGTCATCCTGCTGGAGGGGCTGACCCAGGCCGGCCAGGCGGCCCAGGTGGCGCAGGCGCTGCTGCAGGCCTGCAGCGGCCACTACAGCGTCGGCGAGCACGAGCTGGCGGTCACCCCGAGCATCGGCATCGCCCTCTGCCCGGCCGATGGCGAGGACGTGGAGACCCTGCTGAAGAACGCCGACACGGCGATGTATCACGCCAAGGCGGCGGGGCGGAACAACTTCCAGTTCTTCGCCGCGGCGATGAACACCCGGGTGCGCGAGCACCTCGAGCTGGAGAACCGCCTGCGCCAGGCGCTGGTGCGCGACGAGCTGAGCCTGCACTACCAGCCGCAGTACGATCTGGCCAGCGGCCGCCTGAGCGGCTGCGAGGCACTGCTGCGCTGGCACAACCCGGTGCTCGGCCAGGTGCCGCCGGACAAGTTCATCCCCATCGCCGAGGACAGCGGGCTGATCCTGCCGCTGGGCGCCTGGGCGCTCAACGAGGCGTGCCGCCAGGCGATGGCCTGGCAGGCCGCCGGGCTGCCGCCGCTGCGCGTGGCGGTGAACGTCTCGGCGCTGCAGTTCCGCCACGGCGATCTGGCCGAGGTGGTGCAGCGCACCCTGGCGCGCAGCGGCCTGTCGGCGTGGCTGCTGGAGCTGGAACTGACCGAGAGCGTGCTGGCGGAAAACCTCGAACAGGTACAGGCCACCCTGCAGCGCCTCAAGGCGCAGGGCGTGCGCCTGGCGATGGACGACTTCGGCACCGGCTACTCGTCGCTGAGCTACCTCAAGCACTTCAAGCTGGACACCCTGAAGATCGACCGCTCGTTCATCAGCGACCTGCCGGACTGCGACGACTATGCCGCGCTCACCGTCGCCATCATCGGCATGGCCCACGCGCTGGGCATGACCTGCATCGCCGAGGGCATCGAGACCGCCGCCCAGCACGACTTCCTGCGCTGGCACGGCTGCCGCCACGGCCAGGGTTATCGCCTGTCGCGACCGCTGAACGCGCAGGCGATGGGCGAGCTGCTGGCGCGCACGGCGGCCGCGGCCGAAACGCCGGTCAGCAGCGAATGAAGTGCTCGCGGTAGTGGCGCAGCTCGGCGATCGACTCGCGGATGTCGTCCAGCGCCAGGTGGCTGCCCTGCTTGACGAAGGATTCCTTGACCGCCGGCGCCCAGCGCGCGGCCAGCTCCTTGAGGGTGGAGACGTCGATGTTGCGATAGTGGAAGAAGGCCTCCAGCTGCGGCATGTAGCGGGCGAGGAAGCGACGGTCCTGACCGATGCTGTTGCCGCACATCGGCGACACCCCGGCCGGCACCCACTGCTGGAGGAAGGCGATGGTCTGCGCCTCGGCCTCGGCCTCGCTCAGCCGGCTGTCGCGCACCCGCTGGGTCAGCCCGCTCTTGCCGTGCTGCTCGACGCACCAGGGATTCATGCCGGCCAGCACCGCGTCGCTCTGGTGGATCACCAGGGCCGGGCCCTCGGCCAGCACGTTGAGCTGGGCGTCGGTGACTATGGTGGCCATCTCGATGATGACGTCGGTCTCGGGATCGAGGCCGGTCATTTCCAGGTCGATCCAGATCAGGTTCTGCGGGTTCTGCATGGCGGGAGTCCTCGGTTGATCCGCGCATTCTAGCAGGCCGCACCCGGCATCCCGCTGCCCACGGGCGTGCTAGACTCGCCGCCGGAATTCACCCACGGACGCATCATGGCCAAACGCCAACTGACCCGCCGGCAGAGCTGGCGCATCGAGAAGATCCAGGAAGAACGCGCCGCCCGCGCCGCCAAGCGCGAGTCGCGCGCGGTCGAGGAGCTGGAGGGCGGCGACCTCGGCCCCGAGCAGAACGGCCTGGTGATCGCCCACTTCGGCGTGCAGGTCGAGGTCGAGGCGCTGGACGGCGAGCTGGCCGGCCAGGTGTTCCGCTGCCACCTGCGCGCCAACCTGCCGGCGCTGGTTACCGGCGACCGCGTGGTGTGGCGCGCCGGCAACCAGGGCATCGGCGTGATCGTCGCCCAGCTGCCGCGCGCCTCCGAGCTGTGCCGCCCGGACATGCGCGGCGTGCTCAAGCCGGTGGCGGCCAACGTCGACCAGATCGTCATCGTCTTCGCCCCGCTGCCCGAGCCGCACGCCAACCTGATCGACCGCTACCTGATCGCCGCCGACCACGCCGGCATCCGCCCGCTGCTGCTGATGAACAAGGCCGACCTGATCGACGAGGCCAACGCGGCCAAGCTGGACGCCCTGCTCGACGTGTACCGCGCCCTCGACTATCCGCTGCTGGAAGTCTCGGCGCACAACGGCAACGCCATGGACGAGCTGCGCGCGGCGCTGGACGGCCGGGTCAGCGTGTTCGTCGGCCAGTCCGGGGTGGGCAAGTCGTCGCTGGTCAACGCCCTGCTGCCGGGCGTCGACCTGCGCGTCGGCGCCCTGTCCGAACTGACCGGCAAGGGCACCCACACCACCACCACCGCGCGGCTGTTCCACTTCCCCGGCGGCGGCGAGCTGATCGACTCGCCCGGCATCCGCGAGTTCAGCCTCGGCCACGTCACCCGCGCCGACGTCGAGGACGGCTTCGTCGAATTCCGCGAGCTCATCGGCCGCTGCCGCTTCCGCGACTGCCAGCACGACCGCGAGCCCGGCTGCGCGCTGCTGCAGGCGCTGGAGGACGGCCGCATCCATCCGCAGCGCCTGGCCAGCTACCGGCACATCCTCGCCAGCCTGCCCAAGGACGAGTATTGAGGCCTGCGGCCTCGCCATCTGCATGACTGAAGGCCGGGGCCAAGGATCGCCCCGGCCCAATCGCTAGAAAATCCGCAAGAATGACCTTTCTACAGACTTGCTTGCCGCGCTGCAGAGCTTCTCCGGGGAACCGTTTTTTCGAACATTCCGTGTCAGCGGACTGCCGTGGACAACGTTTGTCCCCTCTGGGTAGATTGCCGAGCATCCGCAATCGCAGGGAAGCATCCTGATGTTCAAGAAGATCTGGTCCACCGAACTGGACCGACTGGGCTACCGCGCCCCCGAGATAGACACCGCCGAAGAGCAACGGCATATCAATCTGCGCAAGCTGAATCTGTTCATTGGTCCGAACAACAGCGGAAAGAGCCGAGCCATAAGGGCAGTTTTTTCCAGTACAGAAGACTCGATTATCACCCAGCAACCAAGGGGCGAGATAGCCGACATATTTCTCCCACTCATCAAGCTCCACTACAAAGACAGGATCTTTGAGAAAAATACAATAGCTGCACTACAAACCTCAGAAGCCAGCATCAATAAAATAAATGAAAACACCGGCATTATTCACGCATATGCAGTAGAGCTATATAATCAAAGAGCCTCAGGCGGCACACTCTCTCAAATGAGACAAACCTTACGAAATGAGGGCCTCACCAAAAAACTTGAAATCGCTCTAGAAACAGATCGCACGCATGAAACCATCAAGGCAAAAATCCACTACACGCCAATTCTAAGAGGCATGCGCCCCATAGGCGAAGGACAAGGCGACCAAGACCACTACAGAAAAAGAACTGAAGCAGATTACTTCAGCGGGAAGTTACCACCGAAAAGAACCATAACAACCGGACTACATCTATACGAACTTCTTGTAAAAAACCTGCTGGGCCAGCCCGAGGAGCGCGCTAAGATCCGGGAATATGAAAGCCTGCTGGGCCAGGAATTCTTCGGCGGAACCGAAGTCACCCTGATCCCCGAATACGGCAAGGACACCGTGGCGGTAAAGATCGGCGACGAGCCCCAGTTCCCGATCTATCACCTCGGCGATGGCCTGCAGCAGGTCATCATCATCACCTCTGCCGCCTACCTGGAACCGGAGGAGTCCCTTTTCTGCATCGAGGAGCCGGAAACCTCGCTGCATCCGGGCCTGCTGCGGCAGCTGGCGCTGTTCCTGCTGCAACACACCCCCCACCAGTACCTGATGACCACCCACTCCAACCACCTGCTGGATCTGGCCGAACAGCGTGATGACGTACTGATTCACCGGGTCAGCAAGAGCGTGGAAAAGGACGGCAAGGCCAGTTTCCTGATCCGCGAATGCACCCGTGACCGCGATATCCTGCTGGATTTGGGCGTGCGCGCCTCCTCGGTGTACCTGGCCAACTGCACCATTTGGGTTGAAGGTATCAGCGACCGCCTGTATCTGCGCACCTGGATGAGCCGCTATCTGCATGATCTGCCGGAAGGTCCGGAAAAATCCAGGCTGGCCGGCTATCTGGAAAACTACCACTACACCTTCATCGAGTACCAGGGCGGCACGCTGGGCCACTGGGACTTCGCCGATGACGACGTGGACGGGGATATGGACAAGGGACTCAGTGCTATCAGGGCCTGCTCGGCTCCCCTGCTGATTGCCGATGGCGATATCCGCGACAAGGGACAACGCGCCGAACTGCTGCAAAAGGAGCTGGGAGACCAGCTACTGATACTTGATGGCAAGGAAATCGAAAACCTGCTGCCCGAGCAGGTATTACACGATGCAGCTAGAACATTTTATGATCAGCGCCGAACCAACAAGGAAGGTTTGGACATTACCAAAATCCAAGACCTGAAACACGAACACTACAGCAGGTCTACGGAGGGTATTGGCCGCCTGCTGGATAAGCGCCTCGGTCTGTCGAAAACTGGCCAGGACCAACGACAGATCTTCGCCACCGACAGCGGCACCATCCGCGACAAGGTGAAATTCTGCCGCTTGGCCATTCAGCACATGCAGCACGAAGACTGCGCATGGCAGCTAACGGACGAGTTGCGCAGGCTGTGCCAACGGATATTCGCGCATATCGACAGACACAACCAACCCTGAGCCTGTTCTGGGCTGCTCGCCACGGAGCAGCCCGGACTCCCTCCTCCGCAAACTGCCCCCCTCCCCCCGCTTTCCGTTACACTCGCCGCTTTTCCCGTCTTGCGAGGATGCTCGTCATGTCCGTGTTCGCCGACCTGCCGCTGCTGATCGAGCCGGCCGAACTGGCCAGCCGCCTGAACGCGCCGGAGCTGATCCTGGTCGACCTGACCCCCGCCGCCCGCTATGCCGAGGGGCACATCCCCGGCGCGCGGCACGTCGACACCCGGCGCACCCAGCTCGGCCAGCCGCCGGCGCCCGGGCTGCTGCCGGTGTGGAGCGACTTCCAGGCGCTGCTCGGCGAGCTGGGCCATCGCGCCGACGCCGTCTACGTGCTCTACGACGACGAGGGCGGCCCCTGGGCCGGGCGCTTCGGCTGGCTGCTCGACCTGATCGGCCACCGCCGCTGGCACCACCTGAACGGCGGCCTGCAGGCCTGGCTGGCCGAGGGCCGCGAACTGTCCGGCGCGGTGCCGGCGCCGGTCGGCGCCCCGGTCGGCGTGCAGCCGGTGGCCGACGTGCTGGCCAGCCGCGAGTACCTCCTCGCGCACCTGCACGACGACGACCTGCTGATCTGGGACGCCCGCTCGCCCGAGGAGTACCGCGGCGAGAAGGTGCTGGCGGCCAGGGGCGGACACATCCCCGGCGCCATCAACCTGAACTGGACCGACTGCCAGGACCCGGCCCGCGCCCTGCGCCTGCGCGCGGACCTGAGCGAGCTGCTCGCCGCCCGCGGCATCACCCCGGACAAGACCATCGTCACCCACTGCCAGACCCACCGCCGCTCCGGCTTCACCTACCTGGCGATGCGCGCGCTCGGCTACCCGAACATCAAGGCCTACGCCGGCTCCTGGTCGGAATGGGGCAACCATCCCGACACGCCGGTGGAATGCTAAGGACCCGCCCATGACTCCCAAAGAACGCCTGTTTCTCCTCGGCCAGTACCTGCTGCCGCACCACGCCCTGTCGCGGCTGATCGGCATGGCCGCCGAGTGCCGCGCCGACTGGTTCAAGAACCCGCTGATCAGCTGGTTCGTGCGTCGCTACCAGGTCGACATGAGCGAGGCCGAGGTCGGCAACCCGCACGCCTACGAGCACTTCAACGCCTTCTTCACCCGCGCCCTGCGCGAGGGCACCCGGCCGCTGGACGCCACCCCCGGCGCCATCCTCAGTCCGGCCGACGGCGCCATCAGCCAGCTCGGTCCGATCGAGCACGGTCGCATCTTCCAGGCCAAGGGCCACAGCTTCAGCGTGCTCGAACTGCTCGGCGGTGACGCCGAGATGGCCGCGCCCTTCATGGGCGGCCAGTTCGCCACCGTCTACCTGTCGCCCAGGGACTACCACCGCGTGCACATGCCGCTGGCGGGGACGCTGAGGGAAATGGTCTACGTGCCGGGCCGGCTGTTCTCGGTCAACGGCTTCACTGCCGAAAACGTGCCCGAGCTGTTCGCCCGCAACGAGCGGGTGGTCTGCCTGTTCGACACCGAGCGCGGGCCGATGGCCGTGGTGCTGGTCGGCGCGATGATCGTCGCCAGCGTCGAGACGGTGTGGGCCGGCCTGGTCACTCCGCCGAAACGCGCGCTCAGGCACTTCCGCTACGGTCCTGCGGTGCAGCAGCCCATCCACCTGGACAAGGGCGCCGAGCTCGGCCGCTTCAAGCTCGGTTCCACCGCCATCGTGCTGTTCGGTCCCGAGCAGGTACGCTGGGCCGAGGGCCTGAGCGCCGGCAGCCCGCTGCGCATGGGCCAGCAACTGGGCCTGCCGGACTGAGGCCCGCCCCGGTGCGGCAGGGCGCAGCGACAACCTGCCGCAGATCAACGGCCAGGCAGGCTTTTCGGCTAGACTGAACGCTAGCGCGCCGGCGGCCGCGCCCAGGGTTGAGCCCGCATTCCCTGTTCCGAGCGAGACACCATGGACCTGCACTCCTCCTACGACCTGTTGCGCGTCACACCGCCGGACCTGGCCAGCCTGTCCTTCGCCACGGCGCAGCCGGCGGCGCTGCGCGGCTGGATCGCCGAGCTGCCCAAGGCCAACCTCGGCGAAACCGCCCGCCGCCTGTATACCGCCCTGCAGGAACTCAACCGCCTGCGCACGCCGCCGGCCAACCGCCAGCAGTTGCTCGAGCTGCTCGAGCCGGAGGTGCTGTTCATCTGCGGCCAGCTGCAGAAGCACCTGCGCAGCCCGGTGGTGATCCTCGACGAGCGCCGCCAGCAGATCGCCGCCCTGTGCCAGACCCTGCAGCAGCAGCTGGCGCGTGCCGCCAAGCTGACCGCCAGCGAGGCGCTGGCCCTGCCGCCCAGCGATGCCAGCCGCCAGCTGTGCGCCCGCGCCCTGTTGCTGGGCCAGCACGCGCTGTACCAGATGCTCTGCCAGTTCAGCCTGCTCTACATGCCGCCCAGCCAGGGTTTCTGGCTGGAGCTGCACCAGCTCTACCGCGCCGCCGCCGCCCGCCAGCTCCAACGCCTGCCGCTGCCGGGCATCGACGGCCGCGAACAGACCATCGAGCAGTGCTACCTGGCCAGCCTGCTGCTGGGCAGCGCACGCTGCAACCAGCTGCGCCAGCAGGCCATCCTCCAGCTCGGCGAAGCGCTGCCGGCGTGGAGCCCCCGCGCCGTCCTGCAGGACGCGCGCCTGCCCGGCAGCCTGTTCGCCTTCGCCCCGGGCACCGACAGCCCGCCGCGCTACGCCAGCCTGCTGCACAACGAGGACCCCGCGCAACTGCTCGGCCTCGACCCGCAGGCCCTGGTCGGCGAGCTGCGCACCTACCTGCGGCTCGGCACCGTGCAGCGCCAGGGCAGCCGCCTGTCCATGCCCCATGGCGTCGGCGACGACCTGCTGCAGCACCTGTGCACCGCCTGGAGCGCCCCTGCCGAGCGCGCCTTCAGCCGCATGCCCGGCAGCGGCACGCTCAGCGCCTGCCTGGGCATCCGTGCGCTGCACTACCACATCGCCGGCCAGCGCAGCTTCGCCGACACCCTGCAGCTGCCAGCCACCGCCGTCAGCGTCGACTTCCAGCGCCACGAACGCGAGCGCGACCCGTGGAACCGCGCCTTCGACGCCTCGCGCAACGAGGCGCTGCTGCGCCGCCAGCAGCCCAGCATCGACTACACCCCCGGCCGCGACGCCCCCGACGAGAGCGGCCAGTATCCGCGCCACCAGCTGCAGGTGATCAACCACAGCCCCGGCGGCTTCTGCCTGGCCTGGGACGACACGCCGCCCGACCAGTTGCAGACCGGCGACCTGATCGGCCTGCAGCACCCCGGCGAGCGTGGCTGGAACATCGCCCTGATCCGCTGGATCCGCCAGCCCCGCGGCAGCGGCCTGCAGCTCGGCATCGAACTGCTCGCCCCGCGCGCCAAGCCCTGCGGCCTGCGCCCCCAGAACGACGGCAAGCCCCAGGGGCAGTACCTGCGCGGTCTGCTGCTCAGCGCCATCCCGGCACTGGGTCGCCCGGACCTGCTGATCGCGCCGACCCTGCCGTTCCAGCAGGGGCAGAAGATCTTCCTCAACCTCGACGGCAAGGAGCAGGCAGTGCAGCTCACCCGCCGCCACACCCTCAGCGGCAGCTTCAACCAGTTCGAGTACCGCCCGCTCGAGGCACCGGCGCCACGCACCGAACCTGCCGACGGGAAACCGGTCACAACCTTGCGACTGGCCGGCGACAGCGAGCCGGTTGGCTTTGACTCGCTCTGGGAGTCCTTGTAGATTTCCGAGCATTTCCCTCTGCCGCGTTTGTGCGCCCCTGCGGCGCTGGTTCCTGGCCAACCATGCCCACCGAAAAGAAAACCGTCCGCCTGCTGCTCCTCGAGGACTCGCAGAACGAGGCCGAGCGCCTGATCAGCCTGTTCCGCAATGCCGGCCACGCCACCCGCGCCCATCGCCTGACCTCCAGCGACGACCTTGCCGAAGCCCTGCAGCAGACCTGGGACCTGCTGATCGCTGCCCCCCACAGCGAGAACCTCGAGCCCGACGAAGCCCTCGGCGCCATCCGCCGCCTGGGCAAGGACCTGCCCTTCCTGCAGCTGGTCGCCGACAACGACGGCGAGGCGATCACCGAGGCCATGCTGCTCGGCGCCCAGGACGGCGTGCCGGCGAGCGACGAGGAGCGCCTGCTGCTGGTCGCCGAGCGCGAGCTGCGCAACCTCGAGGAGCGCCGCGCCCGGCGCAATGCCGAGGTGGCCCTGCGCGAGGCCGAACGGCGCTGCCAGCTGCTGCTGGACAGCTCGGTGGATGCCATCACCTACGTCCACGACGGCATGCACATCTACGTCAACCGCGCCTACGTCGAGCTGTTCGGCTACAGCGACGCCGACGACATCGCCGGCATGCCGATGATCGACCTGATCCAGGGCAGCGACCAGGCAGCGTTCAAGGACTTCCTCAAGACCTACCAGCAGAACGGCGACGAGCATGCCGAGCTGCTGTGCGGCGGCGTGCGCGACGACGGCAGCCAGTTCCGTGCACGCATGACCTTCTCCCCGGCCAGCTACGACGGCGAACCCTGCACCCAGGTGGTGATCCGCGCGGAAAGCGACAACAGCGAACTCGCCGAGAAGCTGCGCGAGATCAGCAGCCAGGACCTGGTCACCGGCCTGTACAACCGCGTGCACTTCCTCGAGCTGCTCGACCACGCCGTCCAGCAGGCGGTCAAGACCGGCAGCCCGGCCAGCCTGGCCCTGCTGCGCATCGACCGCTATGCCAACCTCCTCGGCGACATCGGCCTGGCCGACAGCGACCTGCTGCTGGCCGACTGCGCCACCCTGCTGCGCCAGCACTTCGGCGAGCAGGCCCAGCTGGCGCGCTTCGCTGACGACAGCTTCGCCGCCCTGCTGCCGCAGCCCCCGGCGCAGGCCGAGGCCTCGCTGCAGGCCCTGCTGAAGAAGGTCGAAGGCCACCTGTTCGACATCGGCGGGCGCAGCGTGCAGGTCACCTTCAGCATCGGCGTGGCCGGCATCAGCGAGCAGAGCGCCCAGGCCCAGCTGGTGGTCGAGCGCGCCCTGCGCTGCACCGACCAGCTGACCGGCGGCAACGCCCTCAACATCTACGACCCGGCCGAGGAACTGGCCGCCGCCGCCAGCCGCGGCAACCTGGTCGCCATGGTCCAGCAGGCCATCGAGGGCAACGGCTTCCAGCTGCTGTTCCAGCCGATCATCAGCCTGCACGGCGACGAACGCGAGCACTACGAAGTGTCCCTGCTGCTGCGCAACCCGCAGGGCGAGGCGGTGCCGCCGGCCGAGTTCCTCGCCGCCGCCGAGCAGACCGGCCTGGCCGCCCGGGTCGACCGCTGGGTGCTGCTCAACGCCATCCGCCAGCTCGGCGAGCATCGCGCCAGGGGCCACAACACCCGCCTGTTCATCGGCCTGGGCGCCGCCAGCCTGCAGGACCCGGCGCTGCTGCCCTGGCTCAGCGCCGCCCTCAAGGCCGCCCGCCTGCCGGCCGACAGCCTGATCCTGCAACTCGGCGAGCCGGATGCGATCGCCTACCTCAAGCAGGCCAAGCTGCTGACCAAGGGCCTCGCCGAGCTGCACTGCAAGGTATCGCTCAGCCGCTTCGGCGGGGCGCTCAACCCGTTCAACACCCTGCGCCACCTGAACGTCGACTTCGTCAAGCTCGATAGCGAACTGCTCCGCGACCTCTCCGACGCCGAACAGCAGGACAAGCTCAAGACCCTGATCGCCGGACTGCACAACGAGGCCAAGCTGACCGTGGTGCCCAACGTGGACAACGCCAGCGTGCTGACCACCCTGTGGCAGACCGGGGTCAACTACGTGCAGGGCCTGTACCTGCAGGCGCCCAGCCCGAAGATGGACTACGAGTTCTCCTCCGGCGAAGACTGAAGGCCCCGGCCCCGGAACGAAAAAACCGCCTCACGGCGGTTTTTTCATGGCTGGCCTCCGCTCACTCGAAGCTTTCGCGGTCGCGATAGCCCAGCAGGTAGAGGATGCCGTCGAGGCCGAGGGTGGAGATCGCCTGCTTGGCCGACTGCTTGACCAGCGGCTTGGCGCGGAAGGCCACGCCCAGGCCGGCGATGGCCAGCATCGGCAGGTCGTTGGCGCCGTCGCCGACGGCGATGGTCTGCTCCAGGCGCAGGCCCTCCTGCTCGGTGAGCTGGCGCAGCAGGTCGGCCTTGCGCTGGGCGTCGACGATCGGCTCCACCGCCACGCCGGTGACCTTGCCGTCGACGATCTCCAGCTCGTTGGCGAACACGTAGTCGATGCCGAGCTTCTGCTGCAGCTGGCGGGCGAAGTAGGTGAAGCCGCCGGAGAGGATGGCGGTCTTGTAGCCCAGGCGCTTGAGCTCGGCGAACAGGGTCTCGGCGCCTTCGGTCAGGCGCAGCGAGGCGCCGATGCCTTCCAGCACCTCCTCGGACAGCCCCTTGAGCAGCGCCAGGCGCTCCTTGAAGCTGGCGCGGAAATCCAGCTCGCCGCGCATCGCCCGCTCGGTGATCTCGGCCACCTGCGCACCGACCCCGGCGGCCTTGGCCAGTTCGTCGATCACCTCGGCCTCGATCAGCGTCGAGTCCATGTCGAACACCGCCAGGCGGCGGTTGCGACGGAAGATGGTGTCCTGCTGGAAGGCGATGTCGACGTTGAGTTCCTGGGCGACGCTGAGGAATTCGGCGCGCAGCGCCGCCGGATCGGCCGCCTCGCCGCGCACCGAGAACTCGATGCAGCCCTTGCCGTGCTCGGCCGGCGTATCCAGCGGCATGCGTCCGGACAGGCGATCGATGTGGTCGATGTTCAACCCGTACTTGGCGGTGATCGAACTGACCCGATGCAGTTGCTCGGCGGTCACCTTGCGGGTCAGCAGGGTGACGATGTGGCGCGCCTTGCCCTGACCGCCGACCCACTGCTGGTAGTCGGCCTCGGACACCGGGGTGAAGCGCACCTGCTGGTCCAGCTCGTAGCCGGTGAACAGCACGTCCTTGAGCACCGAGGACGCCTGGCTGCCGTGCGGGATCTCGACCAGGATGCCGAACGACAGGGTGTCGTGGATCACCGCCTGGCCGATGTCGAGGATGTTCACCCCGCCACGGGCGAGCACGCCGGTGATGGCCGCGGTCAGCCCCGGACGATCCTCCCCGGTGATGTTGATCAGGACGATTTCACGCACGGCGCACCTCCGCGGAACTGAAAGTGCGGCATTCTACCCGGAATGCGCACCATCTGGCAGCGCGCTTTGCCCGTGCGCACGGGGCCCCGCTATACTTCCACTCCCTTTTCCAGAGCCGAGCCCCCCTCTCGTGAACCGGCCCGCGCCCGTCAAGTCCGACAACTTCTTCATCCTCCTGTTCCAGGCGCTGCGCCGCCGGCGGGTACCCATCGCCCTGCGCATCGCCAGCCAGAGCCTGCTCCTGGTGAGCGTGGTGATGCTGGCCTTCGCCTGGCTGTTCAACCTGCAGGTGCGCGAGGTCATGCAGCAGCAGAGCGAGGCAGTCGGCGAAAGCCTCAAGCGCCAGGCGGTGGCTTCGGCCACCGAGCTGCTGGTGTCCAACGACCTGCTCAGCCTCAAGGTGATGCTCGACAAGCTCGCCGAAAACCCGCTGGTCGCCCACGTGGTGATCCACGGCGTCGACAACCGCATCATCGCCGAGGCCGGCCGCCGACCGCAGCCGGGCCTGTTCGGCACCGACGAGGGCGTGTTCACCGCCTCCATCGCCTTCCAGGAGGTGGCCGCCGGCCAGCTGCACCTGACCCTCGACATGCAGCAGTTCCGCCAGCCGCTGACCGTCGGCCTGCAGAACTTCGGCCTGCTCGGCCTGATCGTGCTGGTGGCGACCCTGACCCTCAGCCTGCGCCTGGGCGGCAAGCTCAGCGTGCCGCTGCTGCAGCTGCGCCTGTGGCTGCGCGATCCCGACGACCCGGCACCGGCCAGCGAGCGCCAGGACGAACTCGGCGACCTGGCGCGCCAGCTGCAGCAGCGCCTGGTGCCGCCGCGCCCCGCCGTCGAGGAGGATCCGATGCTGGACGACGCGGAGGATGGCGAACTGTTCGAGGGGCTGGAAAACCTGCTCGACGAAGGTCGGCCGGCCGCCGCGACGCCCCGCCGCCCCGCGGCGCGGGCTGACGGCGACGAGCTCGAGCTGGACGCCGACGCCCTCGGCCTCGACCCCGACGATCTGCAGCCGGGCACGCCCCCCGGCCTGCCGCCGGTGCACAGCGCCGTGCTGGCGACCCAGCTGGGCGGCCAGGACGAGCTGCAACGGCGCCTGTCGCCGCCGCGTCTGCGCGAACTGCTGCAGCGCTACCGCGACTGCCTGGAGCAGGCAGCGCGCCTGCACCACGGCCACCTGCTGCGCCTGGCCGACGGCAGCAGCCTGATCCTGTTCCACAGCAACCAGTCCGGCGAGGACTACCTGACCCGCGCCCTGTGCTGCGGCGAACTGCTGCGCGCCCTCGGCCATGCCCTGCAGGTCGAGGTGGCCGACAGCGGCCTGACCCTGCAGCTGCAACTCGCCCTCAGCCGCGGCGACGGCCTGTACGGCCTGCCGGCGGAAACCATCCAGCAGCAGCCGGCCAGCCAGAGCGCACTGACCCTCTGCCGGCACAGCCGCAACCTGCTGCTGCTCGACCAGGCCCTCGGCGCCGACCCGGCGCTGCACAGCCGCGCGCGCCTGCGCACCCTCGCCTCCCCGGCCGGCGCCAGCTGCATCGAGCGCCTGCAGGAGCCGTTGCCGGCGCGTCTCGAACAGCAGCTCGGCCAGATGCTGCAGCACGCCTGACCCTCGCCTGCCCCGAAACGACAAGGCCGCGCCGGAACCCCGGCGCGGCCTTGTCGTTTCGGGCTCGCCCGACCGCTCAGAAGCGGTACACCTCGGCGGCCGGCGCCGGCCGCGGCGCCGCCTGGGGAATGCGCGGCGCCGCCGGGCGGGAGGTCGCCGCCTTGCGCGACGCCGGCTGCGCGGGCGTCGCCGCGACACGCGGCATTCCCCGCACCGCCGTGGCCATCTGCGCTGCCAGGCTCTGCAGCAGCAGGCTCTGCGCGCGCACCTGGTCGGTCAGCTCGCCATTGTGCTTCTCCTCCAGCCGCACCAGGCGACTGTCGAGCATCTTGCCGGTGCCATCGAGCAGGCGCCACTGCGCCTCCAGCACGGCCGGCTGGTAGGGGCCGGAGTCCAGGCGGCTGATGCTCAGCAGCAGCTGCGCCTCGGGTTTGAAGCCGACCCGGTCCGGATACAGCGCCAGGCGGCTGCTGTCCAGACGGCCGGCCAGCTGGCGCAGCAGCAGCTGCGCCACGTCGTCCTGCAGGCTGCCGACCCAGCGCGCCTGCTGGGCGATCACCAGGGTGTCGTCGCCCTGGCGCTGCACCAGGGTCTCGCGCTGCAGATAGTCGGCCAGCTTGAGCGGGCCGAGCAGCACGGCCACGCCGGCGTCGGCCTGCGGCAGGCCGGGATTGCCCTGCTGCAGCTGGTAGAACTGCGCCGGCGGCGTCGCCGCGCAGCCTGCCATGGCGAGCAGCCCGGTCAGGCCCAGCATTCGGATCAGGCGTGGAACACCCATGAAAAGATCACCGTTTCTTGCCAAAAATAAGCGATTCGGGCTGCTGCTCCAGGCCTTCCGCCGTGCGCTGCAGGGCCTTGCTGGCCCGCCCCAGTTCCTCCAGCGCCTGCAGCAGCTGGAACTGCGCCTCGGACTCGGGGCCGAGGCTGCGCCGGGTATCGCCCGCCAGCTGCTGCATCTGCTGCAGGGCGAGCGTGGCGGCCTGCGCCGCCTGGCGCAGATCGCCGATTGCCGCGCGCAGCTCGCCGCCGCCCTGGCGCGCATTATCCAGCATTGGCGGGATTTGTCGCTGCAGTTGTTGAGTCAGGCTCTCAAGATTGTGCAGGGTCTGGCCGAGGCTGAGCAGGCCGTCCTGCAGCTCGGGAGAGGCGCTCAGGCGCTCCAGGGCCTGCAGGGTGTTGCTGGCCGACACCACCATCTCGCGCAGCGGCAGCTCGCGCAGGCTGGCGACCAGATCGCGCAGCACGTCCGCTGCCTGGTCGACCCGCGAGGGCACGCTGGGGATGGTCGGCAGCTCGAGGTCGTGGGGCTCGCGCACGTAGCCGGCCTGGCCGGGGAACAGGTCCAGCGCGACTATCGCCTTGCCGGTGAGCAGGCTCTGGGTCTGCAGCTGGGCGCGCAGGCCGCGCTCGACCAGCCGCTCGACCACCCGGTCGAAGCTCTGCCCCTCGTGGCCGGCCGCGGGGTCGATGCGCAGCACCACCGGGATCACCACATCCCTGAGTTCGCGGTCGTAGGACAGGCGGATCTCGCGCACCGTGCCGACCTTGACGCCGCGGTAGGTGACGTCGGCGCCGACGTCGAGACCATCCAGCGCACCGGTGAAGTACACCACGTAGTCGCTGGGCTGGCTGAACCAGCTGTCGCGGCCGAGCAGCAGCAGGCCGCCGGCCAGCAGGGCGATGCCGCCGAGCAGGAAGGCACCGATCCAGAAGGGTTTGCGCGTCTCGCTCATGGGGACTCCTTGTACGCGGGGGCATCGCCGCGGCGCAGGAAGCGCCGCACGCTCGGCGGCCCTTCCTCCAGCAGTTGCCGCAGCGGACCCAGGGCGATCTGGGTGCGCGTGCGATGGTCGAGGAACAGACAGGTGTCGGCCACCCGGTAGATGCTCGGCAGCTCGTGGGTGACCAGCACGATGCTGGCACCCAGGCTGTCGCGCAGCTGCAGGATCAGCTCGTCGAGGGCCATGGAGCTGAGCGGGTCGAGGCCGGCCGAGGGCTCGTCGAAGAACAGCACCTCGGGGTCGAGCGCCAGCGCCCGCGCCAGGCCGGCGCGCTTGCGCATGCCGCCGGACAGCTCGGCCGGGTACAGCTCGTCGCAGCCGGGCAGGCCGACCAGCGCCAGCTTGAGCGCGGCCAGTTCGTCCAGCTCGGCCTGGCCGAGGTGCGGGTGGTAGGCGGCCAGCGGCAGGGTGATGTTCTCGCGCAGGGTCATGCCGCTCCACAGCGCGCCGCTCTGGTAGAGCACGCCGAAACGCTGCTGCAGGACGGCGCGGGCATCCTCGTCGCGGGCCCAGAAGTCCTCGCCGTGCAGCAGCACGCGCCCGGCCAGCGGCGCCTGCAGGCCGATCAGGTGGCGCAGCAGGGTGCTCTTGCCGCAGCCGCTGCCGCCCATCACCACGAACACCTCGCCGCGGCGGATGGCGAAGTTGAGATCGTGCTGGATCACCCTGCGCCCGTAGCCGGCGCTGAGGTTCTCCACGGCGAGGACCACGTCGCTCATGCTCAGATCCCCAGCTGGGTGCAGATCAGGGTGATCAGCGCGTCGCTGACCACCAGCGCGACTATGATGCTGACCACCGCGCGGGTGGTGGCCTGGCCGACCGCCTGGGCGTTGCGTCCGCAGCTCAGCCCGTGGTGGCAGCCGATCAGGCCGATCAGCACGGCGAACACCAGGCTCTTGAACAGGCCGAGCAGGAAATCGGCGAGGCCGAGCATCTCCAGGCTCTGCCTGAGGTACAGCGGCGCGGAGATGTCGAACAGCCCGGCACCGATGACGAAGCCGCCGAGGATGCCGAGGGCGTCGGCGAACACGCAGAGCAGCGGCATGCTGACCAGCAGCGCCAGCAGGCGCGGCAGCACCAGGAACTCCAGCGGCGGGAAGCCGAAGGTCTTCAGTGCGTCGATCTCCTCGTTGGCCTGCATGCTGCCCAGCTCGGCGGCGTAGGCCGCGCCGGTGCGGCCGGCCATGATCACCGCGGTCATCAGCGCGCCCATCTCGCGGGTCATGCCGATGGCCACCATGTTGGCGATGTACAGCTGGGCGCCGAACGCCTGCAGCTGGGCGGCGCCGACGAAGGCGAGGATCAGGCCGACCAGGCTGGCGATCAGCGCGACTATCGGCAGCGCGCCAGGGCCGCACTGCGCCAGCGCCGCCCAGAAGTCGCTGCGGCGCATGCGCGCGCGACCGCGCAGCAGGCGGCCGAGGGCGAGCACCACCTCGCCGCAGAAGGTGCTGGCCTGCACCAGCCCGTCGTGGACCTGCAGCACCAGCAGTCCCAGGCGCGACACCGGCCCGGGACGTGGCGTCTCCTCCTCCTCGCGGGTCACGGGCGTCGCCGCCATCTGCAGCAGGCGCACCACGCCGTCCGGCAGGCCGCGGTGCTCCAGGCGGCGCTGCTCGGCGTCGGCGAGACGCTGCAGGCGGCGCAGCAAGGCCAGCAGGCTGCTGTCCCAGGCATCCAGGGCCGCGACCTGCAGCTGCAGGCGCGCCGGCTTGTCCGCCAGGCTGCGCCACACCGCATCCAGATCGGGCTTGGCCGCCGCCAGGGTCCAGTGCCCGGACAGGCGCAGCACCGCCACGCCGTCCTGCTCGCCGGCCCAGGCCAGCTGCGCCTGCGCTTTTTCCGCTTCTGCCATCTGACCTCCCTGATAGCCCGCCACGGTGGAAAACACCTGCGGTGGTTTTCCACCCTACACGATCACACCGCTGCTGCAGGGTGGAAACTCATGCAGCCCTTTTCCATCAGCAGGCGTCCCGTCACTCCACCAGCAGCGCGTCCACCCGCTGGAAGCCGCGCGGCAGCAGGCTGCCGCGGCGTCCGCGCTCGCCCCGGTAGTGATCGAGGTCGTCGGCGCGCAGCGACAGGGTGCGCTTGCCGGCCTGCAGCACCAGGGTGGCGCCCTGCGGCAGCACGGCGAGGTCGACCAGGTACTCCTCGCGACTGGCGACCCGCTCGGCGGGAATGCCGACGATCTTGTTGCCCTTGCCCTTGGCCAGCTGCGGCAGCTCGGCGACCGGGAACACCAGCAGGCGCCCCTCGCTGGTCACCGCCGCCAGCAGGTCGCTCTCCAGCGCGCGCAGCGGCCGCGGCGCCATCACCCGGGCGCCCTCGGGCAGGGTCAGCAGCGCCTTGCCGGCCTTGTTCTTGGCCTGCAGGTCGTCAGCCCTGACCACGAAGCCGTAGCCGGCGTCGGAAGCCAGCACGTAGAGCGCCTCGTCCTCGGGCAGCAGCACGCAGTCGAAGCTGGCGCCGGCCGGCGGGCTCAGGCGCCCGGTGAGCGGCTCGCCCTGGCCGCGCGCCGAGGGCAGCGAGTGGGCCGCCAGCGAGTAGCTGCGCCCGGTGGAGTCGAGGAACACCGCGAACTGGTTGGAGCGCCCGGGCGCCGCGGCCTTGAAGGCGTCGCCGGCCTTGTAGGACAGGCCGGCGGCATCGATGTCGTGGCCCTTGGCGCAGCGTACCCAGCCCTTCTCGGAAAGCACCACGGTGACCGGCTCGGCGGGCAGCAGGTCGGTTTCCGACAGCGCGCGGGCCTCGGCGCGCGCGACCAGCGGCGAGCGCCGCTCGTCGCCATACTTCTCGGCATCGGCCAGCAGCTCCTGGCGTACCAGCTTCTTCAGCTTGCTCTCGCTGCCGAGCAGGGCCAGCAGCTTGTCGCGCTCCCTGGCCAGTTCGTCCTGCTCGCCGCGGATCTTCATCTCCTCGAGACGCGCCAGCTGGCGCAGGCGGGTATCGAGGATGTAGTCGGCCTGCACCTCGGTCAGGCCGAAGCGCTCCATCAGCACCGGCTTGGGCTGCTCCTCCTCGCGGATGATGCGGATCACCTCGTCGAGGTTGAGGAAGGCGACCAGCAGGCCTTCGAGCAGGTGCAGGCGCTTCTCCACCTTGTCGAGGCGGAACTGCAGGCGGCGGCGCACGGTGCCGATGCGGAAGGTCAGCCACTCGGAGAGCAGCTGGCGCAGGTCCTTGACCTGCGGCTTGCCGTCCAGGCCGATGACGTTGAGGTTGACCCGGTAGGAGCTTTCCAGCTCGGTGGTGGCGAACAGGTGCTGCATCAGCTCGTCGAGGTCGACGCGGTTGGAGCGCGGCACGATGACGATGCGGCAGGGGTTCTCGTGGTCCGACTCGTCGCGCAGGTCGGCGACCATCGGCAGCTTCTTGGCCTGCATCTGCCCGGCGATCTGCTCCAGCACCTTGGCCCCGGAGACCTGGTGCGGCAGCGCGGTGACGACGATCTCGCCGTCCTCCTTGCGGTACACCGCGCGCATGCGCACCGAGCCGCGGCCGGTCTGGTAGATCTTCAGCAGATCGCTGCGCGGCGTGATGATCTCCGCCTCGGTCGGGTAGTCCGGCCCCGGCAGCATCTCGCACAGGCGCTCGACCGTGGCCTGCGGCTCGTCGAGCAGGTGCACGCAGGCGAAGGCCACCTCGCGCAGGTTGTGCGGCGGCACGTCGGTGGCCATGCCCACGGCGATCCCGGTGGTGCCGTTGAGCAGCAGGTTGGGCAGCCGCGCCGGCAGGGTCGCCGGCTCGTCGAGGGTGCCGTCGAAGTTGGGCACCCAGTCGACGGTACCCTGACCCAGCTCGGCGAGCAGCACCTCCGAGTAGCGCGACAGGCGCGCCTCGGTGTAGCGCATGGCGGCGAACGACTTGGGATCGTCCGGCGCGCCCCAGTTGCCCTGGCCGTCGACCAGGGTGTAACGGTAGCTGAACGGCTGCGCCATCAGCACCATGGCCTCGTAGCAGGCGGAATCGCCGTGCGGGTGGAACTTGCCCAGCACGTCGCCGACGGTGCGCGCCGACTTCTTGTGCTTGGAATCGGCGTCCAGGCCCAGCTCGCTCATGGCGTAGACGATGCGCCGCTGCACGGGCTTGAGGCCGTCGCCGATGTGCGGCAGGGCACGATCCATGATCACGTACATGGAATAGTTGAGATAGGCCTGTTCGGTGAACTCGGCCAGCGAGCGGCGTTCGACGCCGTCCAGGCTCAGATCGAGGGATTCGCTCATCTGCGTCCTCTGAAAACTCGTGTGTCCGGGCGCGCCCGCCGGGGGCGGGCGCACCGTATTGTTCGGCGGGCGGCTCAGCCGCTCCAGCCGCCGTCCGGCGCGGCGAACTGCAGGATCAGCGGCCGACGCTCGCCGGCGGCATTGGCCGCGCCGTCATTGTCCAGGCCGATCCAGGCCGAGCCGTCATCCAGCCACAGCGCCTCGGCCACACCGAAGGGCGTGGCGTAGCGCAGCTCGGGAGCCAGTGCCGCGGCGGCGAACGACCAGCAGCGCTCGACCGTGCCGTGCTCCGGGTCGCGGCGACAGATGCGGTGCTGCAGGCGCTCCAGGCTGTACAGCTTGCCGGCGTGCCAGCTCAGGCCGGTGAAGTCCAGCGGCTGCGGCTCGCTGCCGGGCGGATCCAGCGGGCGCAGCGCTCGGCCGCTCTCCGCCACCAGCACGCAGCCGCTGCCGGGGCAGCGCCAGCGCTCGCCGCTCCGCTGCACGGCGAGCAGGCCGCGGCCCTCGCGCTCGGCGGCCAGCCACAGGCGGGCACCGTCCGGCGACACCGCCAGGCCCTCGAGCAGGGCGTTGGCGTGCAGCAGCAGGCCGCGGGCACGCGCCTGGCGCAGCAGCTGCGGCGGCAGCGCCAGCCACTGCGGGGAGCCGAGCGACGGCAACATGAGCACGCCGACTTCGCTCTCGCTGAGCAGGTAGCGGTTGCCGGCTGCGTCGCAGGCCAGTCCTTCGAAGTCCAGGGCACCGCCGCGCAGCGGCGCCAGCAGCCGGTTGCCGGTGCTCAGGCCCCAGGGCAGGCCGCTGGGTGGCGGCGGCGGCGCCGCGAACGCCTCGGCGGCCGCCTGCCAGCGCCCTTCGGCGGGCTGGAGCCGGGAGAGCTGCGCATCCTCGCGATCGGATACCGCCCACCAGCGCCCGTCGCCACAGCGCGCCAGGCCGGACAGGTTGCCACCGGCCATGCCCTCCACCGGCAGCGCGGCCTGCAGCACCAGTTCCGCCAGCGGCGCCTCGGCGCGGGCCGCCGGGCTGCCGGCGAGCAGCGCCAGCGCGCCAGCCAGGCCCAGCAGCAGACGCCGGCTCGCCGTCAAAGCAGCACCTCGGCCAGGTTGCCCTTGCTCTCCAGCCAGCTCTTGCGGTCGCCCGCGCGCTTCTTGGCCAGCAGCATGTCCATGATTTCCAGGGTACCCTCGGCGTCCTCGAGGGTCAGCTGCACCAGGCGGCGGGTGTTGGGGTCCATGGTGGTCTCGCGCAGCTGCAGCGGGTTCATCTCGCCGAGACCCTTGAAGCGGGTGACCTGCGGCTTGCCACGTTTCTTCTCGGCGGCGAGGCGCTCGAGGATGCCGTCGCGCTCGGCCTCGTCGAGGGCGTAGTAGACCTCCTTGCCGAGGTCGATGCGGTACAGCGGCGGCATGGCGACGTAGACGTGGCCGGCCTCCACCAGCGGGCGGAAATGCTGGACGAACAGCGCACACAGCAACGTGGCGATGTGCAGGCCGTCGGAGTCGGCGTCGGCGAGGATGCAGATCTTGCCGTAGCGCAGCTGGGTGAGGTCCGCCGAGCCCGGATCGATGCCGACGGCCACGGCGATGTTGTGCACTTCCTGGCTGGCCAGCACTTCGCCGCCGTCGACCTCCCAGGTGTTGAGGATCTTGCCGCGCAGCGGCAGGATCGCCTGGAATTCCTTGTCGCGCGCCTGCTTGGCGCTGCCGCCGGCGGAGTCGCCCTCGACCAGGAACAGCTCGGCGCGCATCGGGTCCTGTCCGGCGCAATCGGCCAGCTTGCCGGGCAGCGCCGGCCCCTGGGTGATCTTCTTGCGCTCGACCTTCTTGCCGGCCTTGAGGCGGCGCCCGGCGTTGCTGATCGCCAGTTCGGCCAGCGCCAGGCCCAGCTCGGGATGCTCGTTGAGCCACAGGCTGAAGGCGTCCTTGACCACCCCGGAGACGAAGGCCGCCGCCTCGCGCGAGGACAGGCGCTCCTTGGTCTGCCCGGAGAACTGCGGCTCCTGCATCTTCATCGACAGCACGAAGGCGATGCGCTCCCAGACGTCCTCGGGCGCCAGCTTGACCCCGCGCGGCAACAGGCTCCTGAACTCGCAGAACTCGCGCATGGCGTCGAGCAGCCCCTGGCGCAGGCCGTTGACGTGGGTGCCGCCCTGGGCTGTGGGGATCAGGTTGACGTAGCTTTCCTGCACGCTCTCGCCGCCTTCCGGCAGCCACAGCAGCGCCCAGTCCACCGCCTCGCGGGTGCCTGCCAGGCTGCCGCAGAACGGCTCCTGGGGCAGGCGCTCGAACTCGCTGACCGCGTCACTCAGATACGAGCGCAGGCCGTCCTCGTAGAACCACTCGACCTTCTCGCCGCTGGCGCGGTCCTCGAAGGACACGCTGAGCCCCGGGCACAGCACCGCCTTGGCCTTGAGCACGTGCTTGAGGCGGCTGATGGAGAACTTCGCCGAATCGAAGTACTTGGCGTCCGGCCAGAACTGCACGCTGGTGCCGGTGTTGCGCTTGCCGACCGTGCCGACCACCGCCAGCTCGCTGGCCTTGTAGCCGCCTTCGAAGGCCATGGCGTACTCGTTGCCGTCGCGCCTGACGCGCACCTCGACACGGGTCGACAGGGCGTTGACCACCGAGATGCCGACGCCGTGCAGGCCACCGGAGAACTGGTAGTTCTTGTTGGAGAACTTGCCGCCGGCGTGCAGCTTGGTGAGGATCAGCTCGACGCCGCTGACGCCCTCCTCCGGGTGGATGTCCACCGGCATGCCGCGGCCGTCGTCGATCACCTGCAGCGAGTTGTCCTCGTGGAGGATCACCTGCACGGACTTGGCGTGGCCGGCCAGCGCCTCGTCGACGCTGTTGTCGATGACTTCCTGGGCCAGGTGATTGGGCCGGCTGGTGTCGGTGTACATGCCCGGGCGCTTGCGCACCGGATCGAGGCCGGAGAGGACCTCGATGGCTTCGGCGGTATAGGAGGTATTGGCCATGGATGGATGTCTGTCTGGCGAAAGGGTCGCCCGCGGATCGGGCCGCGAGCAGGAATTCAGGCGCTGGTCAGGCCGGCGAAGGCCAGCAGCTCGGGGATGCGCGCGGCGAAGCCCCGGTAGCCGTGGTCGCCGCCCTCCTCGATCTGCACCGCGCAGAGCCGGTAGTAGTCGGCGGCATCGCGATAGTCGAGGGTTTCGTCGCCGGTCTGCAGCCAGACCACGAAGCGTGCGGGATCCTGCGGCGGCGGCACCTCGAGTTCGGCCAGCGCGGCGACGTGCGCGGCGGTCAGCTCCCAGCTCTCCCCACTGTAGTAGTTGTGCTGCGGGCCGAGGTAGCGGGCGAAGTAGCGCTGCACGCGCACCGCCGGATTGATCAGCAGGGCCTTGAGGCCGTGGCGTTCGGCGAGATGGGTCGCATAGTAGCCGCCGAGGGAGCTGCCGACCAGCACGGGACGCTCTGCGGCGGCGATCTCCGCCTCCAGCTGGGCGATGGCGCGGCGCGGGTCATGGTGCAGCGCCGGCACGCGCAGGCGCTCGGCCAGGCCCTGGCGCGCGCAGGCTGCCACCAGCTCGCGGGCCTTGAGCGAAGCCGGTGAGCTGTTGAAGCCGTGGATATAGATCAGGGTCGACTGGGGGAGCATCGACGGCGCCTTGTAGCTGTATGGATATACAAGGAAAGCATTATCCTGCCGTCGGATTCAAGTCGGATGAGGCCCGAGTCGTAGGGTGCGCTGGACGCACCACTAATGCACGGAGAGTCCATGGTGCGCACGGCGCACCCTACGGCAAGGGCGTGCCTTGCGCAAATGGCGTCAGTAGCCCTTGATGCTGTAGTCGATCACGAAGTCGATGCCGCTGACCCGCGACACGCCGGTGTCGATCGAGCCGTCGGCGTGCAGGCGCAGCCAGCGGTAGCCGGGCGCCTCGCTGCTGACCTGGAATTCCTCGCTGCCGGGGGCGAACTGCACGCAGGTGGAGGGCGAGGCGAGCAGGCGCACGCCGTTGCGCTGGCCATCGATCTCCTGGTGCACGTGCCCCCAGAGGATGCAGCGCAGGTTCGGGTAGCGGTCGGTCACCGCGAACAGCGCCTCGGGATTGCGCAGGCCGATGGGGTCCAGCCAGCTGCAGCCCACCGCCACCGGATGGTGGTGGAAGCTCAGCAGCACGTGGCGCTCGCCGGCAGACTCCAGGGCGGCATCCAGCTGCTCGAGCTGGGCGGCATCGAGCTGGCCGGGCACGCTGCCGGGCACGCTCGAATCGAGCACCACCAGCCGCCAGTGGCCTAGGTCGGTGACCACCGCCAGGCGCTCGGTGCCGGCGCAGGCCAGTTGCAGGGTCAGCGGCTCGTCGTGGTTGCCGGACACCCAGCGCGCGGGGGCGTCGATGGGCGCGGTCAGCGCGGCGAAGCGCTGGTAGGACTCCAGCGAACCATCCTGCGACAGGTCGCCGCTGGCGAGGACCAGGTCGACCCGCGGCTGCTCGGCCAGCACCAGATCGACCACCCGGCCGAGGCTGTCTGCGGTATCCATACCCAGCAGATGGCCGTCCTCCTCGGCGAACAGGTGGCTGTCGGTAAGCTGGACCAGCACCAGGGGTGCGCCAGCGCAATGGGTGTGAGAACTGTGCAAGAGCCGTCTCCTGTCGGCGTCTGGACCGCGGCTGCGGAACGGCAATGGTGGCATGGCCCCGCGGGGGTGACCGCTATACGGTTCACACTACCGGCGAACGACCGAGCGATCCACTGGGTTTTCCGCCAGATGGCCGCAGCGCAGATAATGACTCAGCCACTCGCCCAGAAACAGGTTGAGCTGGATCTTCTCGTCCGGCTGGTGCATGGCCGGGTTCGGGTAGGCGTAGCGCGGATGCAGGCGCCGGCAGTGCTCGGCGCCGGTGACCTCGGCCATCCGCGCGTCGTGGTAGACGCGCACCTCCAGGCGCGGCGCCGGCAGCCAGGCCAGCCCGGGCTCCTCGCGCACCTCCACGGTGCTGGTGTAGGGACCGGCCTCGGTGACCCTGAGCGCCAGCACCGCCAGGGTAGTGTCGCCGGCGCTGAGCGCCAGGCGGCGCAGCACGGGCTGCCCCAGCACGGGCTGCCCCAGCATGGGCTGCCCCAGCATGGGCTGCCCCAGCATGGGCTGCCGTAGCGCCGCCTGCTCGCGCATGCCCGGCAGCAGGCGCATCAGCCGCGCATAATTGGCCTCGCAGGCCGCCTGCAGCCCGGTCAGGTCGACCCGGTAGCGCTCGGCGAGCTGGCTCAGCGCCATGTCTGCCGCACCCGCTCGCGGTTCAGCGCCAGCCACTGCAGGGCGATGATGCTCGCCGCGTTGTCGATGCGCCCGGCCTCCAGCTCGTCCAGCGCCGCGTCGAGGCTCAGCACCCGCACGCGGATGTCCTCGCCCTCCTCGGCCAGACCGTGGATGCCGCCGGCGCCGGCGCTGTCGCAGCGGCCGACGAACAGGTGCACGCGCTCGTCGCTGCCGCCCGGCGAAGGATAGTAGGCGGTCACCGGCCACAGCTCGCCCAGACTCAGCCCGGCCTCCTCGACGGCCTCGCGACGGGCCACTTCCTCGGGCGACTCGTCCTTGTCGATCAGCCCGGCGACCAGCTCCAGCAGCCAGGGGTTGGCGCTCTTGTCCAGCGCACCGACGCGGAACTGCTCGATCAGCACCACGGCATCGCGGGCCGGGTCGTAGGGCAGCACGCAGACCGCATCATGGCGCACGAACAGCTCGCGGCTGATCACCGGCCCCATGCCGCCAGCGAACAGCTCGTGGCGCAGGTGCACGCGGTCGAGGGCATAGAAGCCGCGGAAACAGGCCTCGCGCTCGACGATTTCCACTTTCAGGTCGGCCGTTTTCGGCGACTCGCTCATATACTTCTCCCGCTTGGCTGCAGCGGCCCCGCCGCCCGCCGATCAATGTCCCGAACCGCGGAGGTGACTGCCGCAGCGACGGTCACCGCCACGAGGTCGAACCCCCGGCCCGCGCCGGGGTCGAAGCCGGCCGATGCGCCACCCTACCCAGCCTTGCCGTTGCGCTCAAGGAGTCCCATGCGTCTTTACAGCCTTTTCGCCCTGGCCTGCCTGCCGCTGCTCGGCGCCTGCCAGTTTCTCGGCGGCCAGAGCGCGCCGCCGGCGCCACAGCGCATCGTCTGGGAACAGCGCCCGGAGGTCTGCCCGCGCGAGCGCTGCAGCCTGGTCAACGTCGACACCCTGAAGTTCGCCGACGAGCCGCAGCTCAGCGCCCTGATCGAGCAGACCCTGCTGGCGATGACCCGGGAGGACGCCGACAGCGCGCTGCCCGCCTCGCTGCGCGCGCGCGGCGACGAGCTGCTGCGCCGCCAGCCCGAGGGCTGGGAAACCTGGCTGCAGGCCAAGCTGGCAGACCAGCACGGCGACCTGCTGGTGGTCGAGCTGTCCAGCTACCTGTACCGCGGCGGTGCCCACGGCATGCCGGGGCGCGGCTTCATCAACTACTCGCGCAGCCAGCAGCGCGCCCTGCAACTGGCCGACCTGCTGCTGCCCGGCCAGGAGGCCGCCTTCTGGCAGGCCGCCGGCGAGGCGCACCAGCGCTGGCTCGCGGCGCAGCAGATCGACGACCCGCAGGAGTTCCGGCGCATCTGGCCGTTCCAGCCTACCGCCAACATCGCTCTGCTCAGGGACAAGGTGCTGCTCAAGTACGACGTCTACGCCCTGGCGCCCTACAGCATGGGCCATCCGAACCTGGAGATCCCCTACAGCCGGCTGCGGCAGATCCTCCGTCCAGAATACCTGCCGGAAAGCATGCACGGCGCTGCACGCTGAAGCGTGACGATCGGCGGTCGGACTGAACGAGCGGGACAAGAGAGTTGGCGCAGGATGGCGCCCGGGAACAGCAAGGAGGGGGGAAGAGACTGGAGCCCATGGGCGGACTTGAACCGCCGACCTCTCCCTTACCAAGGGAGTGCTCTACCGCTGAGCTACATGGGCTTGAATCGGCGCGCATTCTAGTCGCAGCTGCAGCGCGCGTCCACAGGAAAATCAACGACTTGCAGAAAATTCCGCAGGCGCGCAAACGCAGAACGGGCCCGCAGGCCCGTTCCTCGCCTCAGCGGCGGCGCATCACACCTTGTGGTACAGCTGCGAGCCCTGGGCCTTGAACTCCTCGGCCTTGGCCTGCATCTCGCGCTCGAGGTCGACGTCCACCGCGTCGATGCGCTCCAGGTTGGCGGCGTAGTCGCGCACTTCCTGGGTGATCTTCATCGAGCAGAACTTCGGCCCGCACATGGAGCAGAAGTGCGCCACCTTGGCCGACTCCTTGGGCAGGGTCTCGTCGTGGTAGCTGCGCGCGGTGTCCGGGTCGAGGCCGAGGTTGAACTGGTCTTCCCAGCGGAACTCGAAGCGCGCCTTGCTCAATGCGTTGTCGCGGATCTGCGCACCCGGATGGCCCTTGGCCAGATCGGCGGCGTGAGCGGCGATCTTGTAGGTGATGATGCCGGTCTTCACGTCGTCCTTGTTGGGCAGGCCGAGGTGCTCCTTCGGGGTCACGTAGCAGAGCATGGCGCAGCCGAACCAGCCGATCATCGCCGCGCCGATGCCGGAGGTGATGTGGTCGTAGCCCGGGGCGATGTCGGTGGTCAGCGGGCCGAGGGTGTAGAACGGCGCCTCATCGCAGCATTCGAGCTGCTTGTCCATGTTCTCCTTGATCATGTGCATCGGCACGTGACCCGGGCCTTCGATCATGGTCTGCACGTCGTGCTGCCAGGCGATCTTGGTCAGTTCGCCGAGGGTTTCCAGCTCGCCGAACTGCGCGGCGTCGTTGGCGTCGGCGATCGAGCCCGGACGCAGGCCGTCGCCCAGCGAGAAGCTGACGTCGTAGGCCTTCATGATCTCGCAGATCTCGTCGAAATGCGTGTACAGGAAGTTTTCCTGGTGATGCGCCAGGCACCACTTGGCCATGATCGAGCCGCCGCGCGAGACGATGCCGGTGACCCGCTTGGCGGTCAGCGGCACGTAGCGCAGCAAGACGCCGGCGTGGATGGTGAAGTAGTCCACGCCCTGCTCGGCCTGCTCGATCAGGGTGTCGCGGAACAGCTCCCAGGTCAGGTCCTCGGCGATGCCGCCGACCTTCTCCAGCGCCTGGTAGATCGGCACGGTGCCGATCGGCACCGGCGAGTTGCGGATGATCCACTCGCGGGTCTCGTGGATGTGCTTGCCGGTGGACAGGTCCATGACGGTGTCGGAGCCCCAGCGGATGCCCCAGGTCAGCTTGGCCACTTCCTCCTCGATCGAGGAACCCAGCGCCGAGTTGCCGATATTGCCGTTGATCTTCACCAGGAAGTTGCGGCCGATGATCATCGGCTCCAGCTCCACGTGGTTGATGTTGGCCGGGATGATGGCGCGGCCGCGGGCGATTTCCTCGCGGACGAACTCGGCGGTGATTTCCTTGGGGATGGCGGCGCCGAAGCTGTGGCCCGGATGCTGGGCAGCCAGCAGGCCGGCCTCGCGGGCCTCCTGCAGCTTCATGTTCTCGCGGATGGCGACGTACTCCATCTCGGGGGTGACGATGCCCTTGCGCGCATAGTGCATCTGGGTGACGTTGGCTCCGGCCTTGGCGCGGCGCGGGTTGCGCACGTGGGCGAAGCGCATCTTGGTCAGTTCGGCGTCGTTGAGGCGACGCTGGCCGAACTCGGAGGACAGCCCCGGCAGCTTCTCGGTGTCGCCGCGCTCCTCGATCCAGGCACTGCGCACATCGGCCAGCCCCTTGCGCACGTCGATGGTCACGTTCGGATCGGTGTACGGACCGGAGGTGTCATAGACCAGCACCGGCGCGTTCTTCTCGCCGCCGAAGTCCGTGGGGGTATCGGCCAGGGAAATCTCGCGCATCGGCACGCGGATGTCCGGGCGCGAACCCTGGACGTAGACCTTGCGGGAATTGGGCAGCGGCTGGACGGACTGCTGGTCGACCTGGGCGGATTCGCTCAGGTTCTTGTATTCGGTGGCGCTCATCGACGGGACTCTCCACGGCACGCGGCAGGAATGTCGGAGCGAACCTGGAGCAGGAGACCCCCGCCGGACGGCGGGGACATCTTGTTCCCTACGCGGGTACTAACCCGATCAGGTTCAACGGGATTCGGAACTGTCCGATCTCAGCCTGCGACTCCAGGCACCCCGACAAGAAACCCGAGGAGTTTAATCGGCCTCTGCGGATGGGGCCAGTGCCTGGGGACGAGCCGCCGAGAGACCGGCCCTCAGCGAAGCTGCAGCAGCCGCCCGAGCCCGTCGAGCAAGCGGGCCAGCGCGCCCTGGTTGCGCTGCAACACGGCCAGCCCCGCGCGCCCCATGGCCTGGCGGCGGCCCGGCTCGCCGAGCAGTGCGCGCAGCTCGCGGGCCAGGGCCTCGCCGTCGCCCACCTCGAGGCAAGCGCCGGCCTCGCGCAACTGGGCGGAGATCTCGAGGAAGTTGAACAGATGGGGGCCGCTCAGCACCGGCAGGCCCAGCGCCGCCGGCTCCAGCAGGTTGTGCCCGCCGTTGGGCACCAGGCTGCCGCCGACGAAAGCCACGTCGGCCAGCGCATAGAGGAACATCAGCTCGCCCATGGTATCGCCGAGCAGCACCTGCTCCGCCGCCCCGACCGGCAGGCCGGAGGAGCGGCGCACGCTGCGCAAGCCCTCGTGCAGGCAGAGGGCATGCACGGCGTCGAAACGCTCCGGATGACGCGGCACCAGGATCAGCAGGCTGTCCGGGCGCTCGGCCAGCAGCCGGCGATGGGCGGCGAGGACGATCTCGTCCTCGCCGGCATGGGTGCTGGCGGCGATCCATACCGGGCGCTTGTCGGCGCCCCAGCTGGCGCGCAGGGCCTGGGCACGCGCCGTTAGTTCGGGGTCAACAGTCAGGTCGAACTTGATCGACCCGGTGACGGCGACGCACTCGGGACGGGCGCCGAGCCGGTGAAAGCGCTCGGCTTCGGCCGCGCTCTGCACGGCTATCCAGCTCATCTCGGCGAGCATCGGCCGGGTCAGGCCGGCAAAGCGCGCGTAGCCCCGGGCGGACCTCTCCGACAGGCGCGCATTGGCCAGCACGGCGGGAATGCCGCGCCGCACGCACTGGTGGATGTGGTTGGGCCACAGTTCGGTTTCCATGATCACCGCCAGCTTCGGCCGCACGCGATCGAGGAAGCGCGCCGCGGCCCAGGGCAGGTCGTAGGGCAGGTAGCAGTGCTGCACGCTGTCGCCGAACAGCGCGCGGATGCGCTCGGAGCCGGTGGGGGTCATGCAGGTGACGGTGATCGGCAGGTCGGGATGCCGTTCGCGCAGGGCACGGATCATCGGCGCCGCGGCGATGCTCTCGCCCACCGAAACGGCATGCACCCAGATGCCGCCGGGCCGCATCGCCGGCAGACGCAGCGAGAAGCGCTCGGCGATACGCTGGCGGTAGGCGGGCGCCTTGCGCCCGCGCAGGTACAGGCGCAGGGCGATCAGCGGCAGGGCGAGGTGCAGCAGGAGCGAGTAGAGGGCGCGGTTCATGGCCGCGGAGGATATCAGCTTGTGCGCCGCGCGGTCATGGCGCGCACAGGCGGCGCCGGCAACATGCCGCGGGCTTCGACTGGGGGAGAGCGCCGCCCTACGGGTTATACTCTGCGCCGTTCTTCCACAAGGCAGCTCCCTCATGTCCCAAGCCCTGAGCACCGATATCCTGATCGTCGGCGGCGGCATCGCCGGCCTCTGGCTCAACGCCCGCCTGCGCCGGCTCGGCTATGCCACCCTGCTGGTGGAGAACGAGCGCCTCGGCGGCGGGCAGAGCGTGAAGTCGCAGGGCATCATCCACGGCGGCACCAAGTACGCCCTGAGCGGCGCGCTGACCGGCTCCTCCGAGGCCATCGCCGACATGCCGCGGCGCTGGCGCGCGGCCCTCTCCGGCAGCGGCGAACTCGATCTCGCCGGCGTGCGCCTGCTCTCCGACGCCCACTACCTGTGGTCGCCGGGCACCCTGGCCGGCAACCTGACCAGCTTCTTCGCCAGCAAGGCGATGCGCGGGAGGGTCGATGCGGTCAAGGGCGACGCGCTGCCGCCGGCCCTGCAGCACCCGAAGTTCAGGGGCAAGGTCTACCGGCTGGCCGAGCTGGTGCTCGACGTGCCCTCGCTGATCGCCCGCCTGGCCGAGCTGGCCGGCGACAGTCTGCTCGCCGGCCAGCGTATCGAGCCGCTGCACGAGAGCGGCGCACTGGCTGGCCTGGTCGTCGACGGCCGCGAGATCCGCGCCCGCCGCGTGGTGCTCTGCGCCGGGCCGGGCAATGCCGGCCTGCTGGCCGGGCTGGGCATCGAACAGCCCGGCCAGCAGCTGCGCCCGCTGCACATGGTGCTGGTCAAGGCGCCGACCCTCAAGCCGCTGTACGCCCACTGCCTGGGTGGCGGGCCCAAGCCGCGCGTCACCGTCACCAGCCACCCGGCGGCCGACGGCCAGTGGGTCTGGTACCTGGGCGGCGATCTGGCCGAGGCCGATGGCGTGGCCCGCGACGAGGCCGCACAGATCCGCGCCGCGCAGAAGGAGCTGGGCGAACTGCTGCCCTGGCTCGATCTGTCCGCCGCCGAGTGGCGTACCCTGCGGGTGGATCGCGCCGAGCCGGCGCAGTCCGGCCTGGTGCGCCCGGACAACGCCTTCCTCAGCGAGCAGGGCAACCTGCTGGTCGGCTGGCCGACCAAGCTGGCGCTGGCTCCCGACCTAGCCGATCGGGTCATCGCGACTCTCGAGCGCGCCGGCATCCAGCCGGGCGCGCACGCTGCCCTGCCCGAGCTGCCGCGCCCTGCCGTGGCGGCGCCGCTGTGGGAGGAGCTGTTCGCATGAGCACCCTGCATGAGCTGTGGCGGCCGCTGGGCTCGACCGGCCTGATCGTTTCCCCGCTCGGCCTCGGCACCGTCAAGCTCGGCCGCGACCAGGGGGTGAAGTATCCGAGCGGCTTCACCATCCCCGACGACCGCGCCGCGCGCACGCTGCTGGCACAGGCCCGCGAACTGGGCATCAACCTGCTCGACACCGCGCCGGCCTACGGGGTGAGCGAGCAGCGCCTCGGCCCGCTGCTGCGCGGCCAGCGCCAGGCCTGGGTGATCTGCAGCAAGGTCGGCGAGGAGTTCGAGGATGGCGCCTCGCGCTTCGACTTCAGCGCCGCGCACACCCGCCTGTCCGTCGAACGCAGTCTAAGGCGCCTGGAAACCGACTATCTGGATCTGGTGCTGGTCCACTCCGACGGCCACGACCTGGCGGTGCTGGAGCAGACCGGGGTGTACGCCACCCTCGCCGAACTCAAGCGCGAGGGGCTGATCCGCGCCTTCGGCTTCTCCGGCAAGACCGTGGCCGGCGGCCTCAAGGCCCTGGAGTCCGGCGACTGCGCCATGGTCACCTACAACCTGGCCGAACAGGGCGAACGCCCGGTGCTCGACTACGCCGGCGCGCACGGCAAGGGCATCCTGATCAAGAAGGCGCTGGCCAGCGGCCATGCGCTGCTGAGCGGCGAGGACCCGGTGCGCGCCAGCTTCGAGCTGATCTTCGCCCATCCGGCGGTGAGCAGCGTGATCGTCGGCACCATCACTCCGGCGCACCTGGCCCACAACGTGGCCACCGCGGCGCAGGTGCTGGGGGCGCGACAATCGGTCTGACCGGCGCGCACAGACAACGGCGGCCGGCTCGTCTAACCTGACCTGAACGCCACGACTGCGCGGCCCGCCGCGCAAGGGGCCTGCTCGACCACATCAAGCCACCTGCCCGCCGAAGGAGTCGCCATGCACAGGATTCTCGCCCGCAAGGACCCGAGCACCTTCAAGACCCAGCCCCTGCATGTCGAAGCCAACGCCCAGCGGCTGATCTACCAGCCGCTCGGCCAGCCGCTCAACTTCGCCCAGATGCTCGAGCGGCGGCGACCGCTGCAGGTCGACAACCCCCAGCACTTCACCTGCGAGCTGGCCAATCTGGGCGTGTCGGTGCGCCTGACCCTCGCTTGGCAGGGGCGCGACTACTGGCTGCTGGTGCGCCAGCAGCGCCGCGACCGCGGCGACTGCGTGCTCAAGCTGATTTCCGGCTACGTGCCCAGCCACGAACTGCACCTGCCGCTGCACACCGCGCTGCAGGAGGTGGCCGAGGAGTGTCTGGTGGAAACGCCGCGCGGCTGGCTCGGCGGACGCTTCGGCGAACACTGGCTGCCGACCCCGCACGATGCCAGCCTGCCCCATCACGAGCAGTACCACTACCGCCTGAGCCCGCTGTGCGGCGACGCCCGCCGGGTGCATGCCGGCAGCCTGCCGCTGCTGGAGCGTCCGCAGGCCTACGTGCACCTGCCGACAGCCTCCCTGCAACTGGTCTACGACCTGCGCCTCGAACTGCCGGCGGCGCTGCAGGCGCCGAGCCTGTTCCACAGCGACGAGTGCCTGGAGGACGGCGTGCTGGTCAGCCGCCTCGACCGGCACAACCCGGACCTCTACCTGCTGCCGCTGGAAGGCAACCCCGGCGAGCTGTACACCCTGCAGCAGGGCGAGCTGCGCCGTGCGGCCACCGACGGCCTGTGGCTTTCGGAAGGATTCGCCGCACAGGACGGCTGGCTGATCCGCGACGAACGCATCGGCTGGAGCGACTGGCTGCGCCAGCGCCGCTGCGCCTAGAGGTACGGCTGGCACGCCGGGCAGGATCACTCCCTGCCGGCTTGCGGCCCGGGAGCGGACGGGTTGCGGCCGTCGCCGCAACCCGCGACGATCAGCGACGCAGCAGCACCGCCGAACCCCAGGACAGGCCGACGCCGAAGCCGCTCATCACCAGGTTCTTCCACGCCGAGCCTTCGAAGGCATAGCGCTCCATCAGCAGCGGAATGGTCGAGGACACGGTGTTGCCGGCGCCGAACATGTCCTTCACGACTCTGTCACCATTCTCGCCTAGTCTCTTGGCGATGGCATCGACGATCGCGCCGCTGCCCTGGTGCAGGCAGTAGGCATCCACGCTGTCCAAGCTCAGGCCGGCCTCCTCGAGCACCTCCTGCATGTGCGGGATGATCTTCAGGCTGGCGAAGTTGAACACCTGGCGGCCGTTCATGTGGAAGCAGCCGTCGCGCACGATCAGGTGGTCGGCGCCGCTGCCGTCGGTGCCGAAGCGCGCCGGACCCAGCTCCCAGACCGGATCCTCGCCGATCCAGGTGGCGGTGGCGGCATCGCCGAACAGCAGGGTGGTCATGCGGTCGCTGCGGTCCATGATCTTCGAGTAGGGATCGGCGGTGACCAGGATGCCGTTCTTCAGCCCGGTGGCTTCCATGAAGCCCTTGATCGCGTAGAGGCCGTAGACGAAGCCCGAGCAGCCGAGCGACACGTCGAAGCAGGCGACGCAGGTCGGCAGGCCGATCTTGTGCTGGGCGATGGCCGAGGTGTGCGGCAGACCTTCGCCGTCGCCGTTCTGGGTCACCACGATCAGCGCCTGGACATCCTCGAGGCGCAGCTCGGGGTTCTTGGCCAGCAGGTTGCGCACGGCGGCGGCACACAGATCCGAGGTTTCCTCGGCGGCATCCTTCACGGAAAGCGTGGCGGTGCCGATCTTGCTCGCGACGAACGCCTCGTCGCGGTCGAAGGACGCGGCCTGGGCGATGTTGTCGATGCGGCCCGCCGGGATGTAGCTGGCGATACTTTTTATTCCGATCATCTGTGCTTTCCACCATTGAACTGATCACGCCAGCTCTCTCGCCGGGGAGCTGACCGAGGCCCGGCAGACCGGGCGTTAACCTGGAGCAGGTGACAGGCGCTGCCAGCCGCCTGCCTCACGAGCGTTCGCGAATCTTCTCGACGATTGCCGTGGTCGAGCAACTATCGACGAAGTTAAGCACCTTCACGTCACCACCATACGTCTGCACGATGCCGGCGCCCACCACCTGGTCGAGGCCGTAGTCGCCGCCCTTGACCAGCACGTCCGGGCGCACCTTCTCGAGCAGCGCCTCGGGCGTGTCCTCGCTGAAGCTGACCACCCAGTCCACCGCCCCGAGGCCGGCGAGCACCGCCATGCGCCGGTCGACGCTGTTGATCGGCCGTCCCGGCCCCTTGAGGCGGGTCACCGAGGCGTCGTCGTTGATCGCCACGATCAGGCGGTCGCCGAGGGCACGGGCTTGCTCGAGGTAGGCGACATGGCCGGCATGGAGGATATCGAAGCAGCCGTTGGTGAACACCACCTTCTCGCCGTGGGCGCGGGCGTCCTCGAGGGCCGGCAGCAACTGGTCGAGGGTCATCACCCCGCGACCTGCGCCCTGCTCGCGCTGCACCGCGCGGCGCAGTTCCGGAGCGCTGACGGTGGCGGTGCCGAGCTTGCCGACCACGATGCTGGCGGCCAGGTTGGCCAGCGCCACCGCCTGCGGCAGCTCCTCGCCGGCGGCCAGCGCGGTGGCCAGGGTGGAGATCACGGTATCGCCGGCGCCGGTGACGTCGAACACCTCGCGCGCGCGCGCCGGCAGGTGCAGGGCCGGCTGCCCCTGGCGCAGCAGGGTCATGCCATGCTCGCCGCGGGTCACCAGCAGCGCGCCCAGCTGCAGCTCGGCGAGCAGCGCGAGGCCCTTGGCCACCAGCTCGGCCTCGTCGGCGCAGCGGCCGACCACCGCCTCGAACTCGGCGAGATTCGGCGTGATCAGGCTGGCGCCGCGGTAGATGGCGAAGTCCCTGCCCTTGGGGTCGGCCAGCACCGGCAGGTTGCGGGCGCGGGCGGCCTGGATCAGCGCCTGATGGTTCTTCAGCGCCCCCTTGCCGTAGTCGGAGAGGATCACCACCTTGACCCGGTCGAGCAGCGCCGCCACCTCGCCGAGCAGGGCGTCGGCGTCGGTGGCGAAGGGCTCCTCGAAGTCGAGGCGCAGCAGCTGCTGATGACGGCTCATCACCCGCAGCTTGACGATGGTCGGCTGCGCGGCGAGGCGCTGGAAGTGCGCGGCCACCCCGGCGGCCTGCAGGCGCGCGGCCAGGCTGTCGGCCGCCTCGTCCTGCCCGGTGACGCCGACCAGCCAGGCCGGCGCGCCGAGCGCGGCGATGTTCAGCGCGACGTTGGCCGCGCCGCCCGGGCGGTCCTCGACCTGCTCGACCTTGACCACCGGCACCGGCGCCTCCGGCGAGATGCGGTTGGTCGCGCCATGCCAGTAGCGGTCGAGCATGACATCACCGACCACCAGCACGGGGGCCTGATCGAAACGGGGCATGGACAGCTTCATGGGGGCTCCGGGACGAGGAAAACGGCAGGGATCATAGCATGCCGCCGTGTCGAGGTTTGCGGATGCTTCCCGCCTGCCGCAGCGCTCAGGCGATGCCGGCGCCCCCTTCCTCGTCCAGCCCCATGGCGTGCAGGCGGGCATAGTGACCACCCTGGGCCAGCAGCTCGGCATGGCTGCCGCGCTCGACGATGCGCCCCTGGTCCATCACCAGGATCAGGTCGGCCTTCTCGATGGTGGACAGCCGGTGGGCGATCACCAGCGTGGTACGCCCCTGCATGACCCGGTCCAGCGCCGCCTGGATATGCCGCTCGGACTCGGTGTCGAGCGCCGAGGTGGCCTCGTCGAGGATCAGCAGCGGCGCATCCTTGAGCAGGGCACGGGCGATCGCCAGGCGCTGGCGCTGGCCGCCGGAGAGCAGCACGCCGTTCTCGCCGACCTCGGTATCGAAGCCCTGCGGCAGCTTGTCGATGAACTCCCTGGCATAGGCATCGGCAGCGGCCTGCTCGATGGCTTCCCGCGGCGCACCGGCCAGGTCGCCGTAGGCGATGTTGCTGGCCACGCTGTCGTTGAACAGGGTCACCTGCTGGGTCACCAGGGCGATGTGCCGGCGCAGGTTGCGCAGGCGGTACTCCTCGACCTCCACGCCGTCGAGGAGGATCTGACCCTCGCTGTGGTGGTAGAAGCGCGGAATCAGGTTGGCGAGGGTCGACTTGCCGCTGCCGGAGCGGCCGACCAGGGCGACCATCTGCCCCGGCTCGACGCTGAAGCTGATGTCGTGCAGCACCTGCTTGTCGGTTCCCGGATAGACGAAGCTGAGGTGCTTCACCTCGAGGCGGCCGCTGACCCGCTCGCGCTCCACGGCGCCGCGGTCGATCTCCGCCGGCTCGTCGAGCTGCTCGAAGATGCTGTCGGCCGCCGCCAGGCCCTTCTGGATATTGGGGCTGACCTCGGACAGCTGGCGGATCGGCTTGGGCAGCAGGCCGGCAGCGGTGATGTAGGCGATCAGCTCGCCGGCCGTGGCGTCGCCGCGCAGGAACAGCACCATGTACATGAGGACCGCCATCCCCGTGTAGATGACCAGTTGCAGGGTCGGCGTGTAGATGGCCTGGGTGCGGATCATGCTCATCGCCCGGCGCATGTCGTCCTGGCTGGCGCGCAGGAAGCGCGCCTGCTCGTAGGCCTCGCCGCCGAAGCTGCGCACCACGCGGTAGCCCTGGATGGTTTCCGAGGCGATATGGGTCACGTCGCCCATGGCCTCCTGGATCTTCCGGCTCTGCTTGCGGAACTTCTTGCTGGCCATCGACACCATCAGCGCGATCAGCGGCAGGATGGCCACCAGCACCAGCGTCAGCTTCCAGTTCATCCACAGCAGGTAGCCGAACAGGAAGATCACCGTCATCCCCTCGCGAATCACCACCTTGATCGCGTCGGTGACCGCGCTGGTGACCATGGTCACGTTGAAGGTGATGCGCGAGATCAGGTGGCCCGAGTTGTGGCTGTCGTAGTAGCGGTTGGGCAGGGTCAGCAGGTTGTCGAACAGGGTGCAGCGCAGGTCGTGCACCACGCCGCGGGCGACCTTGGCCAGGAAGTAGTTGCCGAGGAACGAACCTATGCCCTGGTAGACGGCAATGAGTACAATCGCCAGCGGCACGCCCAGCATCATCGAGATGCCCAGCAACTCGGCACCGTCGGGGTTCTGCAGGCCGTCGAGGAAATACTTGAGCATGTGCGCCAGCATCGGCTGGCTGGATGCGAACAGCAGGAAGCCGACTACGCTGAGCGCGAACACTCCCCAGTAGGGCAGCACGTATTTCAGCAGACGCAGATAGACCTTCAGATCGGATTGCCCGGCGGAACCGGCCATGGCGTGGCCTCTTGTGACTGGCTAGAGAAAACGGATGCGGATTGTAACAGCGAACGAATGGCAGCAGTGGCTCGCCCAGGGCAAGGTGCTGGAGCAGGACGGGCGCGGCCCGAAGGTGATCCGCCTGGCGGACGGCCAGCTGCTCAAGGTGTTCCGCCCGCGGCGGCGCCTGTGGCTGGCCCGCCTGCTGCCGCCGGCCCGGCGCTTTGTCGCCAATGCGAACCGCCTCCAGGCCTGCCGGATACCCGTGCCGCAGATGGGCGAGTGCTTCTGGCTGGATCGCGGGCAGGCCGTCAGCGCCTGCCTGTACAACCCGCTGCCGGGGGAATCGCTGGAGCAGCTGTACCGGGAGGACCGCCGCCGCTTCGAGGCGCTGCTGCCGGAGTTCGCCGCCTTCGTCCACCAGCTGCACCGGCGCGGCATCTATTTCCGCTCGCTGCACCTGGGCAACGTGCTGCGCCTGCCCGAAGGCGGCTTCGGGCTGATCGACTTTCTCGACATCCGCTTCCGCCGCGGACCGCTGAGCGACCGGCTGGTGCGGCGCAACCTGGCGCATCTGCGCGGCTATCTGCGCCGCAACCGGATCGACGACTTCCCGTGGGAGGCCCTGCTCGGGGCCTATCGCCGCGCCGCCGGCCACGCCGCCTGAGGCGACTCACAGCATCCGGCGATCCCAGCAGGTATCGCGCTTGACCACCTTGGCCGGTACCCCGGCGACCACGCAATTGCCCTCGTCGAAGGCGCGGCTGACCAGCGAGCGGGTCGCCACCACGGTTTCCGGATGCAGCACCGTCCCCTTGAGCACCACAACGTCCCGCCCGATCCACACCCGGTCGGCGATGCGGACGTCGCGCGAACGGTTGAGACGCTCGCCGCTGTGCACGTCGAGGATCGAGTGCTTGTCGCCGGTGCGGATGATGATGTCGGTGGACAGCATGCAGTCCCTGCCGATGTCGATGCTCGCCGCCTCGTCCACCAGCAGGTAGGCCCCCTCCACCGTGGTCTCGCTGCCGATGCGGATGTGCTGGCCGCGAGTGCCGACCAGGTAGATCTTGCCGCTGCTGAAGCGCACGTTGTCGCCGATCTCGATGAGATTGTCCGCACCATCCAGACGGATCTCGCAATGGGTCAGGGTGACGTTCTCGCCGATCACCAGCCGATTGTTGCTGCCGCGCAGCTTGATGGTGGTTTTCTTCAGGTTGCGCTCGCTGCTCTCGGGCAGCTCCAGCCGGTTGCCGGGCTTGAGGAGGCGGCGGTTCTTGTAAGCCAGATTGCGCAGTTTCAGGGCCAGGCGTTGCAGCATGGAAAGCCTCTTGCTCGGTTGAAGGGACGGGCTCATCGCCCGCCGGCCTCGGGCATGGCGGGAGCAGTGGATACCGCCGGGGCAGCGGCGAACACCTGCGCGAACATCGGCAGCAGCAGGCGGTTGCCATATTCGCTCAGGTGGTCGTCGTCGACATACAGCGGCATGCCGTCCTTGCTGCCGTAGCAGTACTGGGCGTCGCACAGGTAGGGCAGCGGATCGAGGATCTTCGCCCCGCAGCGCTCGGCCACCTCGTCCTGGACGGCCCAGACCTCGGCATGCCGCTGCCGATATTCCTCGCGGGAAATGCGGATCTCCTCCACGCGGCCACGCAGCAGGGCGCGCCCCATGGCCTTGGGGACCTCGACGTGCATTTCCGGTACCGGGCGCAGCAGATAGAGCGGATGATGCTCGGCCAGACGACACATGGTGTCCAGGTAGTGCTGGCGGAACTCGGCGAAATACTCGGCGTCGGGCTGCTCCACCTTCCGCGAGAAATAGACCATCGGCGGCAGCGGCTTGCCATCCGCCCCCGGCAGCTCGCCCCTGATGTAGGAGGTGGTGCGGTTGATCAGGAACAGCGGCATGCCCGGATACAGACCGTCCAGTCGGGACGCGACCTCCTCCAGCAGCTGCTTGCAGTCCACACGCTCGCCTTTGCCCGCCCAGCGCGCGCCGTAGACGAACAGGCAGCCGCTCTCGCCCTTGAAGTACACCCCCTGGCGCGCATCCGGCAGGGCATCGGCCACGGCGCTCACCAGGGCATCGGCATGACTGTCGCCGATCACCAGCGCATGCACCTGATCGCCCCCGTAGGTGCAAGCGGCATCGAACCTCAGGCACTCCTTCAGGCGGGGATTGCGATTCTGGCGCTCGCCCTCGACCTTGGCCACCTCGCTGGGCAGCCGCTCGGGGAAGCCGCTGCGCCGCACCAGTTGGGCGGAAACCGCCACGACGACCAGACAGCCGATCAGCCAGGCGGCGTTGCGCAGGCTGTTGCGCCTCGCCAGCCAGCGCCGTGCCGGCACCTCGACCGCCACATAGGAGAGATGGCCCAGCAGCAGCGAAGCGAGCAGGCCGGCGCCGATCCAGACGGGATCGTCCTGGCGGTAGAAGTAGACCAGCCCGACCACCAGCGGCCAGTGCCAGAGGTAGATAGAATAGGAACGGGTACCCAGCCACTGGGCGACGACGCTGGCGGTCCAGGGCGAACCGCTGCGGCACGCCAGCAGGACCGCGGCCGCCCCCAGCGTCGGCAGCAGGGCGAGGAAGCCGGGCCAGGCCAGGCTGGCATCGATCAGCGCGATGCTCGCCGCGATCAGGAGGATGCCGCCGCCCTCGAGCAGCCCCCGCCAGCGCGACGACAGCCCTTGCCGGGTGCCCAGCAGGTACACGCAGCCCCCCAGCAGCAACTCCCAGGCCCGGGACTGCAACAGGTAGAAGGCCTGACTGGGCTCGCTGAAGGTGAGGAACACGCAGACGGCGAAGGAGGCCAGCAGGGCCAGCAGATGAGCGGCGAGTATCCCCCGCCGCTGCGGCCAGCAGCGCGCGAGCAGCAGCAGGACCAGCGGGTAGAGCAGGTAGAACTGCCACTCGACCGACAGCGACCAGGTATGCAGCAGCCACTTGTCGTGGGAGGCCGCGTCGAAATAGCCGGACTCGTCGAGATAGCGCAGGTTCGAGCTGAACAGCACGCTCTCGCGGGCATGGCGCCCCAGCATCTGATAGTCGCTGGTCATCAGCAGGAACCAGCCGGCCACCAGGACGACGGCCACCAGGACCAGCAGCGCGGGGAGGATCCGCCGGGCCCGCGCCAGATAGAAGCCGGGCAGACTGAAGCCGCCCCTGTCCAGCCCGCCGACGACGATGCCGGCCATCAGGAAGCCGGAAATCACGAAGAACACGTCGACGCCGACGAAGCCCCCGCCGAACCCCGGCACGCCGAAGTGGTAGAGCACCACGGCCACCACGGCCCACGCGCGCAGGCCGTTGATATCGGTACGGAAGCCGTCAGCCGCCGCACTCGCTGCAGAACCCCTCACCACGCACCCCCTCCATACCCGCCGCACACGGCCTGCACACCTCCGCGGTGGGCGGCATGACGACGCGGAACCCCAGAAAAATTGGCGGCATCATAGCATTCGGCTATCGAACAGGATGCGCCTGAGTGTTGCCGCCCCGATTGCGGGTAATTATCCTGCGACCAGCATCGCAGGCGGCCGGCACGGACCCGGCTGCCTTTCAGCCCACCTCAACAGCCAGCGGGCCACGCCCTCATGAAAATCCTCGTCACCGGCGGCGCCGGCTTCATCGGCTCGGCGCTCATTCGGCGTCTGATCCTCCGCACCGATCACCACGTGGTCAACCTCGACAAGCTGACCTATGCCGGCAACCTGGAGTCGCTCGCCGAGATCGCTGCCAGCGAGCGCTACGTCTTCGAGAAGGTGGACATCTGCGATCGCGCCGAAGTCGAACGGGTCTTCCGCGAACAGCAGCCGGACGTGCTGATGCACCTCGCGGCCGAGTCGCACGTCGACCGCTCCATCGACGGTCCGGCCGAGTTCATCCAGACCAACATCGTCGGCACCTACACCCTGCTGGAAGTCGCACGTCAGTACTGGCAGGCACTGCCCGAACCCCGCCGGGAAGCCTTCCGCTTCCACCACATCTCCACCGACGAGGTGTATGGCGATCTCGACGACACCACCGCGCTGTTCACCGAACAGACGCCCTACGCCCCCAGTTCGCCCTACTCCGCGTCCAAGGCCAGCTCCGACCACCTGGTGCGCGCCTGGCATCGCACCTATGGGCTGCCGGTGCTGATCACCAACTGCTCGAACAACTACGGCCCCTACCATTACCCCGAGAAGCTGATCCCGCACATGATCCTCAACGCCCTGCGCGGCAAGCCGCTGCCGGTGTATGGCGACGGGGCGCAGATCCGCGACTGGCTGTACGTCGAGGATCACGCGCGCGCACTGATCGAGGTGATTACCCACGGCAGGGTCGGCGAGACCTACAATGTCGGCGGCCACAACGAGAAGCGCAACCTGGAGGTGGTCGAGACGATCTGCGACCTGCTCGAAGAGCTGGCCCCCGGGAAGCCGCAGGGCATCGCCAGCTATCGCGAGCTGATCACCTTCGTCACCGACCGCCCCGGCCATGACCGACGCTATGCCATAGATGCCGGCAAGATCCAGCGCGAACTGCATTGGACGCCCGAAGAGACCTTCGAGTCCGGCCTGCGCAAGACCGTCGCCTGGTACCTGAACAATCTCGACTGGTGCAACCATGTGCTGGCCGACGATCACCGAAGCGAACACTTGACTACGAAATCATGAAAAAAGCTCTCATCACCGGCATCACCGGCCAAGACGGTTCCTACCTGGCGGAATTCCTGCTGGAGAAGGGCTACGAGGTCCACGGCATCAAGCGGCGCGCCTCCTCCTTCAACACCCAGCGGGTGGACCACATCTATCAGGACCCGCATGTCGACAACCAGAGATTCATTCTCCACTACGGCGACCTGACCGACTCCTCCAACCTCACCCGCATCATCCAGGAAGTGCAGCCCGACGAGGTCTACAACCTCGGCGCCCAGTCGCACGTGGCGGTGAGTTTCGAGTCGCCGGAATACACTGCCGATGTCGACGCCATGGGCACCCTGCGCCTGCTGGAGGCCATCCGCCTGCTCGGCCTGGAGAAGAAGACCCGCTTCTACCAGGCCTCCACCTCGGAACTGTATGGCCTGGTCCAGGAGATCCCGCAGAAGGAAACCACCCCCTTCTATCCACGCTCGCCCTATGCCGTGGCCAAGCTGTACGCCTACTGGATCACCGTGAACTACCGCGAGGCCTACGGCATGTATGCCTGCAACGGCATCCTGTTCAACCACGAGTCGCCGCGTCGCGGCGAAACCTTCGTGACCCGCAAGATCACCCGCGGCCTGGCCAACATCGCCCAGGGCCTGGAGCCCTGTCTGTATCTGGGCAACCTGGACGCCCTGCGCGACTGGGGGCACGCCAAGGACTACGTGCGCATGCAGTGGCTGATGCTGCAGCAGGAGCAGCCGGAGGACTTCGTGATCGCCACCGGGGTGCAGTACTCGGTGCGCGAGTTCATCCGCTGGTCGGCCGCCGAACTGGGGCTGACCCTGCGCTTCGAAGGCCAGGGCGTCGACGAGCGGGCCATCGTGGCGCACATCGAGGGCGACAAGGCGCCGGCGCTCAAGGTGGGCGACGTGATCGTGCGCGTCGACCCCCGCTACTTCCGTCCCGCCGAGGTGGAAACCCTGCTGGGCGACCCGGGCAAGGCCAAGCAGAAGCTCGGCTGGGTCCCGGAAATCACCGTTCAGGAAATGTGCGCCGAGATGGTCCGCGAAGACCTCAAGACCGCCCAGAGGCAATCCCTGCTGAAGTCGCACGGTCACGACATCGTGGCCAGCGTCGAGCACTGAGTGGGCGACCCGAAACACATGAAGATTCTACTTACGGGCAGTTCCGGCATGGTGGGGCGCAACATCCTGGAGCACCGGGATGCCCTGCAGCACGAGTGGCTGACCCCCGGCCACGGCGAACTGGACCTGACCGACTACAGGGCGACGCGCGCCTACCTGGACAGACGCCAGCCCGACGCCATCATCCATGCCGCCGGCAAGGTCGGCGGCATCCAGGCCAACATCCTCGAGCCGGTGCAGTTCCTGGTCGCCAACCTCGACATGGGGCGCAACGTCCTGCTCGCCGCCGCCGAGGTCGGCATCGGCAACCTGATCAATCTGGGCAGCTCGTGCATGTACCCGCGCGATCGCGACGATGCCCTCAGGGAGGAAGATGTTCTCGGCGGCCCGCTGGAGCCGACCAACGAAGGCTATGCCCTGGCCAAGATCACCGTCGCCCGCCTGGCCGAGTTCCTGCGCCGGGAGAACCCGCGCCTCGGCTACAGGACGCTGATCCCCTGCAACCTCTACGGCCGGCACGACAAGTTCGACCCGCGCTGGTCGCACCTGATTCCGGCCATCATCCACAAGGTCCATCAGGCCAGGGTGAACGGCGAGCCCAGCGTGGAAATATGGGGCGACGGCACCGCCCGCCGCGAGTTCCTCTACGCCGGCGACCTCGCCGGCGCCATCCTCAAGGCCCTGCCGGACCCGCAGTCGACGCCGGCGACCATGAACATCGGGCTGGGCAGCGACTACAGCGTGAACGAGTATTACGCCGCCGCCGCCGCGGTGATCGGCTATTCCGGCTCGTTCACCCACGACCTGGACCGGCCGGTGGGCATGAAGCGCAAGCTGACCGACGTGAACAGGGCCCGTGCCTGGGGCTGGCAGGCGGAAACCGCCCTGGAAGACGGCATCCGCAAAACCTACGAATTCTATCTTGACACCCTGCATGGCCGATAAAATGAATTACCCTCTTGCAAGCACCACCTGGGATGAGGCGGAGTACTCCGCCATCCAGCGAGTTATCGACTCCGGCATGTTCTCGATGGGGCAGGAGGTTGCCAAGTTCGAACAGCAGTTCGCCGCCTGGGTGGGCAGCCGCTACGCCGTGATGGTCAACTCCGGCTCCTCGGCCAACCTCGCGATGATCGGCGCCCTGTTCTTCCGCAAGGAAAACCCGCTGAAGGCCGGCGACGAGGTCATAGTTCCCGCCGTCTCGTGGAGCACCACCTACTACCCGCTCCAGCAGTACGGCCTGAAGCTGAAGTTCGTGGACATCGACCTCGATACGCTCAACATGGACCTCGAGCAGTTGCGGGGCGCCATCGGCGCGAACACCCGGGCGATCCTGACCGTGAACCTGCTCGGCAACCCCAACGACTTTTCGGCGATCAAGAGCATCATCGGCGAGCGCGACATCGTCCTGCTGGAGGACAATTGCGAGTCGATGGGCGCACTGCTCGACGGCAAGCAGGCCGGCACCTTCGGCGCGATGGGCACCTTCAGCAGCTTCTTCAGCCACCACATCTCCACCATGGAAGGCGGCCTGGTGGTCACCGACGACGAGGAGCTGTACCACATCCTGCTCTGCCTGCGCGCCCACGGCTGGACCCGCAACCTGCCGAAGGTCAACCGGGTGTGCAGCGACAAGAGCGACAACCCCTTCGAGGAGTCGTTCCGCTTCGTCCTGCCCGGCTACAACCTTCGCCCCCTCGAGATGAGCGGCGCCATCGGCCAGGAGCAGCTCCGGAAACTGCCGGAGATGATCGCGGCCCGTCGCCGCAACGCGGCACGCTTCCAGGACCTGTTCGAGCAGCACCCCTGGCTGCGCATCCAGCAGGAAACCGGCGCCAGCAGCTGGTTCGGCTTCTCGCTGATCCTGAAGGACGAGGCACCGTTGTCGAGGGCGGAGCTGCTGCAGCGACTGAGCGCCGCCGGCGTCGAGTTCCGCCCCGTCGTCGGCGGCAACTTCGCCAAAAACGAGGTCATGCAGTGGTTCGACTACAGCATCCACGGCGAACTGGCCAACGCCAACCGGGTCGACAGCCATGGCTTCTTCGTCGGCAACCACCACTACGACATCGCCGCCCAGATCGAGCTTCTCCACTCGATCTGCAGCGCATAGCCCATGCTGCTCGAACAGGAAAGGTTCCGGACCATCGTCGAGAGCACGCCGCTGCTCTCGATCGACCTGCTGATCCGGGATGCGCAAGGCCGGATCCTCCTCGGCAGGCGTCGCAACCGGCCCGCCCAGGGATTCTGGTTCGTTCCCGGCGGCCGCGTGCTGAAGAATGAAAGCCTGGACGCGGCCTTTCGTCGACTGACCCTGGCCGAACTGGGGCACGCCTTCGAACGCGGGCAGGCGCAATTCCTGAACGTCCACGAGCACTTCTATGCTGACAGCATGTTCGGCGCAGCCGGAGAGGCACCGGACACCCATTACGTGGTCCTGTGCTACGGCCTGAACCTGCCGGCCAGCCTGCAGCTCGCCCCGCCCGCCGACCAGCATGACCGCTACCGCTGGTGGAGCGTGCGCGAGATGCAGGACAGCGCCGAGGTGCATGCCTACACCCGCGCCTATCTACCAGCGCTCGACTGAGCGATGGCTCCAGAGGATCGATGAGATGATATTCCCGGTGATCATGGCTGGCGGCTCCGGCTCGCGCCTGTGGCCGTTGTCGCGCCAGCTCAATCCCAAGCAGTTCCTCCCGCTGGCCGACCGGGACCTGTCGATGCTGCAGGCCACCATCCAGCGCCTGCAGGGACTGGACGCGGCGCTGCCGCGACTGATCTGCAACGAGCAGCATCGCTTCATCGCCGCCGAGCAGCTGCGCCAGCTCGGCATGGAGGAAGCCGGCATCCTGCTGGAGCCGGTCGGCCGCAACACCGCCCCGGCCATCGCCCTGGCTGCCCTGCAGGCCGTCGCCGAAGCTGAAGCGGAAGACCCCATCCTGCTGGTGCTGGCCGCCGACCATCTGATCCGCGACGTACCGGCCTTCCACGCCAGCATCCGGACCGCCCTTCCGCTGGCGGCCGCCGGCAGGCTGGTGACCTTCGGCATCGTGCCCGGTCACCCGGAAACCGGCTACGGCTACATCGAGCAGGGCGCCCCCGTCGGCGAGGGCGGTTTCGCCGTCACCCGCTTCGTCGAGAAGCCCGACCTGGCCACCGCCCGCAGCTACCTCGCCAGCGGCCGCTACTTCTGGAACAGCGGCATGTTCATGTTCCGCGCCAGCCGCTACCTGGAGGAACTCGAGCGCTTCCAGCCGGCCATGCTGGCCGCCTGTCGCGCCGCGCTGGCCGGCAGCACCCGGGACCTGCACTTCACCCGCCTCGACCGCGAGGCCTTCGCCGCATGCCCCGAGGACTCCATCGACTATGCCGTGATGGAGAAGACCGCCGCCGCGGCGATGGTGCCGCTGGATGCCGGCTGGAGCGACATCGGCTCCTGGTCGGCGCTGTGGGACGTCAGTCCCAAGGACGGCGAGGGCAACGTGCTGCTGGGCGACGTGCTGGCCCAGAACACCCATGACACCTACATCCATGCCGACAGTCGCCTGGTGGCTACCGTGGGCGTCGAGAACCTGGTGATCGTCGAAACCAAGGACGCCGTGCTGGTCGCCCACAAGGACCAGGTCCAGGACGTCAAGCGGATCGTCGACCAGCTCAAGCGCGACGCACGCCACGAGCACATCGACCACCGCGAGGTCTATCGGCCATGGGGCATGTACGACGCCATCGACAGAGGCAGCCGTTATCAGGTGAAGCGCATCACCGTCAAACCCGGCGCCAAGCTGTCGCTGCAGATGCACCACCACCGGGCCGAACACTGGATAGTCGTCAGCGGAACCGCCAGGGTCACCAACGGCGAGCAGACCTACCTGGTCACCGAGAACCAGTCGACCTACATCCCGATCGGCCAGGTTCACACTCTGGAGAACCCCGGGAAGATCCCCCTCGAACTGATCGAGGTCCAGTCGGGTTCGTATCTGGGCGAGGATGACATTGTCCGGTTGCAAGACAAGTACGGGCGGCAGTAGCCCTGGGAGAAGATTGTGGTAGTCGTCAAACTGGTAGGCGGACTCGCCAGCCAACTGCACAAGTACGCCGTGGGCCGAGCCCTGGCCGAACTGTCCGGCAGCGAGCTGCTGCTCGACATCTCCAACTATGTGGGGCCGAAGAAGCGCGAAACCCAGTTCAACTTCGAGCTGGACAAACTGCAGATCAAGGCGCGCCTGGCCAGCGAGGCGGAAATCGCCCGCGCCAAGGGGCTGCCCAACTACATCGGCTTCAGGATCGCCGAAGGCATCGCCGGGACATTCGGCACGCCAAGGAGCGAGTCGCCGGAGAAGCTGCTGCGCAAGCTGTTCGGCCACACGATCTACAAGGCAGACATCACCAAGTCCTCCAGCGCGAACTTCTTCTCCGGCATCGACACCGGCAAGGATGCCTACATCTACGGTGAATGGGGCATGGGATCGGCACTGTTCGACCACCTGCGGGGGCCGCTGGTCCGCGAGTTCACGCCCAGGATGCTTTCCGCACAGGCGACCGCCCTCGCCGACGAGATCGCGGCGGCCGCCAACGCCACTTCACTGCACGTGCGCCGCGGCGACTTCGTGTCCATCCCCGAGAACGCCAAGTTCCATGGCTCCTGCTCCCTGCAATACTACCGGAGTGCGGTCGAGCACGTGACGAGACACACCCGGGCGCCGCGCTTCTTCGTGTTCTCCGACGATATCGCCTGGTCCCGGGAGAACCTCGCGCAGTTCCTGCCGGCGGACAGCGTCTTCGTCGAGAACCTGAAGAACTACGAGGACTTCCACCTGCTCGGCAGGTGCGCCCACAACATCACCGCCAACAGCGGCTTCAGTGCGCTGTCGGCCTGGGCCAACGACAACCCGGACAAGATCGTGATAACCCCTCGGCAATGGGTTACCGACGAGAGAATCAACGCGATGCAGCTGTCCCAACTACCTCGAGAGTGGGTCTTCCTCTGATGAAAGGAATAATCCTGGCGGGCGGCTCCGGCACCCGGCTCTACCCCATCACCAAGGGCGTGTCCAAGCAGTTGCTGCCGATCTACGACAAGCCGATGGTCTACTATCCGCTCTCGGTGCTGATGCTGGCAGGCATTCGCGACATCCTGCTGATCAGCACCCCCGATGACATAGGCAGCTTCCAGCGCCTGCTCGGCGACGGCAGCGAGTTCGGCGTGAGGCTGAGCTACGCCGTGCAACCCAGCCCCGAAGGTCTCGCCCAGGCCTTCATCATCGGCGAGGAGTTCATCGGCGACGACTCGGTGTGCCTGGTGCTCGGCGACAACATCTTCTACGGCCAGGGCTTCAGTCCCATGCTGCGCAAGGCGGCCCAGCGCAGTAGCGGCGCCACCGTGTTCGGCTATCAGGTCAAGGACCCCGAGCGCTTCGGCGTGGTCGAGTTCGACGCCGACAGGCGCGCCATTTCGATCGAGGAAAAACCGCACGCCCCGAAATCGAACTTCGCCGTCACCGGCCTGTACTTCTACGACAACCAGGTGGTGGAGATCGCCAGGCAGGTCAAGCCCTCGGCGCGCGGCGAACTGGAGATCACCAGCATCAACCAGGTCTACCTGCAGCGCGGCAGTCTCAACGTCGAACTGCTCGGCCGCGGCTTCGCCTGGCTGGATACCGGCACCCATGAAAGCCTGCTGGAGGCGGCGCACTTCGTGGAAACCATCGAGAAGCGCCAGGGCTACAAGATCGCCTGCCTGGAAGAGATCGCCTTTCATAATGGCTGGCTCAGCGTCGAGGAACTGCAGCGCATCGGCCACTCCCTGAGCAAGAGCAGCTACGGCCAGTACCTTCTGTCCATCGCCCGGGAGAACAGCAAGTGAGCCTGACCGAGCTGATCGAACTCAAGGTGATGGGCGACGAGCGCGGCAAGCTGGTCGCACTCGAAGGCGGAAGGAACATCCCCTTCGACATCAAGCGGGTCTACTACCTGACCGATACGGTGACGGGAATCTCCCGCGGCTTCCATGCCCACCGGCAGCTGGAACAGATCGCCATCTGCGTGTCCGGCCGCTGCCGCATGCTCATGGACGACGGCGTCAGCCGGGAAGAGGTCTGGCTCGACGCCCCCGACAAGGCGATCCGCATCAGCCGGATGATCTGGCACGAGATGCACGACTTCAGCAGCGACTGCGTGCTGCTCGTCCTCGCCAGCGACCACTACGACGAATCCGACTACATCAGAAGCTACCCCGCCTTCCTGGAGCTGACGCGAAATGCCTAAGATCCATCCCCTTTCCGACGTCCAGACTGCCAGCATCGGCAAGGACACCCGGATATGGCAGTACAGCGTCGTGCTGGCGGGAGCCCGCATCGGCGCGAACTGCAACATCTGCGCGCACACGCTGATCGAAGGCGACGTGATCGTCGGCGACAACGTCACGATAAAATCCGGCGTGTTCCTGTGGGACGGCACGCGCATCGAGGACAACGTCTTCGTCGGCCCCAACGCGACCTTCACCAACGATCCCCTGCCGCGCTCCAAGGTCTACCCCGACAGCTTCGCCGGCATCACCGTGAAAAAGGGCGCCAGCATCGGCGCGAACGCCACCCTGCTGCCAGGCATCACCATCGGCTGCAATGCCATGGTCGGGGCCGGGGCCGTGGTGACCAGGGACGTTCCGGACAACGCCGTGGTTGTCGGCAACCCGGCCAGAATCATCAGGTACATCGAGCAATGATCAGTTTCCTGGATCTGCAGAAAATCAATGCCACCTGCCGCGAGGAACTGATCGAGGCCTGCACCCGGGTCATCGACTCGGGCTGGTACATCGCCGGGCAGGAGCTTTCCCGCTTCGAGACCGAGTTCGCCACCTACTGCGGCAGCGGACACTGCATCGGCGTGGCGAACGGCCTGGATGCCCTGACCCTGACCCTGCGCGCCTGGAAGGAACTGGGCAAGCTCAAGGAAGGCGACGAGATCATCGTCCCCGCCAACACCTACATCGCCAGCATCCTGGCCATCACCGAGAATCGCCTGACCCCGGTCCTGGTCGAGCCGGATGCCGGCAGCTACAACCTCTGCCCGCAGCGGACCCGCGCCGCCATCACCGCGAAAACCCGCGCCATCCTCGCCGTTCACCTGTACGGGCAACTGGCCGACATGCCGGCCCTGCAGGGCATCGCCGAAGAGCATGGCCTGCTGCTGCTGGAGGACTCCGCCCAGGCCCATGGCGCCAGCCTGAGCGGCCGCAGGGCCGGCAACTGGGGGCATGCCTCGGGCTTCAGCTTCTATCCGGGCAAGAACCTCGGCGCCCTGGGCGATGCCGGCGCCATCACCACCAGCGACGACGAGCTGGCGCAGACCCTGCGCGCCCTGCGCAACTACGGCTCGCACGAGAAGTACAAGAACCTCTACCAGGGCGTGAACAGTCGCCTCGACGAGATCCAGGCCGCCCTGCTCCGGGTCAAGCTCAAGCACCTGGATGCCCAGACCGAGCATCGCCGGCTGATCGCCCGCCTGTATCGCCAGGGCATCGACAACCCGGCCATCCGGCTACCGGACTGCGCGGTGGAGGAGCAACACGTCTGGCATCTGTTCGTGGTCCGCTGTGGCGAACGCGAAGCCCTGCAGCGCCACCTTGCCGATCAGGGCATCCAGACGCTCATCCACTATCCGATCCCGCCGCACCACCAGCAGGCCTATCGCGCCTGGGGCCCCCTCGAGCTGCCGCTGACCGAAGCCATGCATCGGGAAGTGCTGAGCCTGCCCATGGGGCCGACGCTGAGCCTCGAGGAGGCCGAGCAGGTCATCCGCAGCGTCAACGCGTTCCGCGCCTGAAGCCCCCGGCCTGCAGGGCTCGTCCCTGCAGGCCCGGTCTAGCGATCCGGCTCGTCCAGACGACGAATCAGTCGAGCCGGATTGCCCGCGTATACCGCGTTCGCCTCAACATCGCGCACCACCACCGCACCACTGCCGATCACCGCGCCGTAGCCGACGGAAACTCCCTTGAGCAGGGTCACGTCGTTGCCGATGAACACCTCGTCCTCGATGCGCACATCCGCCGTCGAGTGCACGCCCGAGCGCCGCTCGGCCACACTCAGGCCATGGAAGTCGGAGTCGACCACGCTGAAGTTGCGGCCGATCAGGCAGTTGCGGCCGATATCGATACGCCCTTTCTCGGCGATGATCGCCGCATTGTTGTTGAGAATGGTCCCCGCCCCGATGCTGACCTGCGCGCTCGCCTCGCGCGCCTCGATGTAGATGCAGCCATTGAGAAAGCCGGGCGAAGGCCAGTAGCCGAGCTGCACGCCCTGCAGGGCTATGCGCCCCTTGCCGGCACACATCAGCGGCTGGCGCATCTTGCAGCCCTGCAGATGCGGCCGGTTGGTCGACAGGCGGCGATAAAACCAGATACGCAGGCGCTGGTACCACTTCAATATCTTCATTCCGACCTCGTCAACTCAACGTCGAACAACACGCGTGACGCCGGACACGCCGGTCAGCGGCGCGCCAGCAGGAGACGCAACAGCGCGCGCAGGGTCTTGCGCGTCCAGTGCGCCGGTGGGATCTGCCGGAGAATCTCCCAGGCCAGCGGCTTGTCCAGCTTCGCCGCCTTGAGCAGGATGGAATTGCGATGCGCCATGCATACCCGCCGGTAGGCCGGGTGGTCGGCGAACAGCGCATAGATCTTCAGCCCCTCGTCGAGCATGAAGCGCAGGTTCCTGTGCATGTTCTCCGGGTGAGTGCGGTAGAGCGCCAGCACATCGCCGAGCACGTCCACGAAGTATCCCGCCCTCGCCATCTTGAGCTGCATGGTCAGATCCTCGATGCGGATCGACGGATCGTAGCCGCCCACCGCCAGGGCGACATCGCGGCGCAGCAGCAGCGTGGGCGCCGGTGCGCCGTCCTGGGTCCCCAGGAAGAGGCTGTCGAAATCCAGGCGCCGCGTCGCTCCGGAGGAGCGCGGCTTGCCGACGAGGCGTCCCTCGGGATCGATCGCCTGCACGTTGCCGGCACAGATCGCCACCTCGGGGTGCGCCTGCAGGTGGCGCACCTGGCGCTCGATGCGCTCGGGGAGCATCACGTCGTCGGAGGCAAAGGGCGCGAAATAGACGCCGCGGGCACGCTGCAAGGCGTCGTTCAGCGTGCTCAGCAACCCCTGGTTGCGCTGCACCCGGAAATCGAAACCATGCCGCTCCTGCAAGCGTCGGATCCGCTCGACACTGTCGTCCGTCGAGCCGTCGTCGATCACCAGCAGTTCGATGTTCGGGTAGGTCTGCCCGAGGATGCTCTCGATACAGGCCTCGACGTAGGGAGCATGGTTGTAGGACGGCACTATCACCGTCACCAGCGGATCATCCGTTGCTTGCCGCACTAGGCATTCCCCCCCTTGAGCAATGCGCGCAGCCACGCCCAGCGCGACGGCGCGACAGGCCGTGCCGGCCTGGGCCTGCGCAACTCATCGGCCAGGCGGGCGGCCAACGCGGGAAAGCCGAGCCGGCTCTCGACGAACTGCCGCCCCTCCAGAGCGATGCGCTCGGCCAGTGCCGGATCGCCCCGCAGCCGCTCCAGATGTGCGCGCAATTCATCGAGTGACGAATAGAGCAGCAGGTGCCGCCCCTCCTCCAGACCGATCGCCTGCTCCTCCTCGCCCTGGCGCCAGGCCAGCAGGACGCAGCCGCAGGCCATGGCCTCGAAGTTCTTGGCCATGTACTCGTTCAGACCGACATCGGCGCTGACGAAAAAGCGGATGCGGTTGAGCAGATGGCGGTAGGCGTCGCCGGGCTCGCTGCGCAGCAGCTGCAGCGGCTCGCATGCCGCCAGGCTGTCGAGCAGGGCCTTGCGGCCCGCATAGGCGCCGCTGGACGTCCGCCCGATGAAGCCCAGTTCGATATCGCGCGGCCCCCGCTCCTCGAGGAACACATCCTGCGGATCGTAGGCCTTGGGAATGAAGGTGGCATCGAACCCTTCGGCGGCCAGCCGGCGAGCGACCGACGCCCCGGTCACCACGATGCGTGCGCCAGGCAGACGCCGGTAGAAACGACTGAACTTGCCCTTCCAGCGCGAACTGTCCAGGTAGTTCTGGCAGGCGTCCTGTTCGTAGATCGTGAGGTGCGGCAGGCGCGCCAGCAGGCGGGTCTGCCGGTAGACGTTCTTGAACGGCAGATCGAGCAGGATGCGCTCGTAACCGGCCAGGGGAATCTGCCGCAGGTAGCTCTTCAGGTCGCGCTGCTGCTCCTTCTGCAGGATGCGCAGATCGACTTCCACATGGCTGGCCAGACTCGCATACAGGGACTTGAAATCCGGCAGCCGCGGCTCGGCGGTCAGGACCAACACTCGCACGCTCACCTCCTCACCAACAGTCGCAACGCCTTGCGCAGGTAGCCCCAGCGCAGGGCCTGCAGCGGACTCAGGCGCAGCGCGCACGCGTAGAAGCGCCGGGCCGCCGCAGGATCGCGGTCGGCCTGGGCGATGCGAAACAGCGACAGGTAACGCTGGGCGGTATAGCGACGGCGCAGCGGCTGGCACTCGGCCGGCAGGCTGGCGAACACCTCGCGGACGATGCCGAGGGCATTCTCCTCCTCACGGTCGCGATTGTGCCGCAGGCTGTCGTCATGCTTGTGGATCCGTGCCAGCGGCTGAGCGACGGTGACCACCGGCGCACTCACCAGCAGGTAGGCGAACACGGCGATGTCCTCCCCCTTGCGCAGGCTTTCCGGATAGGGACACTGCAGCAGCAGATCGCGCCGGAACAGCGAGCAGCAGTGGGATATGGCTATGCGCTTCTGCAACAGGTAGCGAGCTATCAGCTCCCGCGGTGCGAGTGCGGGCACCGGCGTGGGCTGGCGCAAACGCTCGCGGCCGTCGGCGAACACCGAGACCTGCGCGCCGAGAAACATGCCGGCATCAGGCCGGGCTGCCACGGCGTGGCGCAGTTGCGCCAGCGCCTCGGGCAGCAACTCGTCGTCCGCATCCAGCAGCAGCACATAGCGGCCGGCCGCCTCGCGGATGCCGCGGTTGCGCGCCGCGGCAGGTCCGGCATTGGCCTGGTGGATCGCCCGCAACTGCGGATGGCGCGCGGCATAGCCAGCCAGCACCTCGGTGGTGTTGTCGCGCGAGCCGTCGTCGACGACGATCAGCTCGACGTCGTCAGCGAGCTGTCCCAGCACCGAGTCCAGCGCACGGGGCAGCAGGTGGGCATAGTTGTAGGCCGGAATGACGACGCTGATCAGCGTCTCAGACGGCGTCATACCAGTCCATCCCGTCCTTGACCACCAGCACGTCCTCCATGATCAGGTAGCGCAGGTCCGAACCGTAGAACATGTTCAGCGCATCGGTCGGCGAGCAGACCATCGGCTCGCCGCGGCGGTTCAGCGAGGTGTTCAGCGACACGCCGTTGCCGGTGAGCTTCTCCAGCTCCAGCATCAGCTCGTACCAGCGCGGATTGTGCCGGCGCTCGAGCACCTGGGCGCGCGAGGTGCCGTCCTCGTGGACCACTTCCGGCACGCGCTCCTTCCACTCCTCGTTGACCTCGAAGGTGAAGGTCATGAACGGGCTGGGGTGGTCGACCTTGAGCATCTGCGGCGCCACGGTATCCAGCATCGACGGGCAGAACGGCCTCCAGCGTTCGCGGAACTTGATCTGTTCGTTGATGCGGTCGGCGACGCCCGGCACGCTCGGGCAGCCGATGATCGAACGGCCACCGAGGGCGCGCGGACCGAACTCCATGCGGCCCTGGAACCAGGCCACCGGATTGCCGTCAGCCATGATCCGGGCGATGCGCCGGGCGGTGTCGTCGATGCGCTGCCACTTCGGCGCGTTGGGATGGCGGGCGCAGGCGGCGATCACGTCCTCGTTGGAGTAGGCCGGACCGAGGTAGACGTGCTCCATCTTCTCCACCGGCACGCCGCGGGCCACCGAAACGTAGGCGGCGGCGCCCACCGCGGTGCCGGCGTCGCCGGAGGCCGGCTGCACGAACAGCTCCCTGACCTCGTCGCGGGCGATGATCTTCTGGTTGAGCTTGACGTTCAGTGCGCAGCCGCCGGCGAAGGCGATCTTGCCGGTTTCGCGGATGATGTCGCCCAGGTAGAAGTCCATCATCTCCAGCGCCAGCTTCTCGAACAGTGCCTGCATGGCGGCGGCGTAATGGATGTAGGGGTCGTCGGCGATGTCGCCCTCGCGCTTCGGGCCCAGCCACTCGATCAGCTTGGGCGAGAAGTAGTAGCCCTTGCCGTTCTCCTTGTAGCGGCGGAAGCCGATGACGTTGGCGTACTCGGTGTTGATCACCAGCTCGCCGTTCTCGAACTTGGCCAGCCGCGAGAAGTCGTACTTCGCCGCGTCGCCGTAGGGCGCCATGCCCATCACCTTGAACTCGCCGTCGAGCATCTCGAAGCCGAGGTATTCGGTGATCGCGCCGTACAGGCCGCCCAGCGAATCCGGATCGTAGAACTCCTTGATCTTGTGGATCTTGCCGTTCTCGCCCCAGCCGAAGAAGGTGGTGGCGTACTCGCCCTTGCCGTCGATGCCCATGATCGCGGTCTTCTCGGTGAAGCCGGAGCAGTGGTAGGCGCTGGAGGCATGGGCCAGGTGGTGCTCGACCGGCTCGATCTTGACCTTCTTGAGGTCGAAGCCGAGCTGCTGCAGGCACCACTGGATGCGCTTCTTGTAGCGGTGGTAGCGACGGTTGCCGAACAGGATGGCGTCCAGCGCCCGGTCCGGGGCGTAGGCGTAGCGCTTGGCATACTGCCAGCGGGCCTTGTCGAAGATGCTGATCGGCGCGAAGGGAATGGCCACCACATCGACGTCTTCCGGCCTGATCCCGGCCTGTTCCAGGCAGAACTTGGCCGACTCGTAGGGCATGCGGTTCTTCGCGTGCTTGTCGCGCACGAAACGCTCTTCTTCGACGGCGGCGATCAGCTTGCCGTCGATGTACAGCGCGGCGGACGGGTCATGGCTGAGGGCGCCGGAAAGGCCGAGGACGGTCAGAGCCACAGATGTATCCCTCTATCTATTCAGGGCAGGTGCCAGGCACCTGCGGTAAACGTTGGTCGAGCAACCGGTAGAGGGCCGAATCGGCCGGCCAGTTGCGCAGGAAGCGGGCGCGGTCTTTGGCGTAGGCCCTGGCGAAGCGCCGCGGGCAGCGGTGCTGGTGCATGGCGTCGAGGTCGATCAGCGCCCAGCGGCCGTCCTGCCAGAGCAGGTTGGTGCCCTTGAGGTCGCCGTGGGCGATGCGCTCGCGGCACAGGGCGGCGAACAGTCGCTCGAGTGCCTGCAGCTCGTTCTCCGGCGGCAGACGACTGCCATCGCGCGCGAATCGGCGGAGTATATCCTCTCCGCCGGCATGTTCGGTAATCAGCCAGGCGCGCCCGCGCAGGCCGAAGCGGCGGCTCTCGCGCATGGCCAGCGGCCGCGGGGTGGCGATGCCGAGGAACTCCAGGCGGTTGCCCTCAACCCAGCTGTGCCAGGCGCGGCTGGGCCGCCAGCAGCGCTTGAGCCAGTGGCCCAGGCCCTTGATGTTGTAGCGCTTGATCACCACAGGCCGGCCGGCCAGTTCGACGCGCGCCACGGTGGCGCTGCCGCCCTGCTTCAGGGCAACGCCGGCGCCGATGGCGGTATCCGCCTGCTCCAGCAGCGGCAGCAGGCTCTCGGCCTGGTCGCGACGGACGATGCGCAGGTCGTCGCGGCTGCGCTGCACGCTGAACAGGGTGCAGTCGCGGCCGAGCTTCTTCAGGTAGTCCCTGAGGCGCCAGCGGCGCACGGCGGCGATGGGCTCGCGCAGGTCGCTGGCGTCCAGCGCATGCGCCGGATTGGCCTGCAGATAGGCCGGCAGCAGGCGGTCGATGAAGGGCTCCAGCTCCGCCGGCAGCTGGGCGAAGAACACGCCGAGATTCTGCAGCGCCTGGGCGCGGGCCAGAGGCTGCCCGGCCAGCTGGGCGCGGATGCCGCCGCCGTCGATCAGGTACAGGCGCTCGCGGCAGCGCAGCAGGTTGTCCAGGTGCAGATCGTCCTGCCACAGGCCGCGGGCATGCAGGCGGCCGATGGCGCCCAGCGCCTCGCCGAGCAGCGCCTGCTGGGCGGCGGACAGCGGCGGCTGCTCGGCCACCGCCTGCCAGACGCTGCCGAGGCTGATGGCGGCGGCGAGGAACTCGAACAGCAGCCAGCCGCCCTCGCCCGCCACCAGCCCCTCGGCCAGCAGCTCGGGGGTGTCCAGCCCCTGCTCGCGCAGCAGGCGCGCGCCGTCCAGCTCGCGGGCGTGCTGGCGCGCCGCCCTGGCGCCGACCAGCAGCTTGGCCAGCACCCGGCGGCCCTGCCATTCGGCCTCGCCGACGTAGCGCTGCCCCGGCAGCACGCGCAACAGACTCAGCAGGCGCAGTTCGCCGCCGGGCAGCTCGATGCTCAGCGGCAGCGCCGGGCGGCGCCCGGCGCTGGCCAGTTCGCTCAGGCGCAGGCTCATTCGCGGCCCTCGAAGAAGGCGAGGATCTTGCGCAGGCGGCGCTTGTCGTTGGCCGACAGCCGTTCGCGCCCGCGGTACTGCAGGTAGAAGCGCAGGCGACGGCTGCGCGACAGGTGGTACTTGGCCACCTTGTCCAGGCAGGCGAGATCCTTGACGATCCGGTAGTCGAGCAGCGGCCCCCACCAGAAGCTGCCGGTCGGGCAGTCGATCAGGTAGAGATTGCCGGTCTGGTCGACCAGCAGGTTGCGCCACTTCAGGTCGTTGTGGGCGAAACCATGGCGGTGCATCAGGCGGGTGGCCTCGGCCAACTGGCGGCTGACCCTGTCCAGCCAGTCGCGCTGGCGCAGGCGCGGGTCGTGGTTGCGCGCCAGGGCGGCGAGATCCGCGGTGCCGGCCAGTTCGGCGGTGATCAGCGCGCCGCGCGCGAAGCAGCCCAGGCGGCGCTCCAGCCCCCAGGCCACCACCGGCGCGGCGGGAATGCCCCACTGGGCGAACAGGCGCAGGTTCTGCCATTCGGCCTCGACCCGCGGCCGCCCCAGCCAGCGGCGCAGGCCCTTGCCGGCGCCCCAGTACTGCTTGACGTAGTAGCGCAGTCCGGCCACCTCGACGCGCAGCACCCGGGACATCTGGTCCTCGGCCACCCACTCGCCGTCCAGGGCGAACACCCGGTCGAGATCGGCGAAGGCCTCCCGCGCGGCGGCGGGCAGCTCGGCAGCCAACTGCCAGCCACTCACGCCGAGGCCCCCGGTGCGTACTTGCGCAGGTAGCGCTCGCGCAGCCTGGCCGCCTTGGCCTCCAGCCAGGCCAGCAGGCGGGCCTCGTCGCGCAAGGTGTCGCGCAGCGGGCGCTGGAAGTAGCTCCGGAGGAAACGCAGGGCGTCGCGGCGGGTCAGGCCGATATCCAGCGCGGAGAAGTACAGCGCGGCCAGGTCCTTGTCGCGCCAGCGGCGCGGCACGGCAGCGCGGGTCTGCGCGCGGTGCAGGTCGATCACCGACAGGCGGAAGTCGTCGGCGGTCACCGCCTGGTCCGTATGCAGCAGGAAATGGCAGATGTAGCAGTCGCGGTGGTTGACCCCGGCGCGGTGCATGGCGCCGACCATCTCCGCCACCCGGCGGATCAGCGCACGCTTGAGGCGCGGCTCCGGCGGTGCCGAGATCCAGTCGCGGCTGAAGTCCTCGAGGCTGACGGTGGGCGCCAGCTCCTCGGTGACGATGAAGGAGTGCTGCGCGGCGGGATTGGCGCCGCGCGCGCCGAAGGCCACCGCGGTCATGGTCGGCACGCCGGCCTGGGTCAGGCGCTGGATCGCCGTCCATTCCTGGCCGGCGCCGAGCACCGGGGCCCTGAGGGTCAGCAGGTTCTTGACGATCTCGCCCCAGCCGATGCCGCGGTGGATCTTGACGAAGTAGCCGCGCCCGGCCACCTCGGTGCGCAGGGTGCGGCGGCCTTCCAGTTCGCGGTAGACCTGGCCCTGCAGCTTCTCCACCTCGGTGAAGGCGTCCTTGCCCTGCCACAGGCTCTTGAAAGGTTCGGCGAGGATCAGTTGCATGGCACCGCTCCCGTAGGGGCGAATTCATTCGCCTGCAGAAGTTCGGCAAGGCGAATGAATTCGCCCCTACGGATCGTGTTCATGCTTGCTCCCCGAGGATCACGTCGGCGGCCTTCTGCGGCATGGAGTACAGGTCCGCCGTATCGGCATAGGCCAGGCCGTTGGCGCCCCAGCGCGCACGCGCCGCGTCGTCGGCGAGCATCTCGGCCAGGTACTGGTTGAGGCGCTCCTGCTCGAACGGACTGGGCAGCACCCGGCCGCAGTCGGCATCGGCGATGTAGTGGGCGTAGCCGCAGACGTCGGTGACCAGCACCGGCAGGCCGGAGACCAGCGCCTCCAGCAGCACGGTGCCGGTGTTCTCGTTGTAGGCCGGGTGGATCAGCAGGTCGGCGCCGAGCAAAAAGCGCGGGATGTCGCTGCGCCCCTTGAGGATCTGCACCTGCTCGGACAGGCCGAGCGCCTTGACCTGCAGCAGGAACGGCTTGGGATCGTCCTGGCCGATGGCGATCAGCCGGGTGCGTTTCTTCAGCTCGCGCGGCAGGCTGGCCAGCGCCTTGAGGCTGCGGTCCAGCCCCTTGGTCTTGAACCCCGAGCCGATCTGCACCAGCAGCAGGTCGTCGTCGCCCAGGTCGAACTCCTGGCGGAACTCGGCGCGGATCGCGGCGGCGTTGGCCGGGGCGCGGCGGTCCTGGGCGATGCCCGGCGGCAAGAGGTGGAAGCGCCCGGCCGGCGTGCCGTAGTGCCTGACGAACAGCGGCTGCTGCACCTCGGAGATCATCAGGATCTCGGTCCTGGCCTCGGCGGCGAACACCGCGCGCTCGTACTCGGCGAAGTGGCGGTAGCGCTTGCCGAAGCGGTACAGCGGGTTGCGCAGGGTCTGCGCCTTGTCCTCGTAGCAGCCGTCGGCGGCGTAGTAGACGTCGAGGCCCGGCATCTTGTTGAAGCCGACCACCCGGTCGACCGGATCACGGGCCAGATCGGCGGCCAGCCAGGCGCTGAACTTCTCGTTGCGCCGGTGGTTGGACCAGGAGCGGATCTTCGCCACCCGCACGTCGAAGCCGGGCGGCACCTCGCCTTCCCAGATCGGCGTGTAGACGCGGATGGCGTGGCCGCGGCGCTGGCATTCCAGGGCGATGCGCAGGAAGTCGCGCTGCAGGCCACCGAAGGGGAAGTACTTGTACAGCACGAAGGCCAGTTGCATCAGACGACTCTCGCAGGCAGCAGGGCCGCCAGCTCGGCGGCGATCCGTGCCGGGTCGAGACGGGTGAAGCACAGCGGCTGCTCCGTGGCCAGGTCGAAACGCTGGCGATCCTCGGCCGTCGGCTGGTAGGCGCAGGTCTTCTTCAGGCAGGGCGCGCAGGGGAAGTCGCTGGCCAGGTGGATCTGGCCGCGGCCGTAGGCGCCGGTGAAGCCGGGGTTGGTCGGGCCGTACAGGGAGATGGTCGGCACGTCCAGGGCGGCGGCCAGGTGGCCGAGGCCGGTGTCCACCGCCACGCAGGCGCGGGCGCCGGCCAGCTCGGCGGCGACGCCGGCCAGATTCAGTTTCGGCAGCACCGTCACGTGCGCCAGCCCGGCGGCGATGCGCTCGGCGCGCGCCTTCTCCTCGGCATTGCCCCACGGCAGGCGGATCGCCCAGCCCTGGGCGCCGAGCAGCTCGGCCAGCTCGCGCCAGTAGCGCTCCGGCCAGTGCTTGGTGGTCCAGGTGGTGCCGTGCAGCAGCAGCAGGTAAGGCTCGGCGCCGCGCCCGGCGAGCAGGCGCTGGCGGTCGAGGGCGTAGTCGCCGGTCTCCGCCGGCAGCGGATAGCCGAGCGCCTGGGCGAACAGCTGGCGCAGCCGCTCCACCGCGTGCATGCCCCAGGGCACGCTGCAGCCGCGATCATAGAAGCGGCTGGCCAGCGGCTCGCGGGCGCTGGCGCGATCCAGGCCGGCCACCGGGCCGCGTGCGTAGCGGGTGAGGAAGGCGCTCTTCACCAGGCCCTGGGCGTCAAGCACCAGGTCGTAGTCGCGCTCGGCCAGGCGGGCCTTGAACTGCTGCCACTCGCCGCTGCGCCAGGTCTGCCAGAGGTTCCTGCGCCAGCGGCGCAGGGCCACCGGGATCACCCGGTCGACCGCCGGATGCCAGGTGGGAATCTCGGCGAAGCCCTCCTCCACCACCCAGTCGAAGCGGATGCCGGGGATGGCGCGCTGCGCGTCGGTGAGCGCCGGCAGGCTATGGATGACGTCGCCCAGCGAGGACGTCTTGATCAGCAGGACGCGCACTCAGTGCTCCAGCGGCAGCGGGTCGGCCAGCGGGTCGCCGGCCAGGCGCTCGAGCGCCGCCAGCACCGGCTGAGGCGGCAGGTCGCGCAGGCAATTGTAGTGGCCGAAGCGGCAGGTGCGCTCGAAACACGGGCTGCAGTCGAGGCCGAGGCGGACGATCTCCACCTGTTCGGCCAGCGGCGGGGTGAACTGCGGCGAGGTGGAGCCGTACACCGCCACCAGCGGGCGGTCGAGGGCGGCGGCCACGTGCATCAGCCCGGAGTCGTTGGACACCACCGCCGCGGCGCAGGACAGCAGGTCGATGGCCTCGGCCAGGCTGGTCTCGCCGGCGAGGTTGACCGCCTCCTCCTGCAGGCCGGGCATCAGCTCCTCGCGGATCGCCTCGCCGACCGGGTGGTCGTTCTTCGAGCCGAACAGCCAGACCTGCCAGCCGGCGCGGATCTTGGCGTCGGCCACCGCGGCGTAGTGCTCGGCCGGCCAGCGCTTGGCCTCGCCGAACTCGGCGCCGGGGCACAGCGCCAGCACCGGGCGGTCCAGCTCGAGGCCGAACTTGGCCAGCGCCGCGGCGCGGCTGGCCGGGTCGATCTGCAGTTGCGGACGCGGATAGGGTTTGGGCAGCTCCACACCCGGCTCGAAGGCCAGGGCCATGAAGCGCTCGATCATCAGCGGGTAGCGCGCCTTGTCCAGCTTGCGGGCGTCGTTGAGCAGGCCGTAGCGCATCTCGCCGACCCAGCCGGTGCGCTGGCGGATGCCGGCGAAGAACGGCACCAGCGCCGACTTCAGCGAGTTGGGCAGCAGGATCGCCTGGTCGTACTGGCCGGCCAGCGACCTGCCGATGCGCCGGCGTCCGGCGAGGTCGAGCACGCCGTGGCCGAACGGGAAGCTCAGCGCCTGGCGGACTTCGGGCATGCGTTCGAGGATCGGCCGGCTCCACTCGGGGGCCAGCACGTCGATGGCGCAGTCGGGATGGCGCTGCCTGAGACACTGGAACAGCGTCTGCGCCATCACCATGTCGCCCACCCAGCTGGGGCCGATGATCAGGATGTTCATAGAAAAGCCGGAAGCAGGAAATCGTAGGGTGGGTTGGCTGCGCCAGCAGCGTAACCCACCAGGGATGCCGCAGGCATCCGCCGGCGGATCCACCGCTGGCCGGCCCGGCGGGCCGGATGGTGGGTTGCGGCCTGCGGCCTGACCCACCCTACGCGGATCCGGGTCGTGCTTACTTGACCAGGGTGCGCCATTCGGCGTGGGCAGCGGTCTTGCCGGTGACCAGGTCGAAGTAGGCCTTCTGCAGCTTCTCGGTGACCGGACCACGGCGGCCGGCGCCGATCTGGCGGCCGTCCAGCTCGCGGATCGGGGTCACTTCGGCGGCGGTGCCGGTGAAGAAGGCCTCGTCGGCGATGTACACCTCGTCGCGGGTGATGCGCTTCTCGACGATCTCGACGCCCAGCTCGCGCGCCAGGGTCAGCACGGTATTGCGGGTGATGCCGTTCAGGCAGGCGGTGACCTCGGGGGTGTAGATCACGCCGTTCTTGACGATGAACACGTTCTCGCCCGAGCCCTCGGCCACGTAGCCTTCCGGATCCAGCAGCAGGGCCTCGTCGGCGCCGGCGGACACGGCTTCCTGCAGGGCCAGCATCGAGTTGATGTAGTGACCGCTGGCCTTGGCGCGGGTCATGGAGATGTTCACGTGGTGGCGGGTGAACGAGCTGGTGCGGATCTTGATGCCGCGCTCCAGGGCCTCGTCGCCCATGTAGGCGCCCCAGTGCCAGGCGGCGATGACCACGTGGACCTTCAGGTTGTCGGCGCGGATACCCATGCCTTCCGAGCCGTAGAAGGCCAGCGGGCGGATGTAGGCGCTTTCCAGACCATTCTCGCGCACGGCGGCACGGGTGGCCTCGTTGATCTCTTCCTTGGTGAAGGGGATCTTCATGCCCATGATGTGGGCGGAGTCGAACAGGCGGTCGGTGTGCGCCTGCAGACGGAAGATCGCGGTGCCATCCGGAGTGTTGTAGGCACGCACGCCCTCGAACACGCCCATGCCGTAGTGCAGGGAGTGGGTCAGCACATGGGTGTTGGCTTCGCGCCACGGCACCAGTTCGCCGTCATACCAGATAACGCCATCACGATCGGCCATCGACATAATTTGCCAGCTCCTAAACCTAACAAGAATTCGGGGTTGTCGGGGCGCCTCAGGCCAGCCCCAGTTCGCGCCAGATCCGCATCACGCCGCGGCGTTCCTCGTGGAAGTGGTCTCCGCTCACACTGCCGGCCTGTTTTTGCAAGGCCAGGCGGTGGGCGGCTGCGCGATAGGCCTTGTAGGCCTCCTGCAGGAGTCGGACGTCGGAGCTCGCGATCAGGCCAGCCCGCTCCAGCCCTTCCAGAATGCGGATGTTGTCGGTGAAACGCAGCAGTTCAGGGTACTGCCGCGACCAGGCGAGAACGGCGTATTGCACCATAAATTCGATATCGACGATACCACCGGCATCGTGCTTGAGATCGAAGGCGGCCGCGGCGTCGAAGGCCTCCGGCGCGGTGCCGCCGGCGGTGGCCTTGCTGCCCAGGTTGTCGCGCATCTTGGCGCGCATCTCGCTGACCTCGGCGCGCAGCGCGGCGCCGTCGCGTTCGCGGCCGAGCACCTGGGCGCGGATCGCCTCGAAGCGCGCACCGACCGCGGCGGAGCCGGCCAGCACCCGGGCGCGCACCAGCGCCTGGTGCTCCCAGGTCCAGGCCTCGCCTTCCTGGTAGCGCTCGAAGGCCGCCAGCGAGCTGGCCAAGAGGCCGGCCGCGCCGGACGGGCGCAGGCGCATGTCGACCTCGTACAGCGCGCCCGAGGCGGTCTGTGCGGTGAGCAGGTGGATGATGCGCTGGCCCAGGCGGGTGTAGAACTGCGCGCTGTCGATCGGCTTGGCGCCGTCGGTCTCGTGCTGCTGGTCGCCGTTGTGGATGAACACCAGGTCCAGATCCGAGCTGTGGCCCAGCTCGATGCCGCCGACTTTGCCGTAGCCGACGATGACGAACTCCGGCTCGCTGGCGCTGCTGCCGTCGCCACGGCGCGGGTAGCCGTGGCGCTGGCCGACCTGGCGCCAGGCCAGCTGCAGCACCTGCTCGAGGATCGCCTCGGCCAGCCAGGTCAGGTAGTCGGACACCTTCATCAGCGGCAGGCTGCCGGCGATCTCCGAGGCGGCCACGCGCAGGCCGTGGGCCAGCTTGAAGTGGCGCAGCGCCTCCATCTGCTGTTCCAGGTCGTCCTCGGGGATGCGGGTGAGGCGCTCGCGCAGCTCGGCGGCCAGCTCGTCCTTGCCCGGCGGACTGTACAGCCGCCCCTCGTTGAGCAGCTCGTCGAGCAGCAGCGGGTAGCGGGCGATCTGCTCGGCCACCCACGGGCTGGCCGCGCACAGGGTCAGCAGGCGCGCCAGGGCGCCGGGGTTCTCGGACAACAGCACCAGGTAGGCCGAGCGCCGCGCCACCGCCTCGACCAGCGGCAGCACGCGCTCGAGCAGCAGGTCGGGATTGCCGTGGGCGACCATCGCGGCCAGCAGGCCCGGCATGAAGGCGTCCAGCCGCTCGCGCCCCAGGCGCTGCATGGCACGCACCTGCGAGCCGTGCAGCAGACCCTCCAGGCGCTGCCAGGCGCTGGCGGGATCGGCGAAGCCGGCGTCGGCCAGGTGGTGCTGGGCCGCCTCGGGGTCGAGGGCGCCCTGCCACAGCGGCAGCCACTCGTCGCCGACGCCGGCCAGGCTGGCGCCGCCGTCCTCGTCGGGATCGGCGATCACCTGGCGGAAGTGCCAGTCGATGCGCCCGCGCCAGTGCGCCAGCTGGTCGAGCAGCGCGTTCCAGCCGGGGAAGCCCATGATGAAGGCCACCCGCGCGCGCTCCAGCTCGCCGTCGGGGAGCATCTGCGTCTGCCGGTCGGCGATCGCCTGCAGGGCGTGCTCCAGGTAGCGCAGGAAGCGGTAGCCGTCCTTGAGCTCGTCGACCACCGGCGGCGGCAGGTAGCCCTGCCCGGCCAGGGTGTCGAGCACCTTGAGCAGCGGCCGCTGCTGCAGGCTGAGGTCGCGGCCGCCGTGGATCAGCTGGAAGGCCTGGGCGATGAACTCCACCTCGCGGATGCCGCCGGCGCCGAGCTTGATGTTCTCGGTCATGCCCTTGCGCCGCACCTCCTGCTGGATCAGCTGCTTCATGCTGCGCAGCGCCTCGATCGCCGAGAAGTCCAGGTAGCGGCGATAGACGAACGGCCGCAGCATCTGCTGCAGCTGCGCGCCGGCGGCCTGGTCGCCGGCCACCACGCGCGCCTTGATCATCGCGTAGCGCTCCCAGTCGCGGCCCTGGTCCTGGTAGTACTGCTCCATGGCGTTGAAGCTGTACACCAGCGGGCCGCCGGAACCGTAGGGACGCAGGCGCATGTCGACGCGGAACACGAAGCCGTCGACGGTCAGCGCATCCAGCGCCTTGATCAGCTTCTGGCCGACGCGGGTGAAGAACTCCTGGTTGTCCAGCGAGCGGCGCGCGCCCGCGGTCTCGCCGCCCTCGGGGTAGGCGAAGATCAGGTCGATGTCGGAGGACAGGTTGAGCTCGAAGGCACCGAGCTTGCCCATGCCGAGGATCACCAGATGCTGCGCCTCGCCGCTGCGCGCGCCGATCGGCGTGCCGGACTGCGCGCACTGCTGGGCGTACAGCCAGCGGTAGGCCAGGTCGATGCTGGCGTCGGCCAGATCGGAGAGGTCGCGGCAGGTCTCGCCCAGGTCGGCCAGGCGGTTGACGTCGCGCCAGATGATCCGCGTCTGCTGGCGGTTGCGGTAGCGGCGCAGGCGCCGGGCCAGATCGTCCTCGCTGGCGCAGCCCTCCAGCGCCTCGGCCAACTGGTCGCGCAGCTCGCCGGCGCCCAGCGTCCGCTCCAGCTCGCCGCTGGCGGCCAGCTCGAGCAGCATCGCCGCGTCGCGCACGGCCTGCTCGGCGACGAAGTCGCTGGCGCCCAGCGCCCGCGCCAGCGCGGCGTGGCGCGCCGCCGGCCAGGCCGCCAGGGCCTGTTGACCTGCATCATCGAGACGGGCGCGCAGGCCCTGCAAGCTGTGCTCGACCAGGGCATTGAGTTCCGCGGGCAGGTCGATCAGGGAGGGGAGGCTCATGGTCTATCCTTAATCGCGCCCCGGCGGCCGTCGGCGGCGCTGTAGTTTTGCTACTGGACGTTTGTCGCGGGGTGCTGCTTTTGCCGTGAATATGTAGTAAAACTACAAGCGCGACCGGGACACCCCCGGTGCGGACAGGCTGCAACAGCCCTGGTCCGACAAACACAAAATTCGCTGCGGCCGCCCACAAGCCCGGCCGCGCTCTATCCGGCAACCGATTCTGGAAGCCTTTCCGCCCTGGAGCAAGCCATGCAAGATCTCGATCCCGTCGAAACCCAGGAATGGCTGGACGCCCTGGAGTCCGTCCTCGATCGTGAAGGTGAAAACCGCGCCCACTACCTGCTGACCCGCATGGGTGAGCTGGCCTCGCGCACCGGCACCCAGCTGCCGTACGCCATCACCACTCCGTATCGCAACACCATTCCGGTCACCCATGAAGCCCGCATGCCGGGCGACCTGTTCATGGAGCGACGCATCCGCTCGCTGATCCGCTGGAACGCCCTGGCGACCGTGATGCGCGCGAACAAGAAGGATCCGGACCTGGGCGGTCACATCTCCACCTTCGCCTCCAGCGCGACCCTGTACGACATCGGCTTCAACTACTTCTTCAAGGCGCCGACCGAAGAGCATGGCGGCGACCTGATCTACTTCCAGGGCCACGCCTCCCCCGGCGTCTACGCCCGCGCCTTCCTCGAGGGCCGCATCAGCGAAGACCAACTGAACAACTTCCGCCAGGAGGTGGACGGCCAGGGCCTGTCCTCCTATCCGCACCCGTGGCTGATGCCGGACTTCTGGCAGTTCCCCACCGTATCCATGGGTCTCGGCCCGATCCAGGCGATCTACCAGGCGCGCTTCATGAAGTACCTGGAGCACCGCGGCTTCATCCCCGCCGGCAAGCAGAAGGTCTGGTGCTTCCTCGGCGACGGCGAGACCGACGAGCCGGAATCCCTCGGCGCCATCGCCCTGGCCGGCCGCGAGAAGCTGGACAACCTGATCTTCGTGGTCAACTGCAACCTGCAGCGCCTCGACGGCCCGGTGCGCGGCAACGGCAAGATCATCCAGGAACTGGAAGGCGTGTTCCGCGGCGCCGACTGGAACGTGGTCAAGGTGATCTGGGGCCGCCTGTGGGATCCGCTGTTCGCCAAGGACACCAAGGGCCTGCTGCAGAAGCGCATGGACGAGGTGGTCGACGGCGAGTACCAGAACTACAAGGCCAACGACGGCAAGTTCGTCCGCGAGCACTTCTTCGGCGCCCGTCCGGAGCTGCTGGAGATGGTCAAGGACATGTCCGACGAGGAGATCTGGGCGCTCAACCGTGGCGGCCATGACCCGTTCAAGGTCTACGCGGCCTACCACCAGGCGGTCAACCACACCGGCCAGCCGACCGTGGTGCTGGCCAAGACCATCAAGGGCTACGGTACCGGTGCCGGCCAGGCGCAGAACATCACCCACAACGTCAAGAAGGTCGACATCGAGAGCCTCAAGGCCTTCCGCGACCGCTTCGGCATCCCGATCCCGGACGACAAGCTGGAAGAGCTGCCGTTCTACAAGCCCGAGCCGGACAGCCCGGAGATGAAGTACCTGCTGAAGAGCCGCGAGAAGCTGGGCGGCTTCGTGCCGCAGCGCCGCAGCAGGAGCTTCAGCATCCCGACCCCGCCGCTGGAGACCCTCAAGGCGATCCTCGACGGCACCGGCGAGCGCGAGATCTCCACCACCATGGCCTTCGTGCGCATCCTGTCGCAGCTGGTCAAGGACAAGGATCTCGGTAGCCGCATCGTGCCGATCATCCCCGACGAGGCGCGCACCTTCGGCATGGAAGGCATGTTCCGCCAGCTCGGCATCTACTCCTCGGTCGGCCAGCTGTACCAGCCGGTGGACAAGGACCAGGTGATGTTCTACCGCGAGGACAAGAAGGGCCAGATCCTCGAGGAAGGCATCAACGAGGCCGGCGCCATGTCCAGCTGGATTGCTGCGGCGACCGCCTACAGCAACCACAACCAGCCGATGCTGCCGTTCTACGTGTTCTACTCGATGTTCGGCTTCCAGCGCATCGGCGACCTGGCCTGGGCGGCCGGCGACAGCCGTGCGCGCGGCTTCCTGATCGGCGGCACCGCCGGACGCACCACGCTCAACGGCGAAGGCCTGCAGCACGAGGACGGCCACAGCCACATCCTGGCCTCGACCATCCCCAACTGCCGCACCTACGACCCGACCTACGCCTACGAGATGGCGGTGATCATCCGCGAAGGCATCCGCCAGATGACCGAAGAACAGCAGAACGTGTTCTTCTACCTGACCGCGATGAACGAGGCCTACGCCCAGCCGGCCATGCCGCAGGGCGTCGAGGACGGCATCATCAAGGGCATGTACCTGCTCGAGGAAGACCAGCGCGACGCCGCCTGCCACGTGCAGCTGATGGGTTCCGGCGCCATCCTGCGCGAGGTGCGCGAGGCGGCGAAGATCCTCCGCGAGGACTACAACATCGGCGCCGACGTGTGGAGCGTCACCAGCTTCAACGAGCTGCGCCGCGAGGGCCTGGCCGTCGAGCGCCGCAACCGCCTGCACCCGGAACAGAAGCCCGAGCTGACCTACGTCGAGCAGTGCCTGTCCGGCCGCCGCGGCCCGGTGGTCGCCTCCACCGACTACATGAAGCTGTTCGCCGACCAGATCCGCCAGTGGGTCCCGGTCAAGGAGTACAAGGTGCTCGGCACCGACGGCTTCGGCCGCAGCGACAGCCGCAAGAAGCTGCGCCACTTCTTCGAGGTGGACCGCTACTGGGTGGTGCTGACCGCGCTGGAGGCCCTGGCCGACCGCGGCGAGATCGACCGTACCGTGGTGGCCGAGGCCATCGCCAAGTTCGGCATCGACACCAACAAAGCCAACCCGCTGGACTGCTGAGGAGCGAGCCATGAGTGAACTGATTCGCGTACCCGATATCGGCAGCGGCGAAGGTGAAGTGATCGAGCTGCTGGTCAAGGTCGGCGACCGCATCGAGGCCGACCAGAGCCTGCTGACCCTGGAATCCGACAAGGCCAGCATGGAAGTCCCGGCGCCCAAGGCCGGGGTGATCAAGAGCCTGAAGATCAAGCTGGGCGACAAGCTGAAGACCGGCGACGAACTGCTCGAGCTGGAAGCCGAGGGCGCCACTGCGGCCCCGGCTCCGGCCGCCGAAGCCCCCGCCGCGGCGCCTGCCCCCGTGGCCGCCGAACCCGCTCCCGTCGCGGCTCCGGCCGCTGCGGCGGCGGAGAGCCTGCAGCCGGTGCACGTGCCGGACATCGGCTCGTCCGGCAAGGCGCGCGTCATCGAGGTGCTGGTCAAGGCCGGCGACGCGGTCGAAGCCGACCAGTCGCTGATCGTGCTGGAGTCGGACAAGGCGAGCATGGAGATTCCCTGCCCGCAGGCCGGCGTGGTCGACAGCGTGGCGATCGCCCTCAACGACGAGGTCGGCACCGGCGCGCTGATCCTCACCCTGCGCGTGGCCGGCGCCGCGCCGGCGGCAGCCCCGGTGGCCGCTGCAGCTCCGGCTGCCGCCCCCGTCGCTGCTGCACCTGCACCTGCCGCCGCTGCTCCGGCGGCCCCGGCCAAGGTGCCGGGCCCGGTCGGCGCGCCGAGCGGCAGCGCCGGCAAGGTGCACGCCGGCCCGGCGGTGCGCATGCTGGCCCGCGAGTTCGGCGTCGAGCTGGCCGACGTGCCGGCCACCGGTCCGAAGGGCCGCGTGCTCAAGGAAGACGTGCAGGCCTACGTCAAGGGCATGATGCACAAGGCCAAGGCCGCGCCGGAAGCCGGGGTGAGCGGCGGCGCCGGCATCCCGCCGATCCCGGTCGTCGACTTCGCCAAGTTCGGCGAGATCGAGGAAGTGGCGATGACCCGCCTGATGCAGGTCGGCGCCGCCAACCTGCACCGCAGCTGGCTCAACGTGCCGCACGTCACCCAGTTCGAGTCGGCCGACATCAGCGAGCTGGAGACCTTCCGCACCGCGCAGAAGGCGGTGGCCGAGAAGGCCGGCGTCAAGCTGACCGTGCTGCCGTTCCTGCTCAAGGCCTGCGCCCACGTGCTGCGCGAGCTGCCGGACTTCAACAGCTCGCTGGCCCCCAGCGGCAAGGCGCTGATCCGCAAGAAGTACGTGCACATCGGCTTCGCCGTGGACACTCCGGACGGCCTGCTGGTGCCGGTGATCAGGAACGTCGACCAGAAGAGCCTGCTGCAGTTGGCCGCCGAGGCCGCCGAGCTGGCCGAGAAGGCGCGCACCAAGAAGCTGTCGGCCGACGACATGCAGGGCGCCTGCTTCACCATCTCCAGCCTCGGCCACATCGGCGGCACCGGCTTCACGCCGATCGTCAACGCGCCGGAGGTGGCGATCCTCGGCGTGTCCAAGGCGAGCATGCAGCCGGTGTGGGACGGCAAGGCCTTCCAGCCCCGGCTGATGCTGCCGCTGTCGCTGTCCTACGATCACCGCGTGATAAACGGCGCCGCCGCGGCCCGCTTCACCCGCCGTCTGGCCGACCTGCTGGCGGAGATCCGTTCGCTGCTGCTGTAAGCGCCGCGCACGTCCGCCGCAGAAACGACAACCCCGCCGATTGGCGGGGTTGTCGTTTGCGGGTCTGCTGAACGTGGCTCCGCGCCTCAGCCCTGCTGGATGTCGCGGATCAGGAAGCTCATCGCCTTGGCCAGCTCGGCCACCCCGGCATGGTCGCGCACCAGGGTCAGCAGCGGCGAACCGTCCTGCGGGTTGAGCACCTGGCAGGAGGGCCCGCGGTTCGGGCACTCGTAGCGCACGAACGGGTCGACGCCGAACAGCGCCACCGGGTGGTTGCGCACCTCGACCCGACTGCCGTCGGCGCTGCGGATTTCCTCGCGCACGTTGAGGCCGCCATCACCGAGGAGGCTCAGCTGGTAGAGCAGATCGTCGCGGCGCGCCTCGCCGACCCGATAGCCGCTGCGCAGCGCGTAGCTTTCCAGCAGCCGGTTGCAGTGCTCCAGCAGCGCCTTGCGCGGCGCCTGGCGCGGATAGAGGTGCTTGAGTTCGGCCAGGTAGCGCGCCTGCTCGGCGCCATCCAGCTGGCTGACCTGATTGCCGGAAGTCTCGCTGCCCTGCTCGTGCTGGCTGTCGTCGTTGCCGGTGGCCTCCGCGGCGGCGCCGGCCGGCAGCGCGGCGCCGAGCAGGGCCAGCAACAGGCCGCGACGCAGCCGCTGCATGAATCCTGTGTGCATGATGGTTACCCTTGGTTCACGTGAAAAATGCCGCCAGCTTAATCCGCACGCATGTTCGGCGCACAGCCCGGCGGCCTGCCAGTATTAACAGGATGTGACAGGACGGACAAAGGTCGCCGACGGCCCGCCAAGGGTTGCAGGCAGAGGCGCAGGCGGGCAAGTTAGACGAACAACTCACCGCCTTGCCGAGGAGGCAGCCATGCCCCTGCGTTCCCAGATTCTCGCCCACAAGCTCGCCCTGCCCAGTGCCGAGCAGGCGCTGCCCGGGCGCGCCAGCGCCATGCCGGTGCCCGAGCGGCACCATGTCAACGGCAATCCGCTGCTGCCGCCGTTCCCCGACGGGCTGGAGGAGGTGCAGTTCGGCCTCGGCTGCTTCTGGGGCGCCGAGCGGCGCCTGTGGCAACAGCCGGGAGTGTGGGTGACCGCGGCGGGCTATGCCGGCGGCCATACCCCCAACCCGACCTACGAGGAAGTCTGCTCCGGGCTGACCGGGCATACCGAGGTGGTGCGCGTGCTCTACGATCCGCGCCAGACCAGCCTCAAGGCCCTGCTCAAGGCGTTCTGGGAGGCCCACGACCCGACCCAGGGCATGCGCCAGGGCAACGACGTCGGCACCCAGTACCGCTCGGCGATCTACTGCAGCACGGCGGAGCAGCTGGACGAGGCGCGCGCCAGCGCCGAGGCCTTCGCCGCCGAACTGGCCCGCGCCGGCTTCGGGCCAATCACCACCGAGATCCGCGCCAAGGTGCCGTTCTACTATGCCGAGGCCTACCACCAGCAGTATCTGGCGAAGAACCCCGGCGGCTACTGCGGCCTGCGCGGCACCGGGGTGTGCCTGCCCGAATAAGGATATCTCGATGGCTCCCACGCTCCAGCGTGGGAGCCGGAGCCCTGGACGCTCCGCGTCCGGCCCGCGATGCATGCCCACGCCGGACAGCGGCATCGTAGGGTGCGCCGTGCGCACCACGACACCGCAGGTGCGCACAGCGCACCCTACGGGCGGACACCCGCCTCACCGAGCGCCAACCAACTCAGCCGCCGGCCTTCTCCTCGATCAGCCAGTCCAGCCGCCAGCCGCCCTGGCTCTGCGCCAGTTGCGTCGCCAGATACGGCAGCAGCTCGCGCAGCTCGTCCTCCAGCGGCCACGGCGGGTTGGCGATGACCAGGCCGGAGCCGTTGAGACCGGCCGGGTTGTCGGTGGGGTGCACCCACAGCTCGGCGCGCAGCAGCTTGGGCGCACCGCTCTTCGAGAGGTCCTGGTAGAAGCGCCTGAGCTGGCGCGCATCCTTGATCGGATACCAGATCGCCACCACCGCCTGGCGCATGCGCGCGATGGCGGTACTCAGCGACTCGACGCAGCGCTCCAGCTCGTCGGCCTGCTCGAACGGCGGGTCGATCAGCAGCAGCGCACGCTTCTCCGCCACCGGCAGCAGTGCCTTGGCCAGGTGCCAGCCCTCGCCCAGGTGCACGGTGACCCGGCGGTCGCCGGCCATGTTGTCCTTGAGCAGGCGACCGTCCTCGGGGTGCTTCTCGTTGAGCAGCACGCGGTCCTGGGCGCGGGTCAGCCGGCGGGCGATCTCCGGCGAGCCGGGGTAGTAGCGCAGCCCGGTGTCCGGGTTGAGCGCGGCGATGGTCGCGCAGTAGTCGTCGAGCAGCGCCGGCAGGTCGTCGCGCCCCCACAGGCGGGCGATGCCCTGCAGCCACTCGCCGGTCTTGCCGGCCTGTTCGCCGGCCAGGTCGTAGAGGCCGACGCCGGCGTGGCTGTCGAGGTAGGCGAAGGGCTTGTCCTTGCGTGCCATCAGGGCGAGCAGGCGGCAGAGTACGGCGTGCTTGAGCACGTCGGCATGGTTGCCGGCGTGGAAGGCGTGACGGTAGTTCATCGGCGAATCCGCGAGTGGCCGGTCGCGCACGGCGGCCAGCGCTGAGAGGTGGGTCGGGAGTGGCGGCGAGTTTACCAGTTGCCCCCGCCCGGCGCAGGCGCGCCCCGCTCGAGCGGTACAACCCCTGCGCAACGATCGCCGGCCTGACGCAAAAACCCGATATTTTTCCGACCATGCGACAAATCAACGGGTTAGAATCCCTTGGCACGACCAGTGCATGATTTTGCCTGCCCGTCAACCCGCTTCGGAGCCTGCCGTGGATACCGCCGCCGTCAACAGCCTGTTCTTCATCGGCGCACTGCTGGTCGGCGTCAGCATCCTGGTCAGCTCGTTCTCGGCGCGCATCGGCATCCCGGTACTGGTGATCTTCCTCGCCGTGGGCATGGTCGCCGGGGTCGACGGCATCGGCGGCATCGTGTTCAACGACTACTCGCTGGCCTACCTGGTCAGCAACCTGGCGCTGGCGGTGATCCTCCTCGACGGCGGCATGCGCACCCGGGTGGCCACCTTCCGCGTCGCTCTGTGGCCGGCGATGTCGCTGGCCACCTTCGGCGTGGTGATCACCGCCGGGCTGACCGGCCTGGCCGCCGCCTGGCTGTTCGACCTCAAGCTGCTGGAAGGCATGCTGATCGGCGCCATCGTCGCCTCCACCGACGCCGCCGTGGTGTTCAACCTGCTCAACGGCAAGGGCCTCAACGAGCGGGTCGGCTCGACCCTGGAGATCGAGTCGGGCAGCAACGACCCGATGGCGATGTTCCTCACCGTGACCCTGATCGGCATGCTCGCCGCCGGCGAGACCAGCTTCGGCTGGAGCGTGCTGGGCAGCCTGTTCCTGCAGTTCGGCATCGGCATCGCCCTCGGTCTGGCCGGCGGCTGGCTGCTGCTGCAACTGGTCAACCGCCTGTCGGTGGCCGACGGCCTGTACCCGCTGCTCACGGTCAGCGGCGGCATCATGATCTACGCCGTGGCCGGCGAGATCGGCGGCAGCGGCATCCTCGCCGTGTACGTCTGCGGCCTGATGCTCGGCAACCGGCCGATCCGCAACCGCCACGGCATCCTGCACATGTTCGACGGCCTGGCCTGGCTCAGCCAGATCGGCATGTTCCTGGTGCTCGGCCTGCTGCTCACCCCCAGCGAGCTGCTGCCGATCGCCGTGCCGGCACTGGCCCTGTCGCTGTGGATGATCCTGTTCGCCCGGCCGCTGTCAGTGTTCATCGGCCTGCTGCCGTTCCGCGCCTTCCACTTCCGCGAGCGCCTGTTCATCTCCTGGATCGGCCTGCGCGGCGCGGTGCCGGTGATCCTCGCGGTATTCCCGCTGGTCGCCGGCCTGCCCAACGCCCAGCTGTTCTTCAACGTGGCGTTCTTCATCGTGCTGGTGTCGCTGGTGCTGCAGGGCAGCACCCTCGGCTGGGCGGCACGCAAGACCCGCGTCGAGGTACCGCCGCAACCGGCGCCGATCTCCCGCGCCGGCCTGCAGATCCACCCCACCAGCCAGTGGGAGCTGTTCGTCTACAAGCTGCGCGCCGACCGCTGGTGCGTCGGCGCCCCGCTGCGCGAGCTGAAGATGCCCGAGGGCACGCGCATCGCTGCACTGTTCCGCGGCCGCGAACTGCTCCACCCCAGTGGCAGCACCCGCCTGGAGGCCGGCGACATCCTCTGCGTGATCGGCCACGAGAAGGACCTGCCGGCGCTCGGCAAGCTGTTCAGCGAGGCGCCCAAGCGCGGCCAGGACCTGCGCTTCTTCGGCGACTTCGTCCTCGAGGGCGACGCCGAGCTGGGACCGGTGGCGGCGCTCTACGGCCTCAGGCTGGACGGCACCGACCCCGCCCAGCAGCTCGGTCCGTTCATCGCCCACCTGATCGGCGGCGAACCGGTGGTCGGCGACCAGGTCGAATGGGCCGGGCGCACCTGGACGGTGGCACAGATGGAAGGCAACCGCATCCGCAAGGTCGGCCTCAAGCTGCCCGCCGGCGGCGCCGGGCCGACCCTGATGTTCTGAGTGCCCGGTCGTCGGGCATGGCCATTTCCGGACCGGCTGCCTTGTCGCGGCGGCGCTGCGCCAGTAGGCTTGCCGATCCCCCAACCGAAACCCTCGCGCTTATGATGTTCCAGTACCGTTCGTTTCTGGTTTCCCTGTTCCTCGGCCTCGTGCTGCTCGCCCCCCTCGCCGGTGCCGCCGGCAACCTGCCCAGCGCCACCGCCGTGCAGAAGCAGCTCGACGGCCTCGAAGGCCGCAAGCTGCCGGAGGCCGAGCACAAGGCCCTGCAGGACACCCTGCAGAAGACCCTCGCCAACCTGCAGACGCTGCAGAGCAGCAGCGACGAGCTGAACCGGCTCAAGCAGCAGTTGGCCGCCGCCCCCAGACAGACCCAGGAGGCCCAGCGCGAACTCAAGCAGCTGGTGCCGGTGCCCGCCGAGCAGTTGGCCAAGCGCTACGCCGGCCTGCCCGTCGCCCAGCTGGAAGGCCTGCTCGCCGAGCGCCTGACCCAGCTCAGCGACAGCCAGACCCAGCTGGCCCAGGCCACCAATGCGCTGATCAACGCGCAGACCCGTCCCGAGCGCGCCCAGTCGGAGATCAGCGCCAACCAGGCGCGCGCCCAGGTCATCCGCGACATCCTCAAGGACGGCAAGGACAACAACCAGCCGCTCGGCGCCGAGCAGCAGGCCATGCTGCAGAGCGAGCTGGCCGCCCTGGAGGCGGTCTCCCAGCTGCGCCGCCAGGAACTGGCCGGCACCACCGCCCTGCAGGATCTCAGCGCCAGCCAGCGCGCCCTGCTGAGCCAGCGCACCACCCTGCTCGAGGCGGAAATCCTCGCCCTGCAGAACAGCCTCAACGAGAAGCGCCGCGAGGAATCGGCGGAAACCGTGGCCCAGCTGTCGCGCGAGAGCCAGGGCAACCAGGGCGGCAGCCTGCTGGCCACCCAGGCCGACCTCAACCTGGCGCTCAGCGACTACCTGCTCAAGTCCACCGACCGGGCCAACGCGCTGATCCGCAAGAACATCGAGACCAAGCAGCAGCTCGACGGCCTGAAGCAGGCCGAGCAGGCCCTCGACGAGCAGATCGCCGTGCTCAAGGGCAGCCTGCTGCTGACCCGTATCCTCTACCAGCAGAAGAACGCCCTGCCCAAGGTCAGCGCGGACAAGAACCTCGCCAACGAGATCGCCGACCTGCGCCTGTACCAGTTCGAGCTGAACCAGCGCCGCGCCGAGATCGTCAATCCGACCCAGTACGTCGCCAACCTGCTCGCCAGCCAGCCGAGCGAGAGCGTCAGCCCCGAGCTGCGCAGTCAGCTGGAACAGCTGGCCCGCGCGCGCCTGGAGCTGCTCGACCGCCTCAACACCGAGCTGGGCAACCTGCTGACCCAGGCCATCACCCTGCAGCTCAACCAGAAGGAGCTGCTGGCCACCAGCGCCAGCCTCAGCCGCACCCTCGACGAGCAGATGTTCTGGATCGCCAGCAACAAGCCGCTCGATCTGGACTGGTTCAAGGAAGTGCCCGGCCGCCTGCAGCGCCAGCTCGAAGCCCTGCCGATCCGCGACAGCGCCACCGTCATCGGTCACGGCCTGATCGGCCAGCCGCTGCTGTTCCTGCCGCTGGTGGTGCTGCTCGCCGCGCTGATCGGCGGCCGCCCCTGGCTGCGCCGCCAGCTGGCGCACATCGACGACGAACTCTCCCAGCTGCGCCGCTACCGGCAGACGCTCACCCCGCTGGCGGTGCTCTGCCACTTCCTGCTGGTGCTGCCGCTGCCGCTGATCGTCGCCGCCTGCGGCGTGGTGCTGATCCGCGACCCGCAGGCCGGCACCACCATCTTCGGCGAGTCGCTGCTCAAGTTGTCCCAGGCCATGCTGGTGTTCGGCGTCAGCTACCGCCTGCTGGCCCGCGGCAGCGTGGTCGAGCGGCATTTCGGCTGGGATCCGGCGCGGGCGCAGAGCCTGTACCGCCAGGTACGCCAGCTGGGCCTGGTGGTGATGCCGATGGTCCTGGTGGTGAGCATCGCCGAGCGCCAGCTCTCCGGCCTGGCCGACGACGTGCTGGGCATCTTCATCGTCCTCAGCGGCTTCCTGCTGATGAGCTGGATCCTGCTGCGCATCATGCTCAGCCAGCCGCCGTTCTTCGGCTCGCGGGTGCTGCACTTCGTCGCCGCGCTGCTGCTGGTCGGCCTGCCGCTGGCCCACGTGGTGCTGGTCGGCTTCGGCTACTACTACACCGCACTCAAGCTCACCGGCCGCCTGCTCGACAGCCTGTACATCATCGCCATCTGGACGGTGGTGCAGTCGGCGGTGCTGCACGGCCTCGACGTCGCCGCCCGCCGCCTGGCCCTGCAGCGCGCCCAGGCGCGCCGCCAGGCCGCGCCGCGCGAGGGCGCCGACGGCGGCGAGCTGATCGAGGAGCCGACCCTGGCCCTGGAGCAGGTCAACCAGCAATCCCTGCGCCTGGTGCGCCTGGGCCTGCTGCTCGGCTTCGTCGGCATCTTCTACTTCGTCTGGGCCGACCTGCTGGCGGTGTTCACCTACCTCGACAGCGTGACCCTCTACCAGTACACCAGCGGCAGCGGCGACACCGCCGTGCGCGTGCCGATCAGCCTGGGCGATCTCATCGGTGCCGGGGTGATCCTGGCCATCACCCTGGCGCTGGCGCGCAACCTGCCGGGCCTGCTGGAAATGCTGGTGCTGTCGCGCCTCAACCTGGCCCAGGGCAGCGCCTACGCCACCACCGCCCTGCTGTCCTACGCGATCATGGCCTTCGGCCTGGTCAGCACCCTGTCGACCCTGGGCCTGAGCTGGGACAAGCTGCAGTGGCTGGTCGCGGCGCTGTCGGTGGGCATCGGCTTCGGCATGCAGGAGATCTTCGCCAACTTCATCTCCGGCCTGATCATCCTGTTCGAGCGCCCGGTGCGCATCGGCGACGTGGTGACCATCGGCAACCTGTCCGGCTCGGTGAGCAAGATCCGCATCCGCGCCACCACCATCACTGATTTCGACCGCAAGGAAATCATCGTTCCCAACAAGACCTTCATCACCAGCCAGCTGATCAACTGGTCGCTGACCGACACGGTCACCCGCGTCACCATCAAGATCGGCGTCGCCTACGGCTCCGACCTCGAGCTGGTGCGCCGGCTGCTGCTGCAGATCGCCCACGACAACCCGCGGGTGCTCAGGGAGCCGGAGCCGGTGGTGTTCTTCCTCACCTTCAACGAGAGCACCCTCGACCACGAGCTGCGCATCCACGTGCGCGAGCTGGGCGACCGCAACGCGGCGATCGACGAGATCAACCGCGAGATCGACCGCCTGTTCCGCGAACACGACATCGACATCGCCTTCCGCCAGCTCGACGTCTTCCTGAAGAACCTGCAGGGCCAGCAGCTGCAGCTGGTCAGCGGCCAGCCGCTGCCGCCCGCCGCCAGCGTCAAGCCTGCCGAGCGCGCGAACCGGGAGTGACTGGACGGCCTGCGGCAATTCCCAGCACAATGCTCGGGAATTGCCGGAGGCCGCCGTGACCACTCTCGACCAGCTCGAATTCGACAACCGCTTCGCCCGCCTGGGCGACACCTTCTCCACCGCCGTGGCGCCGCAGCCGATCGAGCAGCCGCGCCTGGTGGTGGCCAGCCCGGCGGCCATGGCGCTGCTCGATCTCGATCCGGCCGAGAGCGCACGGGCGGAGTTCGTCGCGCTGTGCGCCGGACAGCAGCTGTGGAGCAGCGCCGAGCCGCGGGCGATGGTCTACTCCGGCCACCAGTTCGGCATGTACAACCCGCAGCTCGGCGACGGCCGCGGCCTGCTGCTCGGCGAGGTGGTCAACGCCGCCGGCGAGCACTGGGACCTGCATCTCAAGGGCGCCGGCTACACCCCCTACTCGCGCATGGGCGACGGCCGCGCGGTGCTGCGCAGCTCGATCCGCGAATTCCTCGCCAGCGAACACCTGGCAGCGCTGGGCATCCCCACCACCCGCGCGCTGTGCGTGGTGGCCTCCGATACCCCGGTATGGCGCGAGCGCGCCGAGACCGCCGCCACGCTGCTGCGCCTGTCGCCCAGCCACCTGCGCTTCGGCCACTTCGAGTTCTTCTACTACACCCGCCAGCACGACGCCCTGCGCCAGCTCGCCGAGCACGCCCTGGACTGCCACTTCGCCGAGTGCCGCGCGCAGGAGCAGCCGTTCGCCGCCATGTTCGGCCAGGTGGTCGAGCGCACCGCCGAGCTGATCGCCCTGTGGCAGGCCTACGGCTTCTGCCACGGGGTGATGAACACCGACAACATGTCGCTGCTCGGCCTGACCTTCGACTACGGTCCCTACGCCTTCCTCGACGACTTCGACGCCCGCCACGTGTGCAACCACTCCGACAGCGGCGGGCGCTACAGCTTCGAGAACCAGGTGCCGATCGCCCACTGGAACCTCTCCGCGCTGGGCCAGGCGCTGACTCCGCTGGTGGCGGTGGACGAGCTGCGCGAAGCGCTCGGCCGCTTCCTGCCGCGCTACCAGGCCGCCTGGCTGCAGCGCATGCGTCTGCGCCTCGGCCTGCGCACGGCCGAGGACGGCGACGAGGCCCTGGTGCAGCGCCTGCTGGCGCTGATGCAGATGGGCGCCGTGGACTACTCGCTGTTCTTCCGCCGCCTGGGCGATGCGCCGGCCGCCGAAGCCCTGCGCGTTCTGCGCGCGGACTTCGTCGACCTGGCCGGCTTCGACGCCTGGGGCGCCGACCTGCTCGCCCGCCTGGCCCGCGAAGGCAGCGACGACCAGGCCGCGCGGTGCGCGCGGATGCACGCGGTCAATCCGCGCTACGTGCTGCGCAACTACCTGGCCCAGCAGGCCATCGAGGCCGCCGAGCGGGGCGACTACAGCCTGGTGCGCGAGCTGCACGCGGTGCTGGCGCGACCGTTCGCCGAACAGCCGGGGATGGAGCGCTACGCCGAACGCCCGCCGGAGTGGGGCAAGCGCCTGGAAATCAGCTGCTCGTCGTGAACGGACGCCGACAGACTCAGCGCTGCCGCCAGGCAGCGCAGGCGTCCCCGGCGCGTTTTTTATAGAAAAAACACATATAAACCTTATAAATCATTCTTTGACCGTCTAAACAAACCTTCCTATCGTTGGAGGCCGCCCGCGCCACCGACGCCGGGCCGATACCTCACCCGAGATTCGCCCCAAGGATGTCCATGCTCCCGGACTCGCTGTCGCTCTGGTTCGTCGCCGCCCTGCTGGTCTGGGTGCTGTATGCCTTCGTCCGCGAGAAGTGGAGCCCGGACATCGTCGCCGCCATCGGCGTCGCCGCCCTGCTGGTCGCCGGCCTGCTGGAGCCCAGGGAAGTGCTCGGCGTGCTGTCCAACTCAGCGCCGGTGACCATCGCCTGCATGTTCGTCATCTCCGCGGCGCTGGAGCGCACCGGCTGCATCGACGCCCTCGGCAACTGGCTGGGCGAGCTGGTCGGCAGCAGCCCGACGCGGGTGATGCTCGGCCTGACCGTCACCGCCCTGGCGATCTCCGCCTTCCTCAACAACACCCCGGTGGTGGCCATCCTCACCCCGGTGGCCATCGCCCTGGCCAAGCGCTCCGGCACCCTGCCCTCCAAGCTGCTGATCCCGCTGTCCTACGCCACCATCCTCGGCGGCACCCTGACCATGATCGGCACCTCGACCAACATCCTGGTCGACGGCGTGGCGCGCAAGCTCGGCCTGGCGCCGTTCGGCATGTTCGAGATCACCGCCGCCGGCCTGGCCTTCGCCGCCGCCGGCATGCTGTACATGCTGACCATCGGCAAGCACCTGCTGCCGGCGCGCGAGAGCCTGTCGCGCCAGCTGCGCCCGGACCTCGACCGCACCTTCATGAGCGAGCTGCTGGTGCCGCACGACTCGCCGGTGATCGGCAAGACCATCAACGAGGCCAACCTCAACGGCGGCAGCGGCCTGCAGGTGCTGCAGGTGAGCCGCGACGAGCAGCAGATCAGCCGCCCCCACCACGACTTCGTGCTGCAGGCCGGCGACCTGCTGGTGCTGCACGGCCAGGTCAGGGACGTGGTCGACCTGCGCGAGAGCGGCCACCTCGCCTTCAACCGCGGCGACGCCTTCGAGACGGTCAGCAGCCATGACGTGATCCTCGCCGAGGCCATCGTCGGCCGCAATTCGCGCTACAGCCACCGGCCGATGCGCGATCTCGACCTCGGCGCGCGCTACGGCATCAACGTGCTGGCCGTGCACCGCCAGGACGAGAACGTGCAGGGCAACCTCGACGACTTCCAGCTGCAGTTCGGCGACGTGATGCTGGTCGAGGGCACCCCTTCGCAGATCAAGCGCTTCGCCGACAACGGCGAGCTGATCAGCCTCAACGCCGTGCAGGAACGTGCCTACCGCCGCGACAAGGCGCCGATCGCCATCCTGGTCACCGCCGCGGTGATGCTGCTGGCCGCCTTCGGCGTGATGCCGATCGAGGGGCTGGCGATCATCGGCGCGGTAGTGGTGCTGGCCACCCGCTGCCTGGACGTCGAGGACGCCTACAAGGCGGTGGACTGGAAGATCCTCAGCCTGATCTTCGGCATGCTGGCGATCAGCATCGCCATGGACAAGGTCGGCCTGGTCCGGCTGATCGTCGAGAACGTGATGGACCTGCTGCCCTGGGCCGGGCCGCTGCTGCTGCTGTCGTTCATCTACCTGTTCACCTCGATCCTCACCGAGGTGCTGTCCAACAACGCGGTGGCGGTGCTGGTCACCCCGATCGCCATCGGCATGGCCCAGCACCTGGGCGTCGACCCGCGCGCCTTCGTCGCCGCGGTGATGTTCGCCGCCAGCGCCAGCTTCGCCACGCCGATCGGCTACCAGACCAACACCTTCGTCTACAACGCCGGCGGCTACCGCTTCAGCGACTTCATGAAGGTCGGCATCCCGCTCAACCTGCTGCTGTGGCTGGTCGCCACCGCCGTGCTGCCGCTGGTCTGGCCGCTGACCCCGGTCTGACCGCCCGGGCCAATGCCCCCATCGCGCATGGTGGCATTGACCATGGCACAGCCCGCTCGGCATGCTGCACACTTTTCCCTGTCTCGAAGGAATGTGTGCATGAAAGCGGAAACCCTGGCCATCCACGCCGGCTACAGCCCCGACCCGACCACCAAGGCGGTGGCGGTGCCGATCTACCAGACCACCTCCTACGCCTTCGACGACACCCAGCACGGCGCCGACCTGTTCGACCTCAAGGTCGCCGGCAACATCTACACGCGGATCATGAACCCCACCACCGACGTGCTGGAGAAGCGCGTGGCGGCGCTGGAGGGCGGCGTGGCGGCGCTGGCGGTGGCCTCGGGCATGGCGGCGATCACCTACGCGATCCAGACCATCGCCGGGGTCGGCGACAACATCGTCTCGGTGGCCAAGCTGTACGGCGGCACCTACAACCTGTTCGCCCACACCCTGCCGCGCCAGGGCATCGAGGTGCGCTTCGCCCCGCACGACGACATCGCTGCGCTGGAAGCGCTGATCGACGCCAACACCAAGGCGGTGTTCTGCGAGTCGATCGGCAACCCGGCGGGCAATATCGTCGACCTCGAAGCCCTCGCGCAGGCCGCGCACCGCCACGGCGTGCCGCTGATCGTCGACAACACCGTGGCCACGCCGGTGCTGTGCCGGCCGTTCGAGCACGGCGCCGACATCGTGGTGCACTCGCTGACCAAGTACATCGGCGGCCACGGCACCAGCATCGGCGGCATCGTGGTCGACTCCGGCAAGTTCCCCTGGGCCGACAACAAGGAACGCTTCCCGCTGCTCAACACCCCGGACGCCTCCTACCACGGCGTGACCTACACCGAGGCCTTCGGCCCGGCCGCATTCATCGGCCGCTGCCGCGTGGTACCGCTGCGCAACATGGGCGCGGCGCTGTCGCCGTTCAACGCCTTCCTGATCCTCCAGGGCCTGGAGACCCTGCCGCTGCGCATGGAGCGCCACTGCGAGAACGCACGCAAGGTCGCCGAGTTCCTGCAGCAGCACCCGCAGGTCAGCTGGGTGAAGTACGCCGGCCTGGTCGACCATCCCGAGCACGAGCTGGCGCAGCGCTACATGGGCGGCCAGCCGGCCTCGATCATGTCGTTCGGCATCCAGGGCGGCATCGAGGCGGCGGCGCGCTTCATCGACGCGCTCAAGCTGGTGGTGCGCCTGGTCAACATCGGCGACGCCAAGTCGCTGGCCTGCCATCCGGCCTCGACCACCCACCGCCAGCTCAACGACGAGGAACTGGCCCGCGCCGGCGTGTCCCGCGACCTGGTGCGCCTGTCGATCGGCATCGAGCACATCGACGACATCCTCGCCGACCTCGGCCAGGCGCTGGAAGCGTCCCGCGGCTGACTCCCGCAGGGTGCGCCACGCGCACCGCCGCCGCTGCGCATCGGTGCGCACGGCGCACCCTGCATTGCCTTGATATCCGCAGCGCCGGCCCCACACTAGGGACATCACCCCGTGGAGCCCGCCATGACCGATTCGCTGATCATCCCCTGCCCGCACTGCCACGGGCTCAACCGCATCCCCGCTGCCCGCTTGGGCGACGCACCGCGCTGCGGGCGCTGCAAGAGCGCCGTGCTGCCGGGCCAGCCGTTCGCCGTCGACGGCGCCGGCTTCGCCGCCCAGCTCAGGGGCGACCTGCCGCTGCTGCTCGACGTCTGGGCCGACTGGTGCGGGCCGTGCAAGGCCTTCGCGCCGGTCTTCGACCAGGCGGCACGCCAGCTGTCCGGGCGCGTGCGCCTGGCCAATCTGGACAGCGAGGCCGAACCGCAGCTGGCCGGCCAGCTCGGCATCCGCTCGATTCCCAGCCTGATCCTGTTCAAGGACGGCCGCGAGGTGGCGCGGCAGAGCGGCGCCATGGCGCTGCCGCAGCTGCTCGCCTGGCTGCGCCAGCACGGCGTAGCGTAGGGAGCGCCTTGCGCTCCACGCTTCGACTGGCGCGGCGCACCCTACGCTCGACAGGACAGCCCGGGACCTGCGCGGCATACTGGCAACCTCCGTTCCCCGCAGTGAGGCCGCCATGCCCCAGCACATCCTCGTCGCCCACGATCTCAGCCCCGAGGCCGACCTGGCCCTGCAGCGCGCCGCCCGCCTGGCCCGCCAGAGCGGCTCGCGCCTGAGCCTGCTGCACGTGCAGTCCGCCCAGCTCGCGGCGGGCAGCGACGACCTGCGCCGGCAGCTGGAGGAGCGCCTGGCGGCCTGCGTCCTGCCGCGCGCCGAACTGGTACTGCGCCACGGCCCGGTCGCCGAGGAGATCCTCCGTCAGGCCCGCGGCCTGGAGGCCGACCTGCTGGTGCTCGGCGCCCACCACCGCGGCTCGCCGGAGGGCTTCGCCGGCACCACCCTCGAGCGCATCCTGCAACGCAGCCCGGCCCCGGTGCTGCTGGCGGTCGGCGACAGCCCCTGGCAGCGCGCGCTGGTGGCGCTGGACTTCTCGCCCTGCGCCAGCCGCGCCCTGCGCCAGGCGGCCCGGCTGCTGGAGCCGGGTGCCCGCCTGCATGCCCTGCACGTCGAGGAAGTGGCGCCGCTGCACGCCGGCGACGATCCGGAGGAACTGGCCTTCGAGAGCGAGCTGTTCGAGCATCTGGTCGCCGAGGAGCGCGCGCGACTGCCGGGCGGCCTGCAGCTCAGCCACGAACTGCGCGCCGGCGAGCGCAGCGCCTGCCTGCAGGCGGTGCTCGCCGAGCAGCGCCCGCAGCTGCTCGCCCTCGGCAGCCACAGCCGCGGCGAACTGGCCGACGCCCTGCTCGGCAGCCTGACCCTGGAGTGCCTGCGCCACCCGCCCTGCGACGTGCTGGTGGCGCGCTGAAGGAGCCTCAGCCCTCCAGGCAGGCGTGCAGTTCGACGAACTGGCGGGTCAGCTTGTGCCGCGGATCGAGGTGGATCAGCGGCGTGCAGGCCTGGTGCGACTCGCGCATCTTCACCGAGGCGCCCAGGTACACCGGCAGCAGCGGCATGTCCTCGGCGAGCAGTTCGGCGAGCAGCTGCTGCGGCAGGGCGGCGCGCGCCTGGAACTGGTTGACCACGATGCCCTCGACCTCGAGATCCTCGTTGTGGTCCTCGCGCAGCTCGTCGATCTCGGCCAGCAGGCCGTACAGCGCCTGGCGCGAGAAGCTGTCGCAGTCGAAGGGGATCAGCACGCGGTCGGCGGCGATCAGCGCGGAAACCGTGTAGAAGTTCAGCGCCGGCGGGGTATCCAGATAGATCCGGTCGTAGTCCTCGTCCAGCTCGTCGAGCAGCCTGCGCAGCTTGTTGATCTTGTGCTTCTGCTCCAGCTTGGGCTGCAGCTCGGCCAGCTCGGCGCAGGCGGTGACCAGATGCAGGTTGGCGAAGGGCGTCTCGACCACCTTGACCCGCGCCTTCTTGCCGGCACTGCCGGCCAGTACCTGCTTGAAGAAGTCGGCGATGCCGGCGGGGATGTCGTCGCCGCTCAGCCCGCTGAGGTAATGGGTGGAATTGGCCTGGCTGTCGAGGTCGATCAGCAGGGTGCGATAGCCCTGCGCCGCGCTCACTGCCGCCAGGTTGCAGGCGATGCTCGACTTGCCCACTCCGCCCTTCTGGTTGAACACCACGCGCCGCATACCGTCGTCTCCTTGTCGTTCTGCCGTGTGTCCCGCATTTAACCCCATTCCGCCGCCGCGCGCTCAGCCTTCGGGACGGGCACGCTGGCGCCGGGCCTCGGCGGCCTCGTTCTCGAGCAGCTCGGCGAAACGCTGTACCAGCGGCGAGGCATCGCCTGCGCGGCGCACCAGCCACACAGCGGTGCCGGCGCCGGGGTCGCGCAGGGTGCGGCAGACCACGCCGTCGATGCGCATGCGGTTGAACGAGGCCGGCAGCACGGTGACGCCCAGGCCGGTGGCCACCAGGCCGATCAGGGTCATCGCCTCGCTGGCCTCCTGGACGATGCGCGGGGCGAAACCGGCGCCGCGCGCCAGCTCGAGCAACTGGTCGTAGAGGCCGGTGCCGAAGCTGCGCGGGAAGAACACGAAGGCTTCGCCAGCCAGTTCGGCCAGTGCGATGCCGTCATCGCGCGCGGCCAGCGGGTGGCCGGCCGGCAGCACCGCGACCAGCGGCTCGACGAACAGCTCCAGCGCCTCCAGCCCCACCGGCAACGGATCGAGCGGGCGCATCATGCCGACCTGCAGCAGCCCGGCGGCCACCGCCTCGGCCACCCCGCGGCTGCTCAGCTCGCGCAGGTCGAGGTGCACCTGCGGGCAGGCCAGGCGGAAGGCCTGGATGGCCCGCGGGATGGTCGAGGTGAAGGGCGCCGAGGAGGTGAAGCCGACCTTCAGCTCGCCCAGCTCGCCCTGGCGGGCGCGGCGGGCGACATCGACCGCCCTGTCCAGCTGGGCGAGCACCGCGCGCGCCTCGGGCAGGAACAGCTCGCCGACCGTGCTGAGCGCCACCCGGCGGTTGGTGCGCTCGAACAGGCAAACGCCGAGTTCCTCCTCCAGCGCCTGGATCTGCTGGCTCAGCGGCGGCTGGGAGATGCCCAGCCGCGCCGCGGCGCGGCCGAAGTGCAGCTCCTCGGCGACGGCGACGAAGTAGCGCAGGTGACGGAGTTCCATGGGCAGCCCATTCGATTCGAAATGCATATCAGACGAGTCGAATAATATATTGGAACTAACAATCCTGCCTCGCCTATGCTTGCCGGCATCCACCCCGCCCGCTTCCCGGAGCGGCACGACCGTCCGTACCGAGGTCCCGATGCCCAGCCTTGCCGCCAGCCCCGCCGAGGGCGCCGCCACCGAACAACCCGGCCACATCGAGAAGGGCAGCGCCGCCTTCCGCCGCACCAACTGGGCGCTGTTCGCCGGCGGCTTCGCCACCTTCGCCCTGCTCTACTGCGTGCAACCGATGCTGCCGGTGCTGTCGGACGCGTTCGCCGTCAGTGCGGCGCAGAGCAGCCTGGCGCTGTCGGTGGCGACCATCGCCCTGGCCGTCGGCCTGCTGCTCACCGGGCCGCTGTCCGACGCCGTCGGGCGCAAGCCGGTGATGGTCGCCGCGCTGGTCGCCGCCGCGCTGTGCACCCTGCTCGCCCCGCTGATGCCCGGCTGGCACGCCCTGCTGCTGATGCGCGCGCTGGTCGGCCTGTCGCTGAGCGGCCTGGTGGCGGTGGCGATGACCTACCTCAGCGAGGAGATCCACCCGCAGCACCTCGGCCTGGCCATGGGCCTGTACATCTCCGGCAACGCCCTCGGCGGGATGAGCGGGCGGCTGGTCAGCGGCGTGCTGGTCGACCACCTGTCCTGGCAGGCCGCGCTGGGCATCCTCGGCGGCCTGGCGCTGCTCGCCGCGCTGCTGTTCTGGCGCCTGCTGCCGGACTCGCGGCACTTCCGGCCGACGCCGCTGAGCTTCGCCAACCTGGCCGGCGGGCTGCGCCTGCACCTGTCCGACCGCGGCCTGCCGTGGCTGTTCCTCGAGGCCTTCCTGCTGATGGGCGGCTTCGTCACCCTGTTCAACTACATCGGCTACCGCCTGCTGGAAGAGCCCTACCGGCTGAGCATGACCTGGGTCGGCCTGCTCTCGGTGGTCTACCTGTCCGGCACCTACAGCTCGACCCAGGCCGGCGTGCTGGCCGACCGCCTCGGCCGCCACCGGGTGTTCTGGCCGGCAATCCTGGTGATGCTCGCCGGCCTGCTGCTGACCCTGTTCGGCTCGCTGGCACTGATCCTCGCCGGCATGCTGCTGTTCGCCTTCGGCTTCTTCGCCGCCCACTCGCTGGCCAGCAGCTGGGTCGGCCGCCGCGCCCTCGAGGCGCGCGGCCAGGCCTCGTCGCTGTACCTGTTCAGCTACTACCTCGGCTCGAGCATCGCCGGCACCGCCGGCGGCTTCTTCTGGCAGCACGGCGGCTGGACCGGCGTCGGCCTGTTCATCGCCGCCCTGCTCGCCGTCGCCCTCGGCGTGGCCCTGCACCTGTCGCGCCTGCCGCCCAAGCGGCCACAGGGCTGAACCCTAGGGTGCGCCATGCGCACCACGACCCTCCCAGGTTTCGCGGTGCGCATGGCGCACCCTACCCCGAAAACGACGAAGCCCGATCACTGGATCGGGCTTCGTCGGTTAGCGCGTGGCTCAGTGGTGGTACTGCGCCGACAGCTCGTGCACCGCCTCGATGAACACCCCGGCATGCGCCGGGTCGACTTCCGGGGTGATGCCGTGGCCGAGGTTGAACACGTGGCCGCTGCCGTGGCCGAAACGCTCGAGGATGCGCGCCACCTCGGCGCGGATCGCCGACGGATTGGCGTACAGCACGGTCGGGTCCATGTTGCCCTGCAGGGCCACCTTGTCGCCGACGCGGGCGCGGGCGTTGCGGATGTCGCAGGTCCAGTCCAGGCCCAGCGCGGTGGCGCCGGTGTCGGCCATCGCCTCCAGCCACTGGCCGCCGTTCTTGGTGAACAGGATCACCGGTACCTCGCGACCTTCGTGCTCGCGGATCAGGCCGTGGACGATGCGCTCCATGTAGAACAGCGAGAACTCGCGGTAGGCCGCATCCGACAGGCTGCCGCCCCAGGTGTCGAAGATCTGCACCGCCTGGGCGCCGGCGCGGATCTGGCCGTTGAGGTAGGTGGTGACCGACTGGGCCAGCTTGTCGAGCAGCGTGTGCATGGCCTGCGGGTTGTCGTAGAGCATCGCCTTGGACTTGCGGAAGTCCTTGCTGGAGCCGCCCTCGACCATGTAGGTGGCCAGGGTCCAGGGGCTGCCGGAGAAGCCGATCAGCGGCACGCGGCCGTTCAGCTCGCGGCGGATGGTACGCACCGCATCCATCACGTAGCCCAGATCCTTCTCAGGATCGGGGATGGGCAGCGCGTCGATGTCGGCCATGCTGTCGATGCGCTTCTTGAAGCGCGGACCTTCGCCGCTCTCGAAGTACAGGCCCAGGCCCATGGCGTCGGGAATGGTGAGGATGTCGGAGAACAGGATGGCCGCATCCAGCGGGTAGCGGTCGAGCGGCTGCAGGGTGACCTCGCAGGCCAGCTCCGGGTTCATGCACAGGCTCATGAAGTCGCCGGCCTTGGCGCGGCTGGCGCGGTACTCGGGGAGGTAGCGTCCGGCCTGGCGCATCATCCACACCGGGGTGACGTCGACGGGCTGCTTGAGCAGGGCGCGGAGGAAACGGTCGTTCTTCAGGGCGGTCATAACGGCTTCCGACGAAAATTCAGACGGGCATTGTCGCAAAGCACACGGCAAAAGGCACGGCGGGGGCCGTGCCTTTCGTGGTGCCGTTGATCCCGGTCAGCGCTGCCGCCGCAATCACGCCGGCAGGCCGGCTGCCAGCGGCGCCGGGCTGTATCGCAGTCGCCACCACAGCAGCAGGGGCGCCAGCAGCAGGAAGATCACCGGCACGCCCCAGGCCGCCAGCACCGCCGAAGAGGGCCAGCAGCCGGCAAACAGCAGCCAGGCGGACATCGTCAGGCCGGCACACAGCACCAGAGCGGACAGCCCCCAGCGCCAGCGGTCCCGCCAACCGGCGACGACCAGCAGCACATGAGCCATCTCGACGGCCAGCATCAACAGCGACCAGACGACGAACCACTGCAACCAGGGCAACGGAAAGCCATAGTGCCAGGCAACGGGAACGACAACGACGCCCAGCAGCAACAGCCGCTCGCCCTGCACCAGCAGCGCCTGCCGGCACAGAGCCCGCAGCAGCGCCTGACCGCGCGGCAGGCCGGGCAGCAGGAACAGCTCGTCGAGCGCCGCACGTCCCTGGGCGGAGGCCAGCCACTGGGCATTGAAGGCTGACGACAGAGCCAGCAGCACCGGGGCACCACCCACCAGCATGAAGCGATGGAGGTTCTCCGGCTCCAGCGCCAGCAGGATCAGCAGGATCAGCAGGCAGCTGCCCAGGAACGCTCCGGACGCCAGCCGCCCGCGCCAGCGATAGCGTTGCCGGAATGTCTGCATCGGTGCGCCCAGCACGGCAGCCAGCGCGCGATTGTCTTCCCGAGTCGCCTCCCCGACATGCCTGTCGAGCGCCGAGGACGTGGCGCGCCCCTGGCCGATCGCGCTATCCATGAGCAAAACCTGCGGCTGCCACCACCAGTTGGCGCTGCGAACCGGGCTGCAATACCAGCGCCAGAGCAACATGACAGCGCACAGCACGCCGCCCGTCACCCCCCAGTAGCCGAGCGCGGTCGTCGGCCAGCAGAGATGCTGGGCCGCCTGCGGCAACACGATCGCCAGCCACCACAGGGCATGCGGCAGACTCAGCAGCAGCATGCCCAGCGCCGAGCCCAGCAGAAGGGCGCCGGCGAACAGGAATACATCCAGGGTCGCGCCGACCCAAGGCAGCGCCAGCAGGAAGGCGGCCAGTACCGGCAGCATGTACAGCACCAGGCCAGCGCCCAGCAACCGCCCGGTACCCGGCAGCAACAATGGCGGCATGGCACAGGCCAATCGCCCCAGGCGTCCGGCCATCAGCAGCCACCAGAGCATGGCGCTGGCCAGCGCGGCGACGATCAGCGTCTCCTCCCGTTCGGCCCGGGGCAGACGCTCGAGGAAATGGATAGCACTGGCCAGGGGCGTCACCAGCAGCGTCAGCGCCAGCAGCAGGCGCCCCTTGCCGGGCAACAGCACGCGCAGCAGATGCCCACTCATGCGGCCAGCTCCACGAACAGATCCTCGAGACCGAGCGGCTGCAGGCGGGCCTGCACCGGCAGCCCGGCCGGCGGCTGGCCCTGCGTCAGGCGCAGCAGCAGGTTCCAGCCACCATCCTCGCGCCGATGGCGCGCCAGCTCGCCGGGCAGCGCAAGTCCCGGCTCCACACCCGCCGGCAGGCTGACCCGGCGCACCTCCTCCTTCAGCTCATCGAGAGCGGCGTGCAGGCGCAGACGGCCGGCGTCGAGCAATGCGACATGCGAGACGATGCGTTCCAGGTCGGAGAGGATATGGCTGGAGAACACCACGGTGGCGCCCTGCTCCGCGGCGGTGGCGACGATCTCGCCGAGCAGTTCACGACGCGCCAGCGGATCGAGAGCCGCGGCCGGCTCGTCGAGCACCAGCAGGCGCGGGCGCGAGGCCAGCGCACGGATCAGGCCGACCTGCTGACGCTGCCCGGGCGAGAGCAGATCGAGACGGCGGTCACCGTCCAGCGACCAGCGCTGCAGCAGGCGCGCGGCCAGTGCCCGGTCCCAGTGCGGATAGAGCCCGGCGACGAACTCCAGCATGGCCGTGGCGCTCATCCAACCGAAACTGTCGAGCTGCTGCGGCACATAGGCCAGCGCCGCCCTGTCGGCATCCGTGAGGCGCAGGGACGGCACCCCGTCGATCCAAGCCCCGCCCCGCGACGGCTGCAGCAGGCCGAGCAGGCAGCGCAGCAGGGTGGTCTTGCCGGCGCCGTTGCGGCCGATCAGGCCGAGGATGCAGCCCGGCTCGATCCGCAGCGAGATGTCGTCCAGTACCGGCTGGCCATGGTAGTCCTTGCCCAGCCCGCGCGCTTCCAGCGCAGCTTCCATTTGCATTCTCCTCGGTTCAGTCCTTTTCGCTCATCAGCGGACGCAAGGCGGCGGCGACCTGAGCATGGTCGAGGCCGAGCTGCCGGGCCTGGCGTGCCAGCTCGGCCAGCGGCTCGGCCAGCAGCTCCAGGCGCTGCTCCAGCGACGGCGCGACGGGCGAGCACAGGGCGACTCGCATGCCCTTGCCGCGCAGGCGCTCCAGCAGCCCCTGGGCCTCCAGCAGGGTATAGGCCTTGGAAACCGTCATCGGGTTGATTGCATGGACGGTCGCCACCTCGCGTACCGACGGCAAAAGCTCGCCCGTCGGCCATTGGCCGGCGAGGATCAGGCGACTGATCTGGCCTACCAGTTGGCGGTAGATGGGATCGGGTGATCCGGGCTCGATGTGCAGTTGCATTGCGTCCATGTGTATTAGTATAGCAATACACATGGAATATGAAAAAGCCCTGCCGGCATGATGACCGACAGGGCCCGCAGAGCGCCATGCGCCAGCCGGCGCACGGAAGGCCGGATCAGACGCCCAGGTAGTCGAGGATGCCCTCGGCGGCCTGGCGGCCTTCGAAGATCGCGGTGACCACCAGGTCGGAGCCGCGCACCATGTCGCCGCCGGCGAAGATCTTCGGGTTGCCGGTCTGGAACTTGAACTGGCCGGCTTCCGGGGCGATCACCCGGCCGGAGCCGTCGACCCGGATGCCATGCTGCTCGAACCAGGGCGCCGGGCTCGGGCGGAAGCCGAAGGCGATCACCACGGCGTCGGCTGGCAGGATCTCCTCGGAGCCCGGGATCGGCTCGGGGCTGCGCCGGCCGCGGGCGTCCGGCTCGCCGAGGCGGGTCTCGATGACCTTGACGCCTTCCACGCGCCCCTCGCCGACGATGGCGATCGGCTGGCGGTTGAACAGGAACTTCACGCCCTCTTCCTTGGCGTTCTTCACCTCGCGGCGCGAGCCCGGCATGTTTTCCTCGTCGCGGCGGTAGGCGCAGGTGACGGCCTTGGCGCCCTGGCGGATCGAGGTGCGGTTGCAGTCCATGGCGGTGTCGCCGCCGCCGAGCACCACCACCTTCTTGCCGGCCATGTCGATGAAGTCCGCCGGGGACTTCTCGAAGCCGAGGTTGCGGTTGACGTTGGCGATCAGGAAGTCCAGTGCGTCATAGACGCCCGGCAGGTCCTCGCCGGGGAAGCCGCCTTTCATGTAGCTGTAGGTACCCATGCCCATGAACACGGCGTCGTACTCGGCGAGCAGCTGCTCCATGGTGATGTCCTTGCCCACCTCGGTGTTGAGGCGGAACTCGATGCCCATGCCGGCGAACACCTCGCGGCGACGGCTCATCACGGTCTTCTCGAGCTTGAACTCGGGGATGCCGAAGGTCAGCAGGCCGCCGATTTCCGGGTTCCTGTCGAACACCACCGGGGTCACGCCGTTGCGCACCAGCACGTCGGCGCAGCCGAGGCCCGCCGGCCCTGCGCCGATCACCGCGACGCGCTTGCCGGTCGGCTTGACCTTGGACATGTCCGGGCGCCAGCCCATGGCGAAGGCGGTGTCGGTGATGTACTTCTCCACCGAACCGATGGTCACCGCGCCGAAGCCGTCGGCCAGGGTGCAGGCGCCTTCGCACAGGCGGTCCTGCGGGCAGACGCGGCCGCAGACTTCCGGCAGGGTGTTGGTCTGGTGCGACAGCTCGGCGGCGGCGAGGATGTTGCCTTCGGAGACCAGCTTCAGCCAGTTGGGGATGAAGTTGTGCACCGGGCACTTCCACTCGCAGTACGGGTTGCCGCAGCCCAGGCAGCGGTGCGCCTGTTCGGTGGCCTGCTGCGGCTTGAACAGGTCGTAGATCTCGACGAATTCCTTCTTGCGCTGGCGCAGCAGCTTCTTCTTCGGATCCTTGCGGCCGACCTCGATGAACTGGAAGTCGTTGTTCAGACGCTCAGTCATATCAGAACCTCTTTGCAGCAGCCCCAGGCCAGGCGCCTGCGGCTGCGAAACTCATCTGGATGACCGGGCCCGCGCGGACGGGCCTCGGTCTGGCTCGGCCTTACTGCGGGTTGGCCCGGGTGCTGGACAGCAGGGTCTTGAGGCTCGCGGCCTTCGGCTTGACCAGCCAGAAGCGGCGGGCGTAGTCGTCGAGGTTGTCGAGCACCTCGCGGCCCCAGACGCTGCCGGTCTCCTCCACGTACTCGACCAGCACGCGGCGCAGGTAGCTGCGGTAGGCCTCCATCGGCTCGCCGCTGATGCGCTGCAGGTCGACCAGTTCGTGGTTGACGCGGTCGAAGAAGCTGTTGTCCAGGTCCAGCACGTAGGCGAAGCCGCCGGTCATGCCCGAGCCGAAGTTGTAGCCGGTCTTGCCCAGCACGCAGACGAAGCCGCCGGTCATGTATTCGCAGCAGTGATCGCCGGTGCCTTCCACCACCGCATGGGCGCCGGAGTTGCGCACCGCGAAGCGCTCGCCGGCGGTACCCGCGGCGAACAGCTTGCCGCCGGTGGCGCCGTACAGGCAGGTGTTGCCGACGATGGCCGACTCCTGGCTCTTCAGCGCGCTGCCGGCCGACGGGGTGATGACGATCTTGCCGCCGGTCATGCCCTTGCCGACGTAGTCGTTGGCGTCGCCTTCCAGATGCAGGTGCAGGCCGCCGGCGTTCCACACGCCGAAGCTCTGCCCGGCGGTACCCTTGAAGCGGAAGCTGATCGGCGCGTCGACCATGCCCTGGTTGCCGTGACGACGGGCGATCTCGCCGGAGATGCGCGCGCCGATGGAGCGGTCGCAGTTGCCGATGTCGAGGGCGAACTCGCCGCCGCGCTTGGCCTCGATCGCCGGCAGGGCCATCTCGACCATCTTCTCGGCCAGCAGGCCCTGGTCGAACGGCGGGTTCTTCTCCACCTGGCAGTACTGCGGCTTGTCGGCCGGGATCAGGTCGCTGCCCAGCAGCGGGGTCAGGTCCAGGTTGCCCTGCTTGGCGGTTTCGCCCGGCAGCACCTCGAGCAGGTCGGTGCGACCGATCAGCTCGCCCAGGCTGCGCACGCCCAGCCTGGCCAGCCACTCGCGGGTTTCCTCGGCGATGAAGGTGAAGAAGTTCATCACCATCTCGACGGTGCCGATGAAGTGGTCCTTGCGCAGTTGGTCGTTCTGGGTGGCCACGCCGGTGGCGCAGTTGTTCAGGTGGCAGATGCGCAGGTACTTGCAGCCCAGGGCGATCATCGGCGCGGTGCCGAAGCCGAAGCTCTCGGCGCCGAGGATGGCGGCCTTGATCACGTCGAGGCCGGTCTTCAGGCCGCCGTCGGTCTGCACGCGGACCTTGCCGCGCAGGTCGTTGCCGCGCAGGGTCTGGTGCGCCTCGGCCAGGCCCAGCTCCCACGGGCTGCCGGCGTACTTGATCGAGGTCAAGGGCGATGCGCCGGTGCCGCCGTCATAGCCGGAGATGGTGATCAGGTCGGCGTAGGCCTTGGCCACGCCGGCGGCGATGGTGCCGACGCCCGGCTCGGCGACCAGCTTGACCGACACCAGCGCCTGCGGGTTGACCTGCTTGAGGTCGAAGATCAGCTGGGCCAGATCCTCGATCGAGTAGATGTCGTGGTGCGGCGGCGGCGAGATCAGGGTCACGCCGGGCACCGCGTAGCGCAGGCGGGCGATCAGGCCGTTGACCTTGCCGCCGGGCAGTTGGCCGCCCTCGCCGGGCTTGGCGCCTTGGGCGACCTTGATCTGCAGCACTTCGGCGTTGACCAGGTACTCGGGGGTGACGCCGAAGCGGCCGGTGGCCACCTGCTTGATCTTCGAGCTCTTGACGGTGCCGTAGCGGGCCGGGTCTTCGCCGCCCTCGCCGGAGTTGGAGCGCGCGCCCAGGCGGTTCATCGCCTCGGCCAGCGCCTCGTGGGCTTCCGGCGACAGCGCGCCGAGGGAGATACCGGCGGCATCGAAGCGCTTGAAGATGGCGCTCAGCGGCTCGACCTGATCCAGCGGCAGCGGCTGCTCGACCGGCTTGACCTTGAGCAGGTCGCGGATCATCGATACCGGGCGCTGGTCGACCAGCGCGCTGTAGTCGCGGAAGCGGGCGTAGTCACCCTGCTGCACGGCTTCCTGGAGCAGGCGCACCACGTCCGGGTTGTAGGCGTGGTATTCGCCGCCGTGGACGAACTTGAGCAGGCCGCCCTGCTGGATCGGCTTGCGCTGGTTCCAGGCCTCGCGGGCCAGCAGCTGCTGCTCGGCCTCGAGGTCGACGAAGCGCGCGCCCTGGATGCGGCTGGCGACGCCGCGGAAGCACAGCTCGACCACCGCATCGGACAGGCCGATGGCCTCGAACAGCTGGGCGCCGCGGTAGGAAGCCACGGTGGAGATGCCCATCTTCGAGAGGATCTTCAGCAGGCCCTTGGAGATGCCCTTGCGGTAGTGCTTGAACGACTCGTGCAGGTCGCCGAGCACCTCGCCGCTGCGGATCAGGTCGGCCAGCACCTCGTAGGCGAGGAACGGGTAGACCGCAGTGGCGCCGAAGCCGATCAGCACGGCGAAGTGGTGTGGATCGCGCGCGGTGGCGGTCTCCACCAGGATGTTGCAGTCGCAGCGCAGGCCGGTCTCGGTCAGACGGTGATGCACGGCGCCGACCGCCAGCGCGGCATGCGCCGGCAGCTTGCCGGGGGCGATGTGGCGGTCGGACAGCACCAGCAGCACCTTGCCGGCGCGCACGGCGGCCTCGGCCTGGTCGGCGATGCGCCGCACCGCAGCCTCGAGGCCGAGCGACTCCTCGTAGTTGAGGTCGATGATCTCGCGCTCGAAGCCCGGGCGGTCGAGAGTCATCAGGGTCTGCCACTTGGCCGGGGAGATCACCGGGGTGTTGAGGATCGCCCGGTTGGCGTGATCGGCGGTCTCCTCGAAGACGTTGCGCTCGGCGCCCAGGCAGGTCTCCAGGGACATGACGATGGCTTCGCGCAGCGGGTCGATCGGCGGGTTGGTGACCTGGGCGAACTGCTGACGGAAGTAGTCGTAGGGCGAGCGCACGCGCTGGCTGAGCACCGCCATCGGGGTGTCGTCGCCCATCGAGCCGACCGCCTCCTGGCCCTGCTCGGCCAGCGGACGCAGCACCTGGTCACGCTCCTCGAAGGTGACCTGGAACATCTTCATGTACTGCTTGAGCTGGTCGGCGTCGTAGGCGGAGCTGCCGTGATCGTCGTCCATGCCGGCCTGGATGCGCAGGGCATTCTGGCGCAGCCACTGGCGGTACGGGTGGCGCGACTTCAGGCGGTTGTCGATGTCCGCGGTGTGCAGCACCTGGCCGGTCTCGGTGTCCACGGCGAGGATCTGCCCCGGGCCGACGCGGCCTTTGGCCAGCACGTCCTCGGGCGCGTAGTTCCACACGCCGACCTCGGAGGCCAGGGTGATGTAGCCGTTCCTGGTGGTGACCCAGCGCGCCGGGCGCAGGCCGTTGCGGTCGAGCAGGCAGACCGCATGGCGGCCGTCGGTCAGCACCACGCCGGCCGGGCCGTCCCAGGACTCCATGTGCATGGAGTTGTATTCGTAGAAGCTGCGCAGCTCGACGTCCATGGTCTCGACGTTCTGCCAGGCCGGCGGGATGATCATGCGCAGGCCGCGGAACAGGTCCATGCCGCCGGTGACCAGCAGTTCGAGCATGTTGTCCATGCTCGAGGAGTCGGAGCCGGTGCGATTGACCAGCGGCGCGATGCTTTCCAGATCGGGCAGCAGCTCGTTGGCGAACTTGTTGCGCCGCGCCACCGCCCAGTTGCGGTTGCCGGTGATGGTGTTGATCTCGCCGTTGTGCGCCAGGAAGCGGAACGGCTGGGCCAGCGGCCAGCGCGGCAGGGTGTTGGTGGAGAAGCGCTGGTGGAACACGCAGATCGCGGTTTCCAGGCGCTCGTCGCCGAGGTCCGGATAGAAGCTGGCCAGATCCGCCGGCATCATCAGGCCCTTGTAGATGATGTCCTTGGCCGACAGGCTGCAGACGTAGAAGTCCGCATCGTCCTTGAGCGCCACTTCGGCGCGGCGACGGGCGAAGAACAGCTTGATCGCCATCTGCTGGTCGTCGAGGCCTTCGCCGCTGACGAACACCTGCTCGATGCGCGGCAGGCACTCCAGAGCCAGGCGGCCGAGCACCGAGGTGTCCACCGGCACGGCGCGCCAGCCGACCAGGGTCAGGCCCTGGGCGACGATCTGCGCGTTGACTTCCGCGCGCGCGCGCGCGGCGCGGGCCTCGTCCTGGCTGAGGAACACCATGCCGACCGCGTACTGCTCGGGCAGGTGCACGCCGAACTGCTCGGCGGCCAGCACGCGCAGGAAGCGGTCGGGCTTCTGCAGCAGCAGGCCGCAACCGTCGCCGGTCTTGCCGTCGGCGTTGATGCCGCCGCGGTGGGTCATGCAGGTCAGGGCTTCGATGGCGGTCTGCAGCAGATGGTGGCTGGGCTGCCCGTGCATGTGGGCAATCAGGCCGAAGCCGCAGTTGTCCTTGAATTGTTCAGGTTGGTACAGACCAGCTTTCATAGACACTCTCACCGGCTAGCTTTCTATTCGATTCGGGCGTTTCTTCGCAACTTTGTCCCGCTTTCCTACCACGTTTGCGGCGCTTGCTGCGATCACGGATGCGCCATTGTAGCGTGCACACCATGACCGAAAAAGCACAAATGACGCGTAAGCGAAAATTCGATGTCGCATTTATAAAAGAAAACCGGCGATGCGCCTAGGCGCATCGCCGGTTTTTTCATCACCTCAGCGAGTCTAGCGACCGGCCTGGCGGATTTCCTGCTGGATGCTGGCGAAGGTCCGCGGCCAGGGCTTGCCGGCCTGCAGGCGTCCCGGCAGGGCGCCCACCGCCGACTTCGCCGCCTCCGGGCTGCTGAAGCGGCCGTAGGTCACCACGTACAGCGGCTTGCCCTGGTGCAGCTTGCGGAAGTAGCGGTATTCGCCGCCACCCTCGCGCACCATGCTCTGCGCCGCCGCCTCCGAACTGGTGCCGAGCAGCTGCAGGGTGTACTGGCCGACCGGCTGAGACAGATACCAGCCGCTGTTGCCGGCGCCGCCAGCCGCCGAGGCTGGTGCAGGAGCCGGGGTCGGAGCCGCCGCGACCGGCTTGGCAGGCGCCGGCTGGGGCGCAGCAACCGGCTTGGCGACCGGCACAGCGGCGACTGCGGCAGACTGGACTGCCGGTGCAGGTGCCGGTGCAGCCGCCGGGGCGGGAGCCGGTGCCGGCTTGGCGACCGGCTCGACCGGCGGGAGCGCGACCGGGGCCACCGGCTCCTGCGGCGGCGTGGCGCTGCTCGGGGTGACCGGCTGGCCGGCCGCCGGCAGCGGCATGGCCGCGTTGGCGGCATCCAGCTCCTCGACCGCCGCCTGTCCGGCGGCGCGCGCCAGCGGCTCGCGCGGCACCGGCTGCCCCTGGCCGACCAGCGGCAACGGCACCGCCTTGCCGTCACCGGCGAACTCGATGGACGGCGCGCTCGCCACGCCAGACTCACCAGCCGGAACGCCATCCGGCCGAGGCAGCTCCGGGGCGCCCCCCTTCATCACCAGAGCCAGGGCCACACCGGCCACCACCACGCCGAGGGCGACGATGTGCTTCTTCGGCAGGCTCAGGCCACCACCGGCCTGCGCCTGCGGCTGATGCTCGACCAGCATGGCCTCGACCAGCACCTCCCGGGCAACCCGATTGATCGCTCCCGGCCAACCTCCCGACTCGGCGTGGATCTCCTCTATCTGCGCATCATCGAACAGCTCCAGCTCCTGACCGGCACCTTCCAGGCGTTGCGCCAGGTAGGCACGGGTATCGGCCAGAGTGTAGGGCTGCAGCTGCTGTACATGGCAGTTGGCGGCCCTGCCGCGGGCATCCAGACGCGCCAGCAGCTCAGGCTCGCCGAACAGGAACACATGGGCGCGACCATCGCTGTCCCCGGCCGCCAGGGCCGCCAGGGTATCCAGCGCCTCGTCCTGCAGCTTCTCGGCATCGTCGACCAGCAGGTAGACCTCCTGGCCGACCTGATTGAGGCGGGCGACCTGACCGAGCAGGCCGTCGACATCCTGATAGCTGCCTCCCAGGCCGTGGCTGAAGGCGCGCAGCAGCATGGGACTGCTGGCTGCCTGGCGGGCCGAGACCGGCACGCTGACCACGCTGCTCTTGTTGCTGCTGGCGACCAGCGCCTGGCGCAGCAGCGTCTTGCCGCTGCCCAGAGGGCCGGTCACCACCTGCATCAGCGCGCTGTAGCGCGCCAACTGGTGCAACTGCGCCAGCACCGGCTTGCGCTGCGCGGGAAAGAACTTGAAGCCCGGCACCCGAGGGGTGAAGGGGTCGTGCGTAAACTGGTAATGCTCAACAAATGCCTCATCGGCCTGCAGGCTGGTCATGAATGCCTCATCCCATTTGCACAAAAAGCCCCGGCGCGAACGCCGGGGCCATCAGCTCACTTCATGCTTGACGGACCAGCGCAGCGTAGTCCGTACGCAACGTCGCCTCGAGAACCTCGCGGGGGTAGTCCGCGGTGACCACGGCATCGCCGAGCTGGCGCAGCAGCACCAGACGCAACTGGCCATCGAGAACCTTCTTGTCGACCGCCATGTGGCGCAGGAATTCCTCCGGCCCCATTTCCGCCGGGGGCACCAGCGGCAGACCGGCGCGCGCCAGCAGGCGGATACCGCGATCGCGAGCCGCGGCATCGATCCAGCCAAGACGGCAGGACATTTCCAGCGCCATCACCGTGCCGGCCGCCACCGCCTCGCCATGCAGCCAGACCCCGTAACCCATCTCGGTCTCGATGGCATGGCCGAAGGTGTGGCCGAGGTTGAGAGTGGCGCGCACGCCGGACTCACGCTCGTCGGCATTCACCACCCGCGCCTTGGCCGCGCAGGAGCGCTCGACCGCCTCGCTGACCGCCTCGGCGTCCAGCGCGCGCAGCGCATCGATGTGCAGTTCCAGCCAGGCAAGGAACGGCTCATCGCAGATCAGCCCGTACTTGATCACCTCGGCGAGGCCGGCCGACAGTTCGCGCGCCGGCAGGGTTCCCAGGGTCGCCGTATCGATCACCACTGCCTTCGGCTGGTAGAAGGCGCCGATCATGTTCTTGCCCAGCGGGTGGTTGATACCGGTCTTGCCACCCACCGAGGAGTCCACCTGCGACAGCAGGGTGGTCGGCACCTGGATGAAATCGACACCACGCTGGTAGCAGGCGGCGGCGAAACCGGCCATGTCGCCGATCACTCCGCCACCGAGGGCGATCAGGGTGGTGCGCCGGTCGTGGCGCGCCTCGAGCAGACCGTCGAAGATCAGCTGCAGGGTTTCCCAGTTCTTGAACGCCTCGCCGTCGGGCAGGACGATGGGCGTCACCTGGTAGCCCTGCAGGGTGTCCAGCAGGCGCTGCAGATACAGCGGCGCCACCGTCTGGTTGGTGACGATCGCCACCTGGCGGCCGGCAATGTAGGGAGTGAAGCAGTCGCGCCGGTCGAGCAGACCAGCGCCGATGAAGATGGGATAGCTGCGCTCGCCGAGATCGACGTGAAGAGTCCGCATGTGGCCCCCGCTCATGGAAAAAGACCACTAGGATAGCGCAGTTCGCCCCCCATTCGGAGCGGACTTGCGCCTTGGTCGTAGACGCCGACCACCAGCGCTCAACGAGGGAGCAACTGTTCCAGACGGCCCAGCACTTCCTGCACCACCAGGCGCGGCGGTCGCTGGTCGGTCTCGATGATCACGTCGGCAATCTCGCGATAGAGGGGGTCGCGGAGCGCCATCAACTCACGCAGCACCTGGCCGGGATTGGCCGTGCGCAACAGCGGGCGATTGCGATCCCGCGCAGTGCGCTCCAGCTGCTGCTCCACTGAGGTGTGCAGGTAGACCACCCGTCCACCGGCGCGCAGCGCTTCGCGATTGGCCGGGCGCAACACCGCGCCGCCGCCGGTGGCCAGCACCAGGCCATCCTCATGACAGAGGTCGGCAATCACCGCCTGCTCGCGCTCGCGGAAACCCTGCTCGCCTTCGACATCGAAGATCCACGGGATGTCCGCACCGGTGCGCACCTCGATTTCCTTGTCGGAATCCTTGAACGGCAGGTGCAGCTCCTTGGCCAGAAGACGCCCGATGGTGCTCTTGCCAGCCCCCATCGGGCCCACGAGTATCACATTGCGCACGTATCAACGACTCACCGAAATTGCCTGGGTGTCCATGATACGCGGGGTGAGGAAGATCAGCAGCTCGGATTTGCTGTCGCTTACCAGATCACGGCGGAACAGCCGACCAAGGAATGGCAGATCTCCGAGGAACGGCACTTTCTCGACTGATTTACCTTGCGAATTGGAGTAAACACCACCGATCACGATGGTTTCACCATCATTGACCAGAACTTTGGCATTGACCTCATTCTTGTTGATCGGAGGCACGCCACCGATGGCACGACCAAAGTCAGGCTCATCCTTGGTGACTTTCACCTCGAGCATGACACGGTTGTCCGGCGTAATCTGCGGGGTCACCTCCAGGGCCAGCGCAGCCTCCTTGAACGAAGTGCTGGTAGCACCGCTGGAGCTGGCCTCCTGGTAAGGCACTTCCGAGCCCTTCAGAATCTTCGCGGTTTCCTTGTCGGACGTGACCACCTTGGGCTGGGACACAATCTCGCCATTACCACTCGCCTCCATGGCAGTCAGCTGCAAATCGAGGATCACGTTGTCGGTGATGAAGCCCAGACCGAAGCCCGAAGTAGCTCCGGCCGCGCCCAAATCGACGAAGGGGCTGTTGACTGGCACCGTGGGGGTACCGGGAAACCGTCCCACCTGCCCCTCATCGCCATCCTCCACTCCCAGGTTGCCATCCTTACCCCAGGCACGCCACTTGGTATCGTTAGCCTTCCAAAGGTTGCCGCCCCAACGGACACCGAGGCTCTTGTCGTAATCGACATTGGCCTCCACGATGCGCGCTTCGATCATCACCTGGCGCACCGGGATATCCAACTGGGCAACGATGCGACGCAGCTCATCGAGCTTGTCCTGGGTTTGGTAGGCGATGATGCTATTGGTGCGGTCATCTACAGTAACCGACCCACGTTCCTTGCCCTGCTCCTCGCCACTGGTGACTGACTGGAAGAGCGTGGCGATATCGGAGGCCTTGGCATAGTTGACCTGAATCAACTCCCGGCGCAGCGGTGCCAGCTCAGCGATCTGCTTCTGCGCCTCCAACTCCTGGCGCTCGCGGGCGGCAATCTCGTCGGCCGGCGCCACCAGCAGCACGTTGCCGATCTTGCGCTTGTCCAGGCCCTTGGTCTTCAGCACCAGATCCAGCGCCTGATCCCAGGGTACGTTCTGCAGACGCAGGGTGATGTTGCCCTGCACGGTGTCGCTGGCCACCAGGTTGAGGTCGGTGAAATCGGCGATCAACTGCAGCACCGAGCGCACGTCGATATCCTGGAAGTTCAGCGACAGTTTCTCGCCGGTATAGGCGAAGCGCTCGCCCTTGCGCTTCTCCACGTCCGCCTGAGTCAGCGGCTTGACGCTGATGGTCAGCCGGTTGTCGGTCTGGTAGGCGAGGTAGTCGTAATGGCCGCTCGGCTCGATGACGATGGTGGCCTTGTCGCCGCTGACGGAGGCGTTGACGAACTGCACCGGGGTGGCGAAATCCTTCACATCCAGGCGCGCACGCAATTGCTCGGGCAACTGGGTGCGCGGAAACTCGAGGCGGATCCTGCCGCCACTCTCCTGGATATCGGGTGCGATCCCAGCCTCGGACAGGTCGATGACGACATTGCCTTCACCCTGCTCGCCGCGCTGGAAATCGATGTTGCGGATCGCCTTGCCGGCCGGCACGAACGGCTGAGAAGCCTGGGCCAGCGGCCGGGCTGCCGCAGGCGCCGGAACCGCACTGACGCTGCCGGCGGCGGCCGCCGCCGAGCCGCCAACCACGACGAACAGGTTATTGCCCTCGACACGCGTGCTGTATGGAGCCTGGGTGCTGAGGTTGATGATCAGCCGGGTACGATCCTTGGCCTCGACCACAGTCACACTGCGAGCATTACCGACGCCCAGTTCGCGATTGCGCGAGCCAAGCCTGTTGCTGACTCCCGGCAGGTCCAGGGCTATGCGCGCCGGCTGGTCGATGGTGTAACCACGCGGGGCGGCCACCGGCTCGTCGAAGGCCAGTTTCAGCTCGACCCGGTCCCCGGGCAGGGCCGCCACATCGAGCCCCTGCAGGTTGGCGGCCAGGGCCGCCTGCGAAAGCAGCGCCGCCAGCAGCGACAGGCTGAAGCGCGAAATGCAAGTGTTCATTGTCTGAATCCGTTGTGCAGACCGAATTGGATTGTGCATGCGTGGAAGCCCCCTCAGGAACGCTCTTTGAGGGTCAGGGTGCGCGGCCGCTCGAGCCAGCCCCCCTCGCCGTCCGGAACAATTTCGACGACCTCGATGCGCTCGTCGGCGATCGTCACGATGCGACCGTGGTTGCGCCCTAGGTAGTCGCCGACCTTGACCCGGTGCACTCCGCCGGCACCGTTGACCAGGGCGAAGCGGCCGTTGTCATTGGCCAGCAGGCCGACCATCTGGAACACCTCAATGTTGAAACCCTCGAGGAACTGCTTGGGCCGTGTCTCGTCGGGCTTGATTTCCACCGAGCCCTTCTGGCGCTTCTGCAGGTCGACCCTGACCGGCGGCTGGAACGGACTGCGCATCGCCGCGGCACTGTAGGTGAAGGCCTCGTAGGGCTGGAACTTGGGCAGCGGCTCGATTTCCCCCCTGGGACGTCCGCGCACCTCGTTCATGTAGGCCTGCAGGTCTGCGAAGTCTCCCGAGGACTCGCAGGCGGTGAGACTGAGCAGCAGCAGGCTGCCGATAATCAGGCGGGAGCCGTTCATCATTTCAGCCCCTTGTCGTTGTAACGGTAGGTCTTGGCCAGGATGCTCATTGCCAGTTTCGCATCGCCCACCTCCCCCTGCGGCTTGATCTCGAAGTCGTGCAGGGTGACGATCCGCGGCAGACTGGCGGCACCACTGACGAAAGAGGCCAGATCGTGGTAACCGCCGACCACACGAATCTGGATCGGCAGCTCGATGTAGAACTGCTGGGTGACTTCCGGCAGCAGCTTGATCTCCTCGAACTCCAGGCCGCTGCCAAGGCCGGTGCGGGTGATGTCCTCGAGCAGGCCGGGCACCTCGGTATCGCTGGGCAACTGCCGCAGCAGCGCACCGAAGGACTGCTCCATCTCCACCATCTGCTGGCGGTAGGCGTCCAGGTTGGCGGCCTGGAAGGCCTTGGTGGCGAACTGCTCCTTGAGAAGCTCCTCCTCGCTGCGCTGCTGGTCGAGCTGCGCCTGCAGATCCATGAGATGGAAGTTGTAGCCCAGCGCCAGTACCACCACGAAAAGCAGGATGCCGGCGATGACCTTAACCGGCCCCGGCCAGGACCCCAGATTGTTGACATCGAGTTCGTTGAAGTTGACCTTGCGCAGGCTTTCCAGGGATTCAGCCAGACTCATTGCTTGGCACCTCCTCGCTGGGCGACGGACTTGTCAACATTCTCGGGCTGGGTCTGCTGCACGCTCAGCTTGAACACGTTGGCCTGGTCCACGGCGCCGGCGGTCACCGCCTTGACCTCGGTCAGGTTGGGCGCCTCCAGCCACTCGGAGGCATCCAGGTTGCGCATCAGGGTGGACACGCGATTGTTGGACTCGGCGGCGCCGCCGATGGCGATGTTCTTGCCGGTCATCTTCAGTTCGGTGAAGTGCACGCCATCGGGCAGGGTACGCACCAGTTGATCGAAGATCCGGCCGATGATGGGCCGATTACCCTGCAGGTCCTGGATGATCTTCATCCGCTCCAGCAACTGCTGACGGCGCTGCCGCAACTCGCTGATCTCCTTGATCCGCCCATCCAGCACGGCGATTTCCTTGCGCACGAAGTCGTTGCGTGCGTTCTGCTGCTCGATGGCCATGTTCAGGTAGCGGTCGCCAGCGAACACCAGCGCAGCACCACCCACCAGCACAGCTCCGAGCGCCACCAGGAAACGCTGCTTGCGCTCCTCGCGGCGCTGCTCGCGCCAGGGAAGAAGGTTGATTCTGGCCATCAGTCGAAACTCCTCATCGCCAGGCCGCAGGCGATCATCAGCGCCGGCGCATCGCTGGCCAGCGCCGCGGCATTCACCTTGCTGCCCAGCGCCATGTCGGCGAAGGGGTTGGCCACCACGCAGGGGGTGCCGATCTTCTGCTGGATCAACCGGTCGAGATCCGGCAGGGACGCCGTACCGCCGGCCAGCAGGATGCAGTCGACGTCGCTGTACTGGCCGGCGGCGAAGAAGAACTGCAGCGAGCGCGACACCTGCTGCACCACGGCCTCCTTGAAGGGCAGCAGCACTTCGCTGTCGTAGTCGTCCGGCAGGCCACCCTGTTTCTTGGCCAGACCGGCCTCCTCGAAGGACAGCCCGTAGCGGCGCTGGATCTCCTCGGTCAGCTGCTTGCCGCCGAACAGCTGCTCGCGGATGTAGATGGTCTTGCCGTTGTGCAGCACGCTGAGGGTGGTCATGGTCGCACCGACGTCCACCACTGCCACGGTCAGCTCGTCGCGCTCGCCCGCCAGGCGCGGCTCAAGCAGCGAGTAGGCGCGCTCCAGCGCATAGGCCTCGACATCGACTACCCGAGGGGTCAGGCCGGCGAGAGCCAGGGCGGCCTCGCGCACCTCGACGTTCTCCCGGCGGCAGGCCGCCAGCAGCACCTCGACACGCTCGGGGTTGCGTGGCGCCGGGCCCTGGACCTCGAAGTCGATGGCCACCTCCTCGAGGGGATAGGGGATGTACTGGTCGGCCTCGATCTTCAGCTGGTTCTCCAGCTCGTCCTCGGACAGCCCGGCGTCCATCTCGATGCTCTTGGTGATCACCGCCGAGCCAGCCACGGCCACGGCCGCGTTCTTGACCCCGGTGCGGGCCTTGACCAGCACGCGGCTCAGCGCCTGACCGACACCCTCGATCTCGGCGATGTTCTTCTCGACGACGGCATTCGGCGGCAACGGCTCGACCGCGTAGGCCTCAACCTTGTAGCGCCCCCCCGAGCGGCTCAGCTCCAGCAGCTTTACCGAGGTGGAGCTGATGTCGATCCCCAATAGCGTATTCGCGGTCTTGTTGAAGAGCCCTAGCACGGCCAATTTCCTATCAGCATCCGATGGTTACGGACGGTTCGCGTATTTCAGCATTAAACACCCCCACTTGACAGAGGGGTAAATGGCTACCTCGGGGAAAAAACACTTATAATGTGAACAGCTTTTGCCTTTTCCCTGCCGCCCAGTCACCGCCTTTCCCCCCGGACAAGCCAGATTCCCAATGCGTCTGTTGAAGCTTCTGTCGTGGACCTGTGTCGCCCTGCTCAGCGCATTGCTGCTCGGCTTCAGCGGCACCTTCCTCTATCTCAGCCCGGGCCTGCCCTCCGTCGAAACGCTGCGCAACGTGCGCATGCAGGTGCCGCTGCGCGTCTACAGCGCCGACGCCAAGCTGATCGCCGAATTCGGCGAGATGCGCCGCAGCCCCATCGCCTTCGCCGACATCCCCCAGGACTTCATCGATGCCCTGCTGGCGGCAGAGGATGACAATTTCGCCCGCCATCATGGCATCGACGTCAAGAGCCTGATGCGTGCCGCGGCGCAATTGCTGAAGAGCGGGCAGATCCAGACCGGCGGCAGCACCATCACCATGCAGGTGGCGAAGAACTTCTTCCTCTCCAACGAGAGAAGTTTCTCGAGGAAAATCAACGAGATACTCCTGGCCCTGCAGATCGAGCGGGCGCTCGGCAAGAACGAGATCCTCGAGCTCTACGTCAACAAGATCTATCTTGGCAACCGCGCCTACGGCATCGAGGCGGCGGCACAGATCTACTACGGCAAGCCGATCGGCGAGCTGTCGCTGGCCCAGCTGGCGATGATCGCCGGCCTGCCCAAGGCTCCCTCGCGCTACAACCCGGTGGTCAACCCCGAGCGCGCCAAGATCCGCCGCGACTGGATCCTCTCGCGCATGCACGAGCTGGGCAAGATCGACCTGCAGCGTTATCAGAGCGCACTGGCCGAACCCGTCGAAGTGCGCCAGCAGGCTGCCAGCCCGCCGGAGCTGGAGGCCCCTTACGTGGCGGAGATGGCCCGCGCGGAAATCATCGGTCGCTTCGGCAGCGACGCCTATACCGAAGGCTATCGTGTCCACACCACCGTCAGCAGCAGACTGCAGAGCGCGGCCAACCAGGCCCTGCGCGACGGCCTGATCGAGTACGACCAGCGTCACGGCTACCGCGGCCCGGAGCAACGCCTGCCACAGCTCGACGCGGCAGGCTGGCTGGGCAGACTGGCCGAACAGCGCACTCTCGGCGGCCTGGAGCCGGCGATCGTCAGCGCCATCGGCAGCGACGGCATCCGCGTCCTGACCCGCGGCGGCAGCGAGGAAGCAGTGGCCTGGGACACCATGCGCTGGGCACGCCCGCACCTCGGCAACAACAGCCTGGGCCGCCAGCCGAGCAAACCGGCCGACGTGGTGCAGAAGGGCGACCTGATCCGCGTGCAGCGCCAGGCCGACGGCACCCTGCGCTTCGTCCAGCTGCCGCAGGCCCAGGGCGCGCTGGTCTCCCTGGACCCGGCCGATGGTGCGATCCGCGCACTGATCGGCGGCTTCGCCTTCGAGCAGAGCAACTACAACCGCGCCACCCAGGCCAAGCGTCAGCCCGGCTCGAGCTTCAAGCCGTTCGTCTACAGCGCCGCCCTGGACAAGGGTTTCACCGCCGCCAGCCTGATCAACGACGCCCCCATCGAGTTCGTCGACCCCTACAGCGGCGAAGTCTGGCGTCCGAAGAACGACAACAATACCTTCCTCGGCCCGATCCGCATGCGCGAGGCCCTGTTCAGGTCGCGCAACCTGGTGTCGATCCGCCTGCTGCAGGAAATCGGCATCGACTACGCCCTCGACTACGGCAAGCGCTTCGGCCTGCCCCCGGAGGAGTTGCCGCGCAACTTCTCCCTGGCCCTCGGCACCGCCAACCTCACTCCCCTCGAGGTGACCACCGGCTACGCGGTATTCGCCAATGGCGGCTACCGGGTGCAGCCCTACCTGATCACCCGCATCGACGACCGCGACGGCAAGACCCTGTACCAGGCCAACCCGCCGCGGGTACCGGGCGCGCAGGAGCCGGCGCCGGTGATGGCCAGCGACGCTGCGCCCACCACCGACAGCCCGCAGCAGGCGGCGCCCGCCCAGCAGGCCCAGCGGGCGATCGATGCACGCACCGCATACATCATGACCAGCATGCTGCAGGACGTGATAAATCGCGGTACCGGCCGTCGCGCCCTGAGCCTGGGGCGCAGCGACCTGGCCGGCAAGACCGGCACCACCAACGAGCAGAAGGACTCCTGGTTCGCCGGCTACAACGGCGACTTCGTCACCACCGCCTGGGCCGGCTTCGACCAGCCGCAGAGCCTCGGCCGCCACGAATACGGCGGCACCGTGGCCCTGCCGATCTGGATCCGCTACATGGACGTTGCCCTCAAGGACCGCCCGATGCACCTGCCGCCGGAACCGGAGGGCCTGCTGCGCCTGCGCATCGACCCGAGCACCGGTCGCGCCGCCGCCGCGGGGGCCAGCGGCGCCTTCTTCGAGCTGTTCAACAAGGACGCACCGCCGCAGCCGGCGCAGGAAGTCAGCAGCGACGGCTTCCGGGACCAGTTCGGCAGCGAGCCGGCTGCAGTGCCCATCGACCTGTTCTGACCCGCCCGGACATGAAAAAACCCGCCGAATGGCGGGTTTTTTCTGGCTTGCCGATCGATCAGGCGCCGAACACGTCATCCACCGACTTCAGCGGATAGTGCGCCGGATAGCCCAGGCGCGCCACGCCGGTCTCGATGGCCGCCTTGGCCACCGCATCCGGCACCAGCTGGATCAGGCGCTGATCCATCGGCTTGGGAATGATGTACTCGCGACCGAACTCCAGGCAGTCGACACCGTAGGCTGCACACACTTCCTGCGGCACCGGCAGCTTGGCCAGCTCGCGGATGGCGTTGACCGCGGCGATTTTCATCTCTTCGTTGATGCGGGTGGCGCGCACGTCGAGGGCACCGCGGAAGATGAACGGGAAACCGAGCACGTTGTTGACCTGGTTCGGGTAGTCGGAACGGCCGGTGGCCATGATCACGTCCGGGCGTACCTCGCGGGCCAGCTCCGGCTTGATCTCCGGATCCGGGTTGGAGCAGGCGAACACGATCGGATTGGGCGCCATGCGCGCCAGGTCTTCCGGCGGCAGCAGGTTGGCCCCGGACAGGCCGACGAACACGTCGGCACCCTCCATCGCGTCGGACAGGGTGCGCTTGTCGGTCTCGTGGGCGAACACCGCCTTGTACTGGTTCAGATCGTCGCGACCGGCGTGGATCACGCCCTTGCGGTCGATCATGTAGATGTTCTCGATCTTCGCACCGATGGCGACCAGCAGCTTCATGCAGGCGGTGGCCGCGGCGCCGGCGCCGAGGCAGACGATCTTCGCGTCTTCCAGCTTCTTGCCGACGATCTCCAGGGCATTGAGCATGCCGGCGGCGGTGACGATGGCGGTGCCGTGCTGGTCGTCGTGGAACACCGGGATGTCGCACTGCTCGATCAGCGCGCGCTCGATCTCGAAGCACTCGGGCGCCTTGATGTCCTCGAGGTTGATGCCGCCGAAGGTGATGGAAATGCGCTTGACGGTATCGATGAAGGCCTGCGGGCTTTCGGCGTCCACCTCGATGTCGAACACGTCGACACCGGCGAAACGCTTGAACAGCACGCCCTTGCCTTCCATCACCGGCTTGGAGGCCAGCGGACCGAGATCGCCCAGACCGAGGATCGCGGTACCGTCGGAAATCACCGCCACCAGATTGCCCTTGCCGGTGTACTTGAACGCCAGCTCGGGGTCGCGGGCGATCTCGCGCACCGGCTCGGCGACGCCGGGGCTGTAGGCAAGGGACAGGTCGCGCGCGGTAGCCGTGGGCTTGGTCAGCTCGACGCTCAGCTTGCCGGGGCGGGGCTGGGCATGGTACTCGAGCGCGGCGGTTTTCAAATCAGACATGTTGGTGCTTCCGCTTTCTATAGTTATGTAGGTACAGACAGGGATCCCGAGCATACGGCAAGAGCGCGAAGCCCCACAAGAGCATCACCGCAGAGCCTCGAAGCCGCCTGTCAAGGGCCACTTTCGGCCAGCCCCGCAGCCACCTCGCCGGCCCGCCCCGGCGCTGCCCGGGCCCACCTTTTCAGCGCCGCTCGAGCATCGCCGGATGGGTGAGCGGCAACAGCCAGCGCGCCTGCCCCTGCCCGGATGAGCCGCGCCGGCGGCGCTCGATCACCCAGCCACGCGCCTCGACCATCTGTCCCCGCAGCTTCCGCAGGGCGCGCTCGTCGAACTGCGCCAGCACGCTCGGGGCAACCTGCAGCACCAGGTCGCCCTCCAGCTCCAGCCAGACTCCGCCGCGGTTGCGCTCGATCCGCTCCACCCGCCCGCGCACCAGGGCAAAGCCGGCGCGGCGCAGCTGCGCCGCCTCGATCAGCGGACTGCGCCGCCACACTCCCCGGCCGCCCGCACGGGCTCCCGCCTCGGCGGCGAACTGGCACTGCGCCAGCGCGGTGTTCGGCGCCAGCGCCACGGCGAAGCCGAGACCGGCGGCGAGCTGCTGTGCCTCCCAGTTGCGCCCGTCACGACCGAAGGCATGCGCCAGGAGACGGCCGTAGCGATCGCGCCCCTGCACGCCGGAGACCAAGGCAACCTGCCCACCGCTGGCGGCAACCAGACGCTCGAGATGACGGGTCGCCGCCTCGGCGAACGGCTCGGGTGGGCGGCCATCGCGGCCCCGCTCCGGTGCGTTGAGGCCGATCAGGCGCACGCTGCGGCCATCGCCCAGGCGCAGGGTATCGCCGTCCACCACCCGCACCACCGACGCCTCGCGCAGCGGCCCCGGCGCCCGGCAGCCATCGGCCCGGGCGCCGGGCGGCGCCAGGACAAAAGCGGCACAAACAAAAAAGGCGCCCCAGAGGGACGCCTTTTTGGTGGCTGCGGGAAACGCCTGGCGAGCCCCGCTGCGCATCGCTTACTTCTTGGTGGAACCGAAGCCGGCGAAACGCTGCTTGAAGCGGTCGATGCGGCCGCCGGTGTCCAGCACCTTCTGCTTGCCGGTGTAGAACGGGTGGCACTCGGAGCAGACGTCGAGGCTCAGGTCCTTGCACAGGGTGGAACGGGTCTTGACCACGTTGCCGCAGCTGCAGGTCGCGGTGACTTCTTCGTACGCGGGATGGATTTCCGGTTTCATCTATGGATCCTCAGGGGTGGTGTGCCGCCACCCGACACCATGCCGGGCACCGCACGAGGTAATTCACCGGGGCAGCCAGGCCACCCGGAAAAATAGGGCGGCATGATAACAGACGCCCTATCCGATGCAAGCATCCGGCCGTCACGGCGGCGCAGTGCCTGCGTGCTAAGATCGCCGGCCTTCGCCTGCGGAGCCCCTGCGTGACCCTGCCCATCCTGCGCCTCGCCCTGCCCTCGCCGCTGCGCCGCCTGTTCGACTACCGCGCGCCCACCGATTGCGACCCGACCCTGCTCGTGCCCGGCGTACGCCTGCGCGTGCCGTTCGGCCGCCGCGAGCTGGTCGGCGTACTGGTTGAGAAAGTCGCCCACAGCGAGGTGCCGGAGGAACGCCTGCGCGCAGCCGTCGCCCTGCTCGACCGCCGCCCGGTGCTGCCGCCGGCGCTGCTCGAGCTGTGCCGCTGGACCGCCAGCTACTACCAGCACAGCCTCGGCGACACCTTCAGCTGGGCGCTGCCCAACCTGCTGCGCCAGGGCGAATCGGCCGAGCGCGGCGAGGAACGCATCTGGCAGGCCGCGGCCGGCGCCCGTCTCGACGACCCGCGTCTGGCCCGCGCGCCGCGCCAGCGTCAGGCGCTGGCGACCCTGGCCCAGCATCAGCACGGCATCAACCAGAACCTGCTGGAGCAGTTCCAGCTGTCGCGCGACAGCCTCAAGCTGCTGCACGACAAGGGCCTGGTCGAGGTGATCCGCCGCCGCCCGAGCATTCCCGAGCACCACGGCGCCTGGCTGCTGCAGCCGGAGCTGGCGCTCAACGCCGAGCAGCGCAGCGCCTTCGAGGCGGTGCGCGCAGGCGCAGGACGCTTCCACCCCTGCCTGCTGGCCGGGGTCACCGGCAGCGGCAAGACCGAGGTCTACCTGCAGCTGATCCGCGAGACGCTGGAGGCCGGCAAGCAGGCGCTGGTGCTGATCCCGGAGATCAACCTCGGCCCGCAGACCCTCGAGCGCTTCGCCCGCCGCTTCAACGCGCGGATCGCCCTGCTGCACTCGGGACTGACCGACCGCGAGCGCCTGGAAGCCTGGCAGGCTGCCCGCGAGGGCCACGCGCAGATCGTCATCGGCACCCGCTCGGCGCTGTTCACCCCGCTCAGGTCGCCGGGGCTGATCATCGTCGACGAAGAGCACGACGCCTCCTATAAACAGCAGGAAGGTCTGCGCTACCACGCCCGCGACCTGGCAGTGATGCGCGCGCGCCTGGAGCGGGTGCCGCTGCTGCTCGGCTCGGCCACGCCGTCGCTGGAAAGCCTGCACAACGCCGAGCAGGGGCGCTACGCCCTGCTGCGCCTGAACCAGCGCGCCGGCGGCGCCCGCCAGCCGCGCTTCGAGCGCCTCGACGTGCGCAGCCGGCCGCTGGACAGCGGCCTCTCGCCGCCGCTGCAGCGGCTGATCGGCGAGACCCTGGCCGCCGGCCAGCAGGTGCTGGTGTTCCTCAACCGCCGCGGCTTCGCCCCCACCCTGCTGTGCCACGACTGCGGCTGGATGGCCAAGTGCCCGCGCTGCGACGCGCGCCTGACCCTGCACCAGCGCTCCGGCGAGCTGCGCTGCCACCACTGCGACCACCGCGAGAAGCCGCCAGCCGCCTGCCCGCAGTGCCAGCACGTCGACCTGCGCCCGGTCGGCGTCGGCACCGAACGCAGCGAGGAGCGTCTGCGCATCCTGTTCCCCGACTACCCGATACTGCGCGTCGACCGCGACAGCACCGCGCGCAAGGGCGCCATGGAGCAGCTGTTCGCCACCATCCAGCGCGGCGAGCCGTGCATCCTGGTCGGCACCCAGATGCTCGCCAAGGGCCACCACTTCCCGCGGGTCACCCTGGTGGCCATCCTCGACGCCGACGGCGGCCTGTTCAGCGCGGATTTCCGCGCCAGCGAGCGCATGGCCCAGCTGATCGTCCAGGTCGCCGGCCGCGCCGGCCGCGCCGAGGCACCCGGGCGGGTGCTGATCCAGACCCACCTGGCCGACCACCCGCTGCTGGTGCAGCTCACCGAGCAGGGCTACTTCGCCTTCGCCGCCCAGGCGCTCAGCGAACGCCGCGCCGCCGGCCTGCCGCCGTTCAGCCACCTGGCCCTGCTGCGCGCCGACGCCCACCAGATGGCGCAGGCCGAGGCCTTCCTCGACCAGGCCGCCAGTCTGGCCGAGCAGCGCCTGGCGGCCAGCGGCGAGACCGCCGTGCAGGTGCTCGGCCCGGTGCCGGCGCCGATGGAGCGCCGCGCCGGCCGCCACCGCGCCCAGCTGCTGCTGCAGGCCCCCGGCCGCGCCGCCCTGCACCGCCTGCTCGGCCCCTGGCTGCTCGACCTTGAGAGCCTGCCGGGCAACCGCCAGGTACGCTGGTCGCTGGACGTCGATCCGATCGACCTGTTCTGATCCGGTGGCGGTTGGCAAGCCCCGACGGGCTACGGATAATGTACGGTTTTCGAGCAGCGCCCCGGCGCCCACGCACCCGGCCTGAAGAGCACACCGATGAAAGACAGCATTCGCCACCTGATCCAGCAAGCCCTGACCCGCCTGACCGCCGAAGGCGTGCTGCCGGAGGGACTGACCCCGGCGATCCAGGTGGAGAACACCCGGGACAAGACCCACGGCGACTTCGCCAGCAACATCGCCATGATGCTGGCCAAGCCGGCCGGGATGAAACCGCGCGAGCTGGCCGAGAAGCTGATCGCCGCGCTGCCGGCCGATGCCGCCATCAGCAAGGTGGAGATCGCCGGTCCCGGCTTCCTCAACTTCTTCCAGAACAGCGCCGCCCTGGCCGAGCGCCTGGAGGCCGCGCTGGCCGACGCGCAGCTCGGCGTGCGCAAGAGCGGCGCCGCCCAGCGCGTGGTGGTCGACCTGTCCTCGCCGAACCTGGCCAAGGAGATGCACGTCGGCCACCTGCGCTCGACCATCATCGGCGACGCCGTGGCCCGCGTGCTGGAGTTCCTCGGCGATACCGTCATCCGCCAGAACCACGTCGGCGACTGGGGCACCCAGTTCGGCATGCTGCTGGCCTACCTCGAGGAGAACCCGGCCGCCGCCGAGAGCGAGCTGGCCGACCTCGAACAGTTCTACCGCGCGGCCAAGAAGCGCTTCGACGACAGCGCCGAGTTCGCCGACCGCGCCCGCGCCCTGGTGGTCAGGCTGCAGGCCGGCGATGCCGAGTGCCTGCGCCTGTGGCAGCGTTTCAACGACGTGTCGCTGTCGCACTGCCAGGCCGTCTACGACCGCCTCGGCGTCAAGCTGAGCCCGGCCGACGTGCGCGGCGAGAGCGCCTACAACGCCGACCTGCCGACCATCGTCGCCGAGCTGCAGGCCAAGGGCCTGCTGACCGAGAGCGACGGCGCGCAGTGCGTGTTCATGGACGAGTTCAGGAACGCCGAAGGCAACCCGCTGCCGGTGATCGTGCAGAAGGCCGGCGGCGGCTACCTGTACGCCACCACCGACCTGGCCGCCATGCGCTACCGCAGCCAGACCCTCAAGGCCGACCGCGCCCTGTACTTCGTCGACCAGCGCCAGGCCCTGCACTTCCAGATGGCCTTCGAGGTCGCGCGCCGCGCCGGCTTCGTCCACGCGGGCATGGACCTCGAGCACATGGGCTTCGGCACCATGAACGGCGCCGACGGCCGCCCGTTCAAGACCCGCGACGGCGGCACCGTCAAGCTGATCGACCTGCTCGACGAGGCCGAGCAGCGCGCCTACGCCCTGGTCAAGGCCAAGAACCCCGAGCTGGACGAGGCCGAGCTGCGAGGAATCGCCCAGGCCGTCGGCATCGGCGCGGTCAAGTACGCCGACCTGTCCAAGCACCGCACCAGCGACTACAGCTTCAACTTCGAGCTGATGCTCAGCTTCGAGGGCAACACCGCGCCCTACCTGCTGTACGCCTACACCCGCGTCGCCAGCATCTTCCGCAAGCTGGGCAAGGGCATCGACGAGATCGGCGGGCAGATCGACCTGCAGGCCGAGCAGGAGCAGGCGCTGGCTGCCAAGCTGGCGCAGTTCGGCGAGGTGCTCAACAGCGTCGGCGCCAAGGGTGTGCCGCACGTCCTGTGCAGCTACCTGTACGAACTGGCCGGGCTGTTCTCCAGCTTCTACGAGAACTGCCCGATCCTCGCCGCCGAGGACCCGGCGGTGCAGCAGAGCCGCCTGCGCCTGGCCGCGCTGACCGGCCGTACCCTCAAGCAGGGCCTCGAGCTGCTCGGCCTGACCACCCTGGAGCGCATGTAAGCCCATGTCCGACAGCAAGAAGGAGGCGCCACGCGGCGCCAGCCGCACGCCACCGCCGTCGACTCGCCAGCCGGTACCCGGCTGGATCTGGCTGGCGTGCGGCGCGGCGATCGGCGGCTTCCTGGTGTTCCTCGCCCAGCTCGAGCCGAAGCGCGACGAGGCCAGGCGTGCGCCGGCGGAGGCCGCCGCCAAGCCGGCTGCGCCAGAGGCGCCGCAGCGCCCCAGGTTCGAGTTCTACGAGGAGCTGACCAAGGCCTCGCCGGCACCCCTGCCCGGCGAGCAACCGACTCCCGAGCAGGTCCAGGCCGCCGAGGCCGCCCGCGCCCAGGCGCTGCTGGAGGGTCGCACTCCGCCGCCGCGCCTGGTGGTCGCGCCGCAGCCGGCGCCCGCCCCCGCACCGACGCCGGCCCCGGTCACCGCGGCGCTGAGCCCGGCACGGCCCGCTGCGGCACCGGCGCAGGTGCAGAGTCCGCCCCCGGCCGCCAGGCCCGCCGCGACGCCGCCGCCCGCCGCCAGGCCGGCCACGGAGCCCGCCAGCCGCTACTACCTGCAGGCCGGCTCCTTCGCCAGCCGCGACCAGGCGGAAAGCGCCCGCGCCAAGCTGATCCTGCTCGGTCAGGATGCGCGCATCGAGTCCGGTCAGGTCGGCGGCAAGACCTGGCACCGCGTGGTGGTCGGCCCGTTCGGCAACCGCCAGCAGGCCGACGGCGCCAAGCAGCAGCTCGGCGCCAATGGCGTCGGCAGCGTGGTGCAGCAGCGCCGCTGATCCGCCTTTCGCCGCCCGCACTCGACCAAGGTCGGGCGGGCGGTTGAAAAGCGCATCGCCCTCCCCCATATCCCCCTGCATCCCGGACGTCCGCGTCCAGCTGCAGGAGATCGCTCCCTTGACCACCATCGTTTCAGTCCGCCGCAACGGCAAAGTCGTCATGGGCGGCGACGGCCAGGTATCCCTCGGCAACACCGTGATGAAAGGCAACGCCAAGAAGGTGCGCCGCCTGTACCACGGCCAGGTGCTGGCCGGCTTCGCCGGCGCCACCGCCGACGCCTTCACCCTGTTCGAGCGCTTCGAGGGCCAGCTGGAGAAGCACCAGGGCCACCTGATCCGCGCCGCCGTCGAGCTGGCCAAGGACTGGCGTACCGACCGTTCGCTGAGCCGCCTGGAAGCCATGCTGGCGGTGGCCAACAAGGATGCCTCGCTGATCATCACCGGCAACGGCGACGTGGTCGAACCCGAGCACGGACTGATCGCCATGGGCTCCGGCGGCGGCTTCGCCCAGGCAGCGGCCATGGCCCTGCTGCAGAAGACCGAGCTGTCCGCCCGCGAGATCACCGAGACCGCGCTGAACATCGCCGGCTCCATCTGCGTGTTCACCAACCAGAATCTGACCATCGAGGAAGAAGACTGCGCCCAGTGAGCGCGTCTTCCGGAGCCCCACCCATGTCCATGACGCCCCGCGAGATCGTCCACGAACTCAACCGCCACATCGTCGGCCAGGACGACGCCAAGCGCGCCGTCGCCATCGCCCTGCGCAACCGCTGGCGGCGCATGCAGCTGCCCGCCGAGCTGCGCGCCGAGGTGACGCCGAAGAACATCCTGATGATCGGCCCGACCGGCGTCGGCAAGACCGAGATCGCCCGCCGCCTGGCCAAGCTGGCCAACGCGCCGTTCATCAAGGTCGAGGCGACCAAGTTCACCGAGGTCGGCTACGTCGGTCGCGACGTCGAGTCGATCGTCCGCGATCTGGCCGACGCCGCGCTGAAGATGCTGCGCGAGCAGGAAGTGCAGAAGATGCGCTACCGCGCCGAGGACGCCGCCGAGGAGCGCATCCTCGACGCCCTGCTGCCGCCGGCGCGCAGCGGCTTCGGCGACGAGCCGGCCCCGCGCGAGGACTCCAGCACCCGCCAACTGTTCCGCAAGCGCCTGCGCGAAGGCCAGCTGGACGACAAGGAGATCGACATCGAGGTGGCCGATACCCCGGCCGGCGTCGAGATCATGACCCCGCCGGGCATGGAGGAGATGACCAGCCAGCTGCAGAACCTGTTCTCCGGGCTGTCCAAGGGCAAGAAGAAGACCCGCAAGCTCAAGGTCGCCGAAGCGCTGAAGATGGTCCGCGACGAGGAAGCCGCGCGCCTGGTCAACGAGGAGGAACTCAAGGCCCGCGCCCTCGAGGCGGTCGAGCAGCACGGCATCGTGTTCATCGACGAGATCGACAAGATCGCCAAGCGCGGCAACGTCAGCGGCGCCGACGTGTCCCGCGAGGGCGTGCAGCGCGACCTGCTGCCGCTGATCGAGGGCTGCACGGTCAACACCAAGCTGGGCATGGTCAAGACCGACCACATCCTGTTCATCGCCTCCGGCGCCTTCCACCTGGCCAAGCCCAGCGACCTGGTGCCCGAGCTGCAGGGCCGCCTGCCGATCCGCGTCGAGCTCAAGGCGCTGAGCCCGCAGGACTTCGAGCGCATCCTCACCGAGCCGCACGCCTCGCTGACCGAGCAGTACTGCGCGCTGATGAAGACCGAGGGCCTGGACATCGCCTTCGCCGCCGACGGCATCCAGCGCCTGGCCGAGATCGCCTGGCAGGTCAACGAGAAGACCGAGAACATCGGCGCGCGCCGCCTGCACACCCTGCTCGAGCGCCTGCTCGAGGAAGTGTCGTTCAGCGCCGGCGACCTGGCCGCCGACCACAGCGGCCGGCCGATCGTCATCGACGCCGCCTACGTCAACGGCCACCTCGGCGAACTGGCGCAGGACGAGGATCTGTCGCGCTATATCCTGTAAGCCGACACCGGGTGGGCAACGCTACGCGCGTGCCCACCGCTCGGCGTAGGGTGCGCCATGCGCACCATGCCGTGCCGCGGTGCGCATGGCGCACCCTACGACCACCCCGCAGAGACCTGCTGCAATGCCCATCCCCACCGCCATCAAGCTGCACAAGGCGTCGAAGACCCTCGAGCTGCACTTCGGCGACCAGCAGTACCGCCTGAGCGCCGAGTTCCTGCGCGTGCACTCGCCGTCGGCCGAGGTGCAGGGTCACGGCAACCCCATCCTGCAGTACGGCAAGCTCAACGTCGGCTTCAGGGGCGCCGAGCCGGCCGGCCAGTACGCCCTCAAGCTGGTGTTCGACGACGGCCACGACAGCGGCCTGTACACCTGGGACTACCTGTACCAGCTGGCCACCCGCCAGGAGCAGCTGTGGGCCGACTACCTCGCCGCACTGGCCGCCGCCGGCAGGTCGCGCGACCCCGACGAATCCGTGGTCAAGCTGATGCTCTGAATAGCCGCCCGGTGCGCACGGCGCACCGCACTCCAGCAGCGCCGAGACAAACTGCCACAGCCCCTGGCAGGCAGCGTCAAGACAAAGCCCGGCGCGGCGATTAGAATGGCCGCCACATTTTTTCAGGTGACTGCGACATGAGCGATCCGCGCAAGCCCGACTCCGCCGAGCCCTCCACCCACTTCGGTTACCAGAGCGTGCCGGAAAGCCAGAAGGCGCAGAAGGTGGCCGAGGTGTTCCACTCGGTGGCCGCCAAGTACGACCTGATGAACGACGTGCTGTCCGGCGGCATGCACCGCCTGTGGAAGCGCTTCACCATCGAGCTGTCCGGCGTGCGTCCGGGCAACCGCGTGCTCGACATCGCCGGCGGCACCGGCGACCTGACCCGCCAGTTCTCGCGCCTGGTCGGCCCGACCGGCGAGGTGGTGCTGGCCGACATCAACGACTCGATGCTCAAGGTCGGCCGCGACAAGCTGCTCGACTGCGGCGTTGCCGGCAACGTCAGGTTCGTCCAGGCCGACGCCGAGAAGCTGCCGTTCCCCGACAACCACTTCGACGTGGTCACCATCGCCTTCGGCCTGCGCAACGTCACCCACAAGGAGGACGCCCTGCGTTCCATGCTGCGCGTGCTCAAGCCCGGTGGCCGCCTGCTGGTGCTGGAGTTCTCCAAGCCGTCCAGCGCCCTGCTCGGCAAGGCCTACGACGCCTACTCGTTCGCCTTCATGCCGCTGGCCGGCAAGCTGATCACCAACGACGCCGACAGCTACCGCTACCTGGCCGAGTCGATCCGCATGCACCCCGACCAGGAAACCCTCAAGGGCATGATGGTCGACGCCGGCTTCGACCTGGTCACCTACCACAACATGACCGGCGGCATCGTCGCCCTGCACCGCGGCATCAAGCCCTGATGCTGCCGCTCGCGCTGCTCGCCGGCGTCGAGGCCGGCCTCAACCGCGTGCTGGCGCTGGACGCCACCGCCGGCCCGCGCCTGGCCGCACTGGAAGGCCGGGTGATCGCCGTCGACTGCACGGCACCGGCGCTGCGCCTGTACCTGCTGCCCGGCAGCGACGGCCTGCGCCTGGCCGGCCACTGGGAGGCCGTCCCCGACTGCACCCTGCGCGCTCCGGCCAGCCGCCTGCTGCAGCTGGCCGTGCGCCGCGACAAGACCGCCGTGCTGCACGCGCCCGACGTCGAGCTGGACGGCCACAGCGCCTGCCTGCTCGATCTGGCGGCGATCCTCCAGGATCTCGAACTGGACTGGGAAGGCGCGCTGGCCGAGTGGCTCGGCCCGCTCGGCGCCGTGGCCCTGGCCCGCCCGCTGCACGGCGCCGCCGCCTGGAGCGGCGACGCCCTGGCCAGCCTGCGCCTGGATCTGGCCGACTGGCTGGCCGAGGAGGCCCGTCCTCTGGTCGGCTGCCGCGAGGCCGAGGCGCGCTTCGCCGAACTGGACGACCTCACCCTCGCCCTCGACCGTCTCGAGGCGCGCAGCGAGCGCCTTGCCCGCCGCCTGGAAACCGACTGACCGCATGAAGCTGCTCGCCCTGCGCCGCCTGATCCGCATCCAGCGCACCGCCGTGCGCTACCAGCTCGACGAGCTGCTGCTCGACCTGCCGCTGCCCTGGTGGCTGCGCAGCCTGCTGCGCGCCATGCCCTGGCGCTGGCTGCCGCGCGCCCCCATCCAGATGTCGCGCGGCGAGCGCCTGCGCCGCAGCCTGGAAGACCTCGGCCCGGTGTTCATCAAGTTCGGCCAGCTGCTGTCCACCCGCCGCGACCTGCTGCCGCCGGACATCGCCGACGAGCTGGCGCGCCTGCAGGACCAGGTGCCGCCCTTCCCGCCCGAGCAGGCGGTGGCGCTGATCGAGCAGCAGCTCGGCGCGCGCATCGACCAGGTGTTCAGCCGCTTCGAGCGCCAGCCGCTGGCCTCGGCCTCGGTGGCCCAGGTGCATGCCGCCCAGCTGCGCACGGGCGAGGACGTGGTGGTCAAGGTGGTGCGCCCGGGCCTCGAGCCGGTGATCCGCCAGGACATGGCCTGGCTGTTCGTGCTGGCCAAGATCGCCGAACGCGCTTCCGCCGACGCCCGCCGCCTGCGCCCGGTGGAGGTGGTCAGCGACTACGAACGCACCATCTTCGACGAGCTCGACCTGATGCGCGAGGCGGCCAACGGCACCCAGCTGCGGCGCAACTTCGACGGCTCGCCCATGCTCTACGTGCCGCAGGTGTACTGGGACTGGTGCCGGCCCAAGGTGCTGGTCATGGAGCGCATCTACGGCATCCCGGTCACCGACCTGGCCGCCCTGCGCGACCAGCACACCGACATGAAGAAGCTGGCCGAACGCGGCGTGGAGATCTTCTTCACCCAGGTGTTCCGCGACAGCTTCTTCCACGCCGACATGCACCCCGGCAACATCTTCGTCAGCACCCGCACGCCGCATGACCCGCAGTACATCGCCATCGACTGCGGCATCATCGGCAGCCTGACCGCCGAGGACCAGGACTACCTGGCGCGCAACCTGCTGGCCTTCTTCAAGCGCGACTACCGCAAGGTGGCGCAGCTGCACATCGACTCCGGCTGGGTGCCGGCCGATACCCCGGTCAACGACTTCGAGGCGGCGATCCGCACCGTGTGCGAGCCGGTGTTCGAGAAGCCGCTCAAGGACATCTCCTTCGGCCAGGTGCTGCTGCGCCTGTTCCAGACCGCGCGGCGCTTCAACATGGAGGTGCAGCCGCAGCTGGTGCTGCTGCAGAAGACGCTGCTCAACATCGAGGGCCTCGGCCGCCAGCTGTATCCGGATCTCGACCTGTGGAGCACCGCCAAGCCGTTCCTCGAGCGCTGGATGCGCCAGCGCATGAGCCCGCTGCAGCTGCTGCGCAACCTGCAGAGCCAGGCCGAGCAGGTGCCGCAGCTGGCCAAGAAGACCCGGCAGGCGCTCGATCGCCTGGGCCAGGGCGGCGCGGCCGCCGCCCCGGCGCGCAGTCGCTGGCTGGAACGCCTGCTCGGCGCGGTGCTGCTGCTCGGCGCCGCCAGCCAGGGTCTGGCACCGAGCATGCAGACCTGGCCGGCCTGGGCGATGCTCGCCGGCGGCCTGTACCTGATCCTGCGCCGATAGCCAGCGCGCGGCAGCACTGGCAAACTGACCGAACTGTGAACCGGCGCCCCGCGCGCCCCGGACAAGCGAACACGCAATGAGCAACTGGCTGGACGAAATTCACTGGAACGCCGACGGGCTGGTCCCGGCGATTGCCCAGGACCACAAGACCGGACGCATCCTGATGATGGCCTGGATGAACCGCGAATCCCTGCAGCTGACCGTCGACGAGGGCCGCGCCATCTACTGGTCGCGCTCGCGCGGCAAGCTGTGGCGCAAGGGCGAGGAGTCCGGCCACGTACAGAAGCTGCACGAGCTGCGCCTGGACTGCGACGCCGACGTCGTCGTCCTGCAGGTCGAGCAGCTCGGCGGCATCGCCTGCCACACCGGCCGCGAGAGCTGCTTCTACCGCGTCTACGAGAACGGCGCCTGGAAGACCGTCGATGCGGTCCTCAAGGACCCGCACGCCATCTACGAACACAAGGGCCACAGCCATGAGTGAAGCCAGCAGCAACGACACCCTCGCCCGCCTGGCCGAAGTGCTGGAGGCGCGCAAGGGCGCCGCGCCGGACAGCTCCTACGTGGCCAGCCTGTACCACAAGGGCCTGAACAAGATTCTGGAGAAAGTCGGCGAGGAATCGGTGGAAACCATCCTCGCCGCCAAGGACGCCGCCACCAGCGGCGACTGCAGCGACCTGATCTACGAGACCGCCGACCTGTGGTTCCACTCCCTGGTCATGCTCGCCGCCCTCGGCCAGCACCCGCAGGCGGTACTCGACGAGCTGGACCGCCGCTTCGGCCTCTCCGGGCACGCCGAGAAGGCCGCCCGCTCGCAATCCTGACTTCCAACCCAATTCGGAGATTCCATCATGGGACTCGGCGGCATCAGCATCTGGCAACTCCTGATCATCCTGCTCATCGTGGTCATGCTGTTCGGCACCAAGCGCCTCAAAACGCTCGGCTCGGACGTCGGCGAAGCGATCAAGGGCTTCCGCAAGTCGGTGAACGCCGGCGAGGAAGAACCCGCCAAGCCGCAGGTGGACGAGCCCAAGGGCCACACCATCCAGGGCGAAGTGCGCAAGGTCGACGAACCGGCGAAGAAGGACTGACGCACCCGCGGGTGCCGGAGCTTGGCTGAATCATGTTCGACGTAGGCTTTTCCGAACTGCTGCTGGTGGCCCTGGTGGCCCTGGTGGTGCTTGGCCCCGAGCGCCTGCCGGGCGCCGCACGCACCGCCGGGCTGTGGATCGGCCGCCTGAAGCGCAGCTTCGCCGCGATCAAGACCGAGGTGGAGCGCGAGATCGGCGCCGACGAGATCCGCCTGCAGCTGCACAACGAGCAGATCCTCGAGCGCGAGCGCCAGCAGCAGGCGGCCCAGACGCCCGCCAGCCCGCCTCCGGCGCCGACCGCCGAGCAGGCCAACGCGCCCATCGCCGCGCACAGCCGCCTGGCCGCACTGCCCGAGCACCAGGCCGGCGCGCAGATCCCGGCCGGCGCCGGCAGCGATGCCGCCTCTCCCGCCGCCCGCCGCGACAGCGCGCCGGCGGCCCCCAGTGAACCGCCGCGCCCGACATGACCGACCAGATACCCCACCCGGACCAGGAAATGCCCCTGGTCGCCCACCTCACCGAGCTGCGCAACCGCATCCTGCGCTGCGTGATCGCGGTACTGGTGATCTTCGCCGGACTGTTCTACTTCGCCCAGGACATCTACGCGCTGGTCGCCGCGCCGCTGCGCGCCTACCTGCCGGAAGGCGCGACCATGATCGCCACCGGGGTGGCCTCGCCGTTCCTCACCCCGTTCAAGCTGACCCTGGTGGTGTCGCTGTTCCTCGCCATCCCGGTGATCCTCCACCAGATCTGGGGCTTCATCGCGCCCGGCCTGTACCAGCACGAGAAGCGCATCGCCGTGCCGCTGCTGGTCTCCAGCATCCTGCTGTTCTACGCCGGCATGGCCTTCGCCTACTTCGTGGTGTTCCCGATCATGTTCGGCTTCTTCGCCAGCGTGACGCCCGAGGGCGTGGCGATGATGACCGACATCGGCCAGTACCTCGACTTCGTGCTCACCCTGTTCTTCGCCTTCGGCGTGGCCTTCGAGATTCCGGTGGCGACCTTCCTGGTGATCTGGGTCGGCCTGGTCGACGTCGCCACCCTGCGCAAGAGCCGGCCCTACGTGATCGTCGGCTGCTTCGTGGTCGGCATGTTCCTCACCCCGCCGGACGTGTTCTCGCAGACCCTGCTGGCGGTGCCGATGTGGCTGCTGTTCGAGTCCGGCCTGTTCTTCGGCGCCATGGTGCGCAGGCCCGAGGCCGAGGAAGCGCCGAGCGAAACCGACGCCGGCACCGCGCTGGCCACCCGCGACGACGACCAGCCGCCGGCGCCGCAGCCGTGAACCTGCTGCTGCTCGAAGACGGCGACTTCGTCGCCGAGGACCGCGCCCTGCTGCGCGGCCGGCGCCTGAAGCACCTGCACGAGGTGCACCGCGCCGAGAGCGGCGACGCCCTGCGCGTCGGCCGCCTCGGTGGGCTGATGGGTGAAGGGCGCATCCTGCGCCTCGACGCCGAGGCGGCGGAAATCGCCGTGGAAAGCCTCGAGCAGAACCCACCGGCCAAGCTGCCGGTCACCCTGCTGCTCGCCCTGCCGCGGCCGAAGATGCTCAAGCGCACCCTGCAGACCGTGGCCAGCATGGGCGTGGCGCATCTGGTGCTGCTCAACAGCTACCGGGTGGAGAAGAGCTTCTGGCAGACCCCGTTCCTCGAATCCGAGGCGATCCGCGAACAGCTGATCCTCGGCCTCGAGCAGGCACGCGACACCGTGCTGCCGGAGGTGACTATCGAGAAACGCTTCAAGCCGTTCGTCGAGGACCGTCTGCCGCAGCTGGCCGCCGGCAGCCTCGGCCTGGTCGGCCACCCCGGCGACTTCCCGGCCTGCCCGCGCGCGGTAGACGGCGCGGTGACCCTGGCCATCGGCCCGGAAGGCGGCTGGATCCCCTACGAGGTGGACAAGCTGCAGGCCGCCGGTCTCGCCCCGGTGCAGCTCGGCGAGCGCATCCTGCGCGTCGAGACCGCCGTGCCGGTGCTGCTGGCGCGGCTGTTCTAGCAGGCTGCAGCCAGCCCCGCCTTCAGCTGCCGGTCGCGGCGCTCGACGCCCTTGAGCGCCAGCAGCAGCAGGGTGCCGACCACCATCATCGCCGCGGCGAAGTACAGCCCGCCGGCATAGCTGCCCAGGCTCGCCGCCAGCCAGCCGGTCACCGCCGGGCCGACGATCTGCGCCGCACCGTAGGACAGGGTCATCTTGCCCATCATCTTCGCCGGCCGGGTCGGGTAGTAGCGCCCGGCCATGGCCAGCACCAGGCTGACCAGGCCGACGAAGGTGCCGCCGAACAGCAGCGCCCCGGCGAGCGCGCCGCCCAGCCCGCCGGACAGCGGCAGGAGGATGCCGACCACCTGCAGGGCGGCGGCGAGGATCAGCGCGTTGAGCTCGCCGGTACGCCGGGCGACGAAATCCCAGACGATGCACGCCGGCGCCGCGGCCAGGCCGATGGCGAGGAAGCTCCAGCTGCCCTTGCCGGCCAGCCCGGGCAGGCGGTCGACGATGGCGACGATGAAGGTGGCGCTGACCACGAAACCGACCCCGGCGCAGAAGTAGGCGGCCATGAACAGGCGCAGGAACAGCCGGCTCGGCGGATTGTCTGCCATCGGCTGGCCGCTGGTGGTCAGCGGGCTGGGATCGGGGCGCGGCAGCCAGGCCAGCGCCGGCACCAGCAGCAGGCAGGCCAGCGCGGTGAGGGCGAACCACTGCTCGCGCCAGTCCAGCCACTGGCCCATCGCCGCCACCGCCAGCGAGCAGCCGACGATGCCCAGGCCGACCCCGGAGAAGTGGATGCCCAGTTCGCTGCGCTGGCCGTGGCGGATCAGCCAGTTGAGGATCAGCCCGGTGCCCAGCAGCATGCTCGCCGCGCTGCTGAGGCCGGCGACGAAGCGCGCCAGCGCCCACAGGGCGAAGTCGGTGGTCAGGCCCATCACCAGGGTGCTGAGCACGGCGAGGACCATGCCGATGCGGTACAGGCGATCCTTGAGCACCAGGTCGCTGATCAGCGAGGCGATCAGCGCGCCGGACAGGTAGCCGGCGTAGTTGAGCGCGGCCAGCCAGCCGCCCTCGGCCAGACCGAGGCCGGCCTGGGCCTGCATCACCGGCAGCAGCGGGGTATAGGCGAAACGGGCGACGCCCAGGGCAAGGAGGAGACTGAAGATGCCCGCGCCGAGCACCTTCATGCGTTGTCCCTGTGTTGTCATGGCTGGCTTCCCGCGCAGAGGTGGAAGCCACACCATAGTGGGCGCCGCCCGTCGCCTCAAGCGATTCCTGCGACAGGACGCCGCAGGCGGCGTCTCAGACCTCGAGCAGGAAGGTCACCGGCCCGTCGTTGACCAGGTGCACCTGCATGTCGGCGCCGAAGCGGCCGCTGGCCACCGGCGCGTGCTGCTCGCCGGCGCGCGCCAGCAGGTAGTCGAACAGCGCCGCGCCCTGCGCCGGCGGTGCGGCGCTGGAGAAGCTCGGGCGCATGCCGCTTCTGGTGTCGGCAGCCAGGGTGAACTGCGAGACCAGCAGCAGGCCGCCCTCCACGTCCTTCAGCGACAGGTTCATCTTGCCCTCGGCATCGCCGAACACCCGGTAGTTGAGCAGCCTGTGCAGCAGCTTGTCGGCGCTGGCCTCGCTGTCCTGCGGCTCGACGCCGACCAGCACCAGCAGGCCCTGGTCGATGGCGCCGACCACCTCGCCGGCGACTTCCACCCGCGCGCCGCGCACCCGTTGCAGCAGCGCCTTCACGCGTGGCCCTCCGGCAGGTCGAGCAGGCGCCGGGCGATCTGCCCGGTGGCGCGCACCAGCGCGTCGGTGATACCGGCCTCGGCGGCGGCGTGGCCGGCGTCGCGGATGATGTTCAGCTCGCTGTTCGGCCAGGCCTGGTGCAGCGCCCAGGCGTTGTCCAGCGGGCAGACCACGTCGTAGCGACCGTGCACGATCACCCCGGGAATGTGGGCGATCCTGTGCATGTCGCGCAGCAGCTGGTCCTCCTCGAGGAAGGCGTTGTTGATGAAGTAGTGACACTCGATGCGGGCGATCGACAGCGCGCGCTGCGGCTCGGCGAAGCGCTCGACCACGTGGTTGTTGGGGCGCAGGGTGGCGGTGCGCCCTTCCCAGATCGACCAGGCCTTGGCCGCGTGCATCTGGGCGATCTGGTCGCTGCCGGTCAGCCGGCGGTAGAAGGCGGCGACCAGGTCGTCGCGCTCCTCGGCCGGGATCGGCGCCAGGTAGTCCTCCCAGTAGTCGGGGAACAGGCGGCTGGCGCCGGCCTGGTAGAACCACTGGATCTCCTGCGGGCGGCACAGGAAGATGCCGCGCAGGATCAGCGCGTGCACGCGCTCCGGATGGGTCTGCGCGTAGGCCAGCGCCAGGGTCGAGCCCCAGGAGCCGCCGAACAGCACCCACTTGTCGATGCCCAGGTGCTCGCGGATGCGCTCCATGTCCGCCACCAGGTCCCAGGTGGTGTTGCGGTCGAGGCTGGCGTGCGGGGTCGAGCGGCCGCAGCCGCGCTGGTCGAAGGTGACGATGCGGTAGATGGTCGGATCGAACCAGCAGCGGCTGGCCGCGTCGCAGCCGGCGCCCGGCCCGCCATGGACGAACAGCACCGGCAGGCCGTCCGGGGTGCCGCTCTCGTCGACGTACAGCTCGTGCGGATGGTCCACGGCCAGCTGGTGGCGGGCGTAGGGTTTGATCTCCGGATACAGGGTCAGCATGCTGGGCCTCCGAGGCTGGAACAGGACCGTCCGTCCTGGCGTGGTGCCCGCATCATAGCGGGGATTGCCGGACTGCGGCATGCCCGCGATCGGCATGCCTCAGTCGCGCGGCGCCAGCGCCGGCTGGCGGGCGAAGCGCGGCAGCCGGCCGGAGTGGTGCAGCGCCAGGTAGGCGACGCCGCCGATCACCACGCCCCAGAACGCCGAGCCGAGGCCGAAGAAGCTCATCCCCGAGGCGGTGGCGATGAAGGTGATCACCGCCGCCTCGCGATGTCCGGCATCCTCCAGCGCGCCCTGCAGGTTGGCGGTGATCGCGCCGAGCAGGGCGAGACCGGCCAGCACCGCGACGAAGGCCTGCGGCATGGCGGCGAACAGCAGGATGATCGCGCCGGCGAAGCTGCCGCCGATCAGGTAGAACAGGCCGTTGGCCATGCCGGCGACGTAGCGCCTGCCCGGGTCCTCGTGGGCCTCCTTGCCGGTGCACAGGGTGGCGGTGATCGCCCCGGTGACTATGGTGATGCCGCCGAAGCAGGCCACCGCCAGCGAAGCCAGGCCGCAGCCGGCGATCAGCGGGCGGGCCGACACCTCGTAGCCGGCGTTGCGCAGCAGGGCCAGTCCGGGCAGGAACTGCCCGGTGATGCTGACCAGCAGCAGCGGCACGGCCAGGCTCAGGGTGGCGTTCCAGCTCCACTCGGGGACGATGAACTGCGGAGTGACCAGGCTCAGCTCCAGGCTGGGCAGGCGGGTGCCCTCGACGCCGAGCGACAGCGCCACGCCGACCAGCATCAGCAGCACCAGGCAGTAGCGCGGAAACAGCCGCTTGAGCGCCAGATAGGCGCCGAGCATGCCCAGCGCCAGCAGCGGCGTGCCCTCCACCGCGCGGAAGGCACCGACGCCGAACTGGAACAGGATGCCGGCCATCATCGCGCTGGCGATGCCCCGCGGGATCAACCGGACGATGCGGTCGAAGGCGCCGGACAGGCCGATCAGCAGCACCGCCACGCCGGTGGTGATGTAAGCGCCGACCGCCTCGCCGAGGCTCAGCGCGGGAAACAGCGGGACCAGCAGGGCGGTGCCCGGCGCCGACCAGGCGATCACCGCCGGCACCTTGAGCCACCAGCTCAGCACGATGCTGCCGAGCGCCGCACCGATGGAGATCGCCCAGATCCACGAGGCCATCATCTCGTGGGACACCTGGGCGCTCTGCGCGGCCTGGAAGAAGATCACCGCCGGGCCGGCGTAGGAAATCAGCACGGCGAGGAACCCCGCCGCCACCGCGGAAAGCGAAACGTCTTTGTGCAGCATGACCATCGACCTCTTGTTCTGGTGCGCGCCGGCCAGCGGCCGGAAGCGTGCCGCCATCTTGGCTGTCTTGTCTGGATTGATAAATCCGCTGGCAATGGCAACACTGTTCTGAATTTCAGAACAATGGTCATTCGCCATGGACCGCTTCCAGGCCATGCAGCTGTTCACCCGCATCGTCGAGCTGGGCAGCTTCAGTCGCGCCGCCGAACAGCAGGGCATCTCCCGCGCCGCCGCCACCGCACTGGTCAAGCAGCTGGAGGGCCGCCTCGGCGCCCGCCTGCTGCAGCGCACCACCCGCCAGGTCAGCCCGACCCTGGACGGCCGCGCCTACTACCAGCACTGCCTGCGCATCCTCGCCGACCTCGAGGAGGCCGAGAGCGAGCTGTCGCAGACCGCCCGCCATCCGCGCGGCCGGCTCAAGGCCGACCTGCCGGCCTCGCTGGCGCGCCTGGTGGTGATCCCCGCCCTGCCCGCCTTCCTCGCACGCTATCCGCAGATCAGCCTGGAGATCGGCATCGGCGACCGCATGATCGACCTGGTGCGCGAGGGCGTCGACTGCGTGCTGCGCATCGGCGCGCTGGGCGACTCCAGCCTGGTGGCGCGCAACCTGCCGGCGCTGGAGCAGGTGACCTGCGCCAGCGCCGAGTACGTGGCGCGCCACGGCCGGCCGCTGAATCTGGCCGAACTGGCCGGGCACCGCGGCGTCGCCTACCTGTCGGCCACCAGCGGCCAGCTGCAGCCGCTGGAATTCAGCGCCGGCGGGCGGATCGAGCGCATCGACCTGCCGGCGACGCTGGCGGTCAACAACGGCGAGGCCTACGTCGCCGCCTGCGCCGCGGGCCTGGGCCTCATCCAGGTGCCGCGCTACCACGTCGCCCGCCAGCTGGCCGAGGGCAGCCTGGTCGAGCTGCTGGCGTCCTACCGTCCGCCGGCGCTGCCGATGAGCGTGCTCTACCCCCACCACCGCCACCTGACCCCGCGCCTGCGGGTGTTCATCGACTGGCTGGTGGAGCTGTTCGGCGCCTGATCAACCCATTGCGGGGGCGAAGCTGTCCGCCTGGGCCATGCGCCACATGCGTGCGTAGAACTCGCCCTCGATCTGCCCGCCGAGCAGCTCGCCGGGCTTGAGGTAGACGTGCTTCTGCGAGAACAGGCTGAGTTCGCTGGGCGACACGCGCAGCGCCAGGTGCCTGGGCTCGAGCTGCGACGGATGCTCCAGGCCGGCGGCGGCGAGCATCTCGGCCAGCGCCTTGAGGGTGTTGCGGTGGAAGCTGTGCACCCGCTGCGCCTTGTCCTCCACCACCAGCGCGCGCTGGCGCAGCGGGTCCTGGGTGGCCACCCCGGTCGGGCACTTGTTGGTGTGGCAGGACTGCGACTGGATGCAACCGATGGCGAACATGAAGCCGCGCGCCGAGTTGGCCCAGTCGGCGCCGATGGCCAGCACGCTGGCGATGTCGAAGGCGCTGACGATCTTGCCGCTGGCGCCGAGGCGGATCCTGTCGCGCAGGTTGAGGCCGACCAGGGTGTTGTGCACGAACAGCAGGCCCTCGCGCAGCGGCACGCCGATGTGGTCGGTGAACTCCAGCGGCGCCGCGCCGGTGCCGCCCTCCTTGCCGTCGACCACGATGAAATCGGGGAGGATGCCGGTCCTGAGCATCGCCTTGGCGATGGCCATGAATTCCCACGGGTGGCCCAGGCAGAACTTGAAGCCGACCGGCTTGCCGCCGGACAGCTCGCGCAGGCGGGCGAGGAATTCGAGCAGCTCCACCGGCGTGGAGAACTCGGCGTGGCGCGCCGGCGAGATGCAGTCCTGGCCGAGCGGCACGCCGCGGGTGGCGGCGATCTCGGCGGTCACCTTGTGTTTCGGCAGGATGCCGCCGTGGCCCGGCTTGGCGCCCTGGCTGAGCTTGACCTCGATCATCTTCACCTGCGGGTCGCTGGCCTGCATGGCGAACTTCTGCGCATCGAAGCGGCCGTCGGCCGTGCGGCAGCCGAAGTAGCCGCTGCCCAGCTCCCAGATCAGGTCGCCGCGGTGCTCGCGGTGGTAGGGGCTGATGCTGCCCTCGCCGGTGTCGTGGGCGAAGCCGCCGAGCGCCGCGCCCTGGTTCAGCGCGCGGATGGCGTTGGCGCTCAGCGAGCCGAAGCTCATCGCCGAGATGTTGAAGATCGACGCCGAGTACGGCTGCAGGCACTGCGGGCCGCCGATGGTGATGCGGAAGCTCGCCGGGTCGACGTGCTCGGCCGGCAGCATGGAGTGGCCGATGAACTCGAAGCCGGTCTGGCTGACGTCGCTGAGGGTGCCGAACGGCTTGTCGGCGCCCTCGTTCTTGGCCCGTGCGTAGACCAGCGAGCGCTGCGCGCGCGAGAACGGCAGGCGCTCGTTGTCGCCCTCCAGCAGGTACTGGCGGATCTCCGGGCGGACGAACTCCACCAGGTAGCGGATGTTGCCGAGGATCGGGTAGTTGCGCCGCACCGCGTGGCGGCTCTGGCGCAGGTCGTTGACGCCCACCGCGCTCAGCGCGCCGCACAGCAGGGTCAGCGGCCAGAGGTCGGCGAGGAACGGCAGGCTGACCAGGGTGAGCAGCACGCAGGCGGCGAAGAAGGCGTAACGGCTGAGCAGCGACAGATTCATCCACATGGCTCCGGGCATCTCCTGATGGGTCGGCCGGCCACTGTACCCGAGCCGGCGGATCAGGACAGTGACGGCGCGCCGGAGCCGGGGCCTCAGGCGCAGCCCGGGCGGCCGTGGGCGTAGGAGCGGGTCGGGTCGACCAGCGCGTCGAACTCGCCGAGCGCGGTCGAGCCGAGCAGCAGCGGGAAGTCGAAGGCGCTGCGGTCGGTGAGGTTGACCTCGATCTGCTGCAGGCTGTCGCCCAGGCACACCGGCATCTCGATCACCGGGCGGGCGGTGTAGGCCTCGGTATCGCCGGGCGCCATGTCGCCGGCACGGCGCTTGATGTAGCTCATGCGCACCAGCGGGCGCACCAGGGTGAGCGGCTCGGCGTGACCGTCGGCGGCCAGCTGGAAGCGCACCCAGCGCTCGCCATCGCGCTTGAAGGTTTCGATGTTGCGCGCGCTCAGCGAGGCGGTGACGGCGCCGGTGTCCAGCTTGGCCGGCAGCACCAGGTCCAGTTCGGGGAGCAGGGCTTTCTCGTGCAGGCCGTAGACCTGCTTGTCATCGGCCATGGCCTGGGCCGCCAGCAGCGACAGGCCGGAGAACAGGGCGATCAGGGAAGCTTTCATGCGGGGAACAGCGTCTCTACGTTTGCAGCGGCCGGCGCTGCCCGGGGCGGGCCGGCGGGGTGAATGGAACGGTCCGGAGCCATGCCGGGGGACGGAAAGGATAGCCGTCCCCCGGCCGGCGCGGCCAGCCCGGCGCGACGCATGACCGCTTGCCCGCCGAACGTCCCTCACTCCAGCGGCAGCTCGGTGGTGCGCTTCACCTCACTCATGGTGATGTGCGAATGGGCCTCCTGGACCAGCGGATTCTGCAGCAGGTGGTCGCGCAGGAAGCGCTCGTAGCCGGCGATGTCGCGGGCCACCACCTTGAGCAGGTAGTCGTACTGGCCGGCCATCGAATAGCACTCCAGCACCTCGGGATAGCCCACCACGTCCGCCTCGAAGGCCTCGAGGTTGCGCCGGCCGTGCGTCGACAGCTTGATGTCGACGAACACCGTCATGCCCAGGCCGAGCTTGCGCGGGTCGAGCAGGGCGACCTTGCGCTCGATCACCCCCTCTTCCTGCAGGCGGTTGATCCGCCGCCAGCACGGCGACTGCGACAGCTCGACCTTCTCGGCGATTTCCGCCGCCGACAGGTCGGCGTCGTGCTGCAGCAGGCGCAGGATGCGCCGGTCGAGGGGGCTCAGTTGGTTCTGCATGATCATTTCCCGTTTGGAGTTGTTATGGAAAGAGTCATGCACAAAATAGCCATTGCGGACGAAAAATAGAAAGAAAAAGCCCGCTGCCCTGCCCCATATTCTTGTCCACACCGTCTGCCGCGGCGATCCCGCGGACAGGCCGACCGCGGCGCCCACCGGTGCCGCTTCGCTCGCCATAAGAATAAAAGGAGCGCCCCATGTCTCTGGCCGAGATCCGTCTGGACGACAAGTACCGCCTTGCCACCGGTCATCTGTACCTCACCGGCACCCAGGCGCTGACCCGCCTGCCCATGCTGCAGAAGCAGCGCGATGCCGCCTTCGGCCTGAATACCGCCTGCTTCATCTCCGGCTACCGCGGCTCGCCCCTGGGCAACCTCGACAAGAGTCTGTGGGAAGCCAAGCAGTACCTCAGGGACAACCACATCCACTTCCAGCCCGGGGTCAACGAGGAGCTGGCCGCCACCGCGGTGTGGGGCAGCCAGCAGACCAGCCTGTTCCCCGGTGCGCGCTACGACGGCGTGTTCGCCATGTGGTACGGCAAGGGCCCGGGCGTCGACCGCTGCGGCGACGTGTTCAAGCACGGCAACTCGGCCGGGGTGTCGCCGCACGGCGGCGTGCTGCTGCTGGCCGGCGACGACCACGGCTGCAAGTCCTCCAGCATCGCCCACCAGAGCGAGCACGCCTTCATCGCCGCGTCGATCCCGGTGCTCAATCCGGCCAACGTCCAGGAAATCCTCGACTACGGCATCCTCGGCTGGGAGCTGTCGCGCTACAGCGGCTGCTGGGTGGCGCTGAAGACCATCGCCGAGAACGTCGACTCCTCCGCCGTGGTCGAGGTCGACCCGCTGCGCGTGCAGGTGCGGATTCCCGAGGATTTCGTCCTGCCCGAGGACGGCGTGCATATCCGCTGGCCCGACCCACCGCTGGTGCAGGAGGCGCGCCTCAACACCTACAAGATCTACGCCGCGCGCGCCTTCGCCCGCGCCAACCAGCTCAACCAGATCAAGCTGGATTCGCCCAACCCGCGCCTCGGCATCATCACCACCGGCAAGTCCTACCTCGACGTGCGCCAGGCCCTCGACGACCTGGGCCTCGACGACGAACTGTGCGCCCGCGTCGGCCTGCGCGTGCTCAAGGTCGGCATGAGCTGGCCGCTGGAGCCGGTGTCGGTGCACGAGTTCGCCGAGGGTCTCGACGAGATCCTGGTGGTCGAGGAGAAGCGCAGCATCATCGAGGACCAGCTCACCGGCCAGCTGTACAACTGGCCGGTGGACAAGCGCCCGCGGGTGGTCGGCGAGTTCGACGAAGACGGCCATTCCCTGCTGCCCAACCTGGCCGAGCTGACCCCGGCGATGATCGCCCGGGTGATCGCCAAGCGCCTGGCGCCGATCTACAGCAGCGCGCAGATCGACGAGCGTCTGGCCTTCCTCGCCGCCAAGGAAGCGGCGCTGGCCGCGCCCAGGCACCACACCCTGCGCACCCCGCACTTCTGCTCGGGCTGCCCGCACAACAGCTCGACCAAGCTGCCCGAGGGCAGCCGGGCGCTGGGTGGCATCGGCTGCCACTACATGACCCAGTGGATGGACCGCAATACCGACACCTTCACCCAGATGGGCGGCGAAGGCGCCACCTGGATCGGCCAGGCGCCGTTCACCGACACCCCGCACGTGTTCCAGAACCTCGGCGACGGCACCTACTTCCACTCCGGCCAGCTGGCCCTGCGCGCCGCGGTCGCCGCCGGGGTCAATATCACCTACAAGATCCTCTACAACGACGCGGTGGCGATGACCGGCGGCCAGCCGATCGACGGCGAGCTGCGCATCGACCAGCTCAGCCAGCAGGTGTTCGCCGAGGGGGTCAAGCGCATCGCCCTGGTCAGCGACGAGCCGGACAAGTACCCGAGCCGCGCCGGCTTCGCGCCCATCGTCAGCTTCCACCACCGCCGCGAGCTGGACGCCGTGCAGCGCGAGCTGCGCGAGTTCAAGGGCGTGTCGGTGATCCTCTATGACCAGACCTGCGCCACCGAGAAGCGCCGCCGGCGCAAGCGCGGCAAGCTGGTCGACCCGCAGAAGCGCGCCTTCATCAACCCGGCGGTGTGCGAGGGCTGCGGCGACTGCAGCGTCAAATCCAACTGCCTTTCGGTGCTGCCGCTGGAGACCGAGCTGGGCCGCAAGCGGCAGATCGACCAGAACGCTTGCAACAAGGACTTCTCCTGCGTCGAGGGCTTCTGCCCGAGCTTCGTCACCGTGCACGGCGGCGAGCTGCGCCAGCCCGAGGCGCAGGGCCGCAACGCGCAGTTCGCCGAGCTGCCGGAGCCGCAGCAACCGAGCCTCGCGCGGCCGTGGAACATCCTGCTGCCCGGGGTCGGCGGCAGCGGGGTGACCACCGTCGGCGCGCTGCTCGGCATGGCCGCGCACCTGGAGGGCAAGGGCTGCACGGTGCTCGACCAGGCCGGTCTGGCGCAGAAGTTCGGCCCGGTGATCAGCCACATCCGCATCGCCGCCCAGCAGGACGACATCTACGCGGTGCGCATCGCCGCCGGCGAGACCGACCTGCTGCTCGGCTGCGACCTGGTGGTGGCGGCCAGCGAGGAGGCGCTGGCCAAGCTCAACGACAAGATCGCCCATGCGGTGATCAACAGCCATGAGGCGGCCACCGCCGAGTTCACCCGCAACCCCGACGCCGAGGTGCCCGGACAGGCGATGCGCGAGGCACTGAGCGAGGCGGTCGGCGCGAGCAAGACCCACTTCGTCGACGCCACCCGCCTGGCCACCGCGCTGCTCGGCGACAGCATCGCCAGCAACCTGTTCATGCTCGGCTTCGCCTACCAGCAAGGCCTGGTGCCGGTGTCCGCCGCGGCCATCGCCAAGGCCATCGAGCTCAACGGCGTGGCGATCCAGCTCAACCAGCAGGCCTTCCTCTGGGGCCGCCGCGCCGCCCATGACCTGGCCGCGGTGGAAAAGCTGGCCGCGCCCAAGGTGGTCGAGGCGCCGCGCTGCGAGACGCTGGAGGAGATCGTTGCCGACCGCGTGGCGCGGCTGACCGCCTACCAGGACGCCGCCTACGCGCAGCGCTACCACGCCCTGGTCGAGCGCGTGCGCGCCGCCGACCGCGATCCGCAGCAGCGCCTCGCCCAGGCGGTGGCGCGCAGCTACCACAAGCTCTTGGCCTACAAGGACGAATACGAGGTGGCGCGGCTGTACAGCGACGGCGAGTTCGTCCGCCAGCTCGAGGCGCAGTTCCAGGGCGACTACCGCCTGCAGTTCCACCTGGCGCCGTCCTGGCTGTGCAAGACCGATCCCACCACCGGCGAGCCGCGCAAGCGCGAATTCGGCCCGTGGCTGCTCAAGGCCTTCGCCGTGCTGGCGCGCGGCAAGTTCCTGCGCGGCAGCGTCCTCGATCCGTTCGGCCACAGCGCCGAGCGCAAGCTGGAGCGTGCGCTGATCGCGGAGTTCGAGCAGGACGTCGAGCTGCTGCTCGGCGCGCTCAGCCCGGCCAACTACGCCAGCGCCGTGGCGCTGGCCGAACTGCCGGCGCAGATCCGCGGCTACGGCCACGTCAAGGAACGCGCGCTGGCCAGGGTTCGCGAGCAGGCCGCGGCGCTGCGCGAGCGCCTCACCGCCCGCACAATCCCGGTGGTGCAGCTCTGCCAGCCGGTGGCCTGAGCCTCCCCCGCTAACCCCATCCCCTCTCCCGCCACGGGAGAGGGCTGCCTCCCGACAACCACAAGAAACCGAGGTAATCCGATGTCCGTGTTCTCCCACCCGGAATTCGACCAGCACGAGCAGGTGGTCTTCGGCCACGACCAGGCCAGCGGCCTGAAGGCCATCATCGCCATCCACGACACCACCCGCGGCCCGGCCCTCGGCGGCTGCCGCATGTGGTCCTACGCCAGCGACGAGGAAGCGCTGCGCGACGTGCTGCGCCTGTCGCGCGGCATGACCTACAAGTCGGCGCTGGCCAACCTGCCGCTCGGCGGCGGCAAGGCGGTGATCATCGGCCATCCGCAGCAGGGCAAGAGCGATGCACTGTTCCAGGCGATGGGCGACTTCATCGACAGCCTCGGCGGGCGCTACATCACCGCCGCCGACTCCGGCACCGGGGTGGTCGAGATGCGCCTGATGGCCGAGCGCACCCGCCACGTCGCCGGCGCCAGCGTGCGCGAGGGCTTCAACGGCGATCCGTCGCCGTCGACCGCCTACGGCGTGTTCGTCGGCCTCAAGGCCGCCGTGCGCCACCGCCTCGGCCGCGACGACCTCAGGGGCCTGAAGGTGGCGATCCAGGGCGTCGGCCAGGTCGGCTTCGGCCTCGCCCGTCACCTGCACGAGGCCGGCGCCGAATTGTTCGTCACCGACATCGTCGCCGCCAACGTGCAGCGCGCGGTCGACGAGCTGGGCGCCCACGCGGTGCGCCAGCAGGACATCTACGGCCTCGACGTCGACGTGTTCGCCCCCTGCGCCCTCGGCGCCATCGTCAACCCGCACAGCCTCGAGGCGCTGCGCGCGCCGGTGATCGCCGGCGCCGCCAACAACCAGCTGGCCAGCCCGGAACTGGCCGAGGAGCTGCGCAGCCGCGGCTGCCTGTACGCACCGGACTACGCGATCAACGCCGGCGGCATCATCGACGTCGCCTTCCAGCGCGGCGACGCCACCCCCGCCGAGCTGCGGGCGCACCTCGACGGCATAGGCGCGACCCTGGCGGAGATCTTCGCCCGCGCCGACGCCGAGGGCGCCACCACCACGGCGATCGCCGACCGCCTGGCGCGCGAGCGCCTGCAGGCCGGCCGCTGATGTACCCGGGGGCGCTCGCCCGCCCCCTGTTCCTGACCCATCGACAACAACAATGAGGGCAAGCCCCATGAGTCAAGAGAGCATCGCCGCCGGCGCCATCGCCGGCTCCATCCGCGCCGAGGCCGGTCGCGGCCTGTGGTCGTCGCGCTGGGTATTCTTCCTCGCCGCCACCGGCTCGGCGGTCGGCCTGGGCAACATCTGGAAGTTCCCCTATATCACCGGGCAGAACGGCGGCGGCGCCTTCGTGCTGGTCTACCTGGCGTGCATCCTGGCCATCGGCATCCCGCTGCTGATGGCCGAGTTCATGATCGGCCGGCGCGGGCGCGCCAACCCCGAGGGCGCCATCGCCGCGGTGGCGCGCGAGGCCAGCGCCAGCAAGCATTGGCGGCGCATCGGCAGCATGGCGGTGCTCACCGGCTTCCTGATCCTCAGCTTCTATGCGGTGATCGCCGGCTGGACCCTGGCCTACACGCCGACGGCATTCAGCGGCGGCTTCACCGGGCTGGACGGCGCCAAGAGCGGCGCCCTGTTCGACGCCCTGCTCGCCGATCCGTGGCAGCTCGCCCTCTACGGCAGCCTGGTGCTGGCGGTGACCCTGGGCATAGTCGCGCTCGGCGTGCGCGAGGGCCTGGAACGCTCGCTGCGCTTCATGATGCCGGGGCTGTTCCTGATCCTGCTGGTGATGGTCGGCTACGCCGCCACCACCGGGTACTTCATGCAGGCGGTGGAGTTCCTGTTCGCCCCCGACTTCAGCGAGCTGACCGGCAAGGGCGTGCTGATGGCCCTCGGCCATGCCTTCTTCACCCTGAGCCTCGCCAGCGGCGCGATGATGGCCTACGGCTCCTACCTGCCGGCCGGCACCTCGATCGTGCGCACCTCGCTGCTGGTGGCGCTGGCCGACACCACGGTGGCCCTGCTCGCCGGCCTGGCGATCTTCCCGCTGGTGTTCGCCAACGGCCTGGAGCCGGGCTCCGGCCCGGGGCTGATCTTCGTCACCCTGCCGATCGCCTTCGGCCAGATGCCGCTGGGCGCGCTGATCGGCGGGCTGTTCTTCATCATGCTGGCGCTGGCCGCGCTGACCTCGACCATCTCGCTGCTCGAGCCGACCATCGCCTGGCTCGGCGAGCGCTTCGGCATGGGCCGGGTCAAGGCGGTGCTGCTCAGCGGCGCGGCGGTGTGGCTGCTGAGCCTCGGCTCGGTACTGTCGTTCAACCACTGTAGCGAGGTCACCCTGTTCGGCAAGACCTTCTTCGACGGCCTGGACTTCCTCACCAGCAACCTGATGATGCCGCTCGGCGGGCTGTTCACCGTGCTGTTCACCGGCTGGGTGATGCAGCGCGCCATCGCCGCGCAGGCCCTCGGCCTCGAGCAGTCCGGCGGCTTCGGCCTGTGGTGGCTGGCGGTGCGCTGGATCACCCCGCTGGCGATTGCGCTGATGTTCCTGCACAGCCTCGGCCTGTTCTAAGAACCGGCTCGGTCAAGCAGCGGGGCGGGTCGTGCGCAGGCATGGCCCGCCCCGTTTTTTTCAGGCGCCGATCACCCCGCCGTCGTCGCGGGTCACCAGCACCGTGGTCGAGCGCGGTCGGCTGCGGCCGTCGCTGGCCGGGTAGCTCAGCCCCGGGTGCTGCACGTTGACCCACATCGCCCGGTAGTCCGGGCTCCAGGTGATGCCGGTGATCTCGCAGCCGCGCGGGCCGACCAGGAAGCGGCGCACCTCGCGGCTCACCGGGTCGGCGCACAGCAGCTGGTTGCAGCCCATGGCCTGCATGGCCGGCTCGGCGTCGCCGTAGTCGGTCTGGATCCACAGGCGCCCGGCGCCGTCGAAGGCCAGGCCGTCCGGCGAGGAGAAGATGTCGCCGTGGATGGTGCCGGTGAGGTGGGCCGGCAGCGCCTGGCCCTGCAGGTCCTTCGCTCCCGGCGGCTCGCCGGCGAGCAGGAACAGCTCCCAGCGGAACTCGGTGGCGGCCGGGTCGCCATCCTTCTCGTTCCAGCGCAGGATCTGCCCGTGCAGGTTCTCGCGGCGCGGGTTGGCCGCATCCAGCGGCTGCGCCTCGCCGCGCGCGTCGTTGTTGGTCAGGGTGACGTAGACCTCGCGGCTGAGCGGATGCACGGCGACCCACTCCGGGCGGTCCATCGGCGTCGCGCCGACCTGGTCCGCCGCGGCGCGGGCGTTGACCAGCACCTCGGCCTGGCTGGCGAAGCCGTTTTCCGCGGTTAGGCCGTTCTCGCCGTGCAGCAGCGCCAGCCAGCGCCCCGTGCCGCCGGCCTCGAAGCGCGCGACGTACAGGGTGCCCTCGTCGAGCAGGTCGCGGTTGGCGCGCGGGTTCGCGGCGTCGAAGCGCCCGGCCGGGACGAACTTGTAGACGTACTCGCCCTTGGCGTCGTCGCCGGAGTAGAAGGCCATGCGCCCGTCGGCGCCGAGGGAGAGCACCGCGCACTCGCGGCCGATGCGGCCGAAGGCGGTGCGCTTGACCGGCGTGCTGTCGGGGTCGAAGGGGTCGATCTCCACCACCCAGCCGAAGCGGTTGGGCTCGTTGACCTGGCCGCCGTGGGGCTGGCCGGCGTCGGGGGTGGCGTCGAAGCGCGGGTCGGCAGTTTCCCAGGCGTAGTACTTGCTGCGCTCGCCGTTGCCGACGCCGTAGCGGCGGTGCGCCACGCGCTGCGCGAAGTCGGCCGCGTCGCGGTTGACGAAGTAGTGGGGCCAGTTCTCCTCGCAGGCCAGGTAGGTGCCCCAGGGGGTGACGCCCATCGCGCAGTTGTTGAGGGTGCCGAGCACGGTGCGCCCGGCCGGGTCGCTGGCGGTCTGCATCAGCGCGTGGCCGGCCAGCGGGCCGCCGATGGCCAGCGGCGTCAGCGCCGAGATACGCCGGTTCCAGCGCGAGGGCAGCACCCGCTGCCAGTGGCCGGCGGTGTCCTTGCGCACCTCGATAACGCTGACCCCGTGAGCCGCCTGTTCCTTCTTCACCTCGGCCAGCGGGCGCTTGCCGCCTTCGAAGGTCATGCCGGCGGGGTGCAGGGTCGGGTTGACGTACTCGTGGTTGATCACCAGCAGACCGTGGCGCTCCGGCGCCTCCGCGAAGGGGAAGAAGTGCATGCCGTCGTGGTTGTCGCCGGCCTGCTGGAGCTGCGCCTGCCAGTCGTCGCCGGCGTCGGGGTTCCAGGCCGGCGCGTCGGCCAGCACCGCATCGCCCCAGGAGAAGAACGCCCGCGCGGTATAACCCGACGGCACCAGCACGCGGTCGAAGTCGGCGGCGGTCTGCACCGGCACGCCTTCGAAGCCGAGCAGGCCGGAGCCGGCGAAGGCCACGCGGCTGCCGAGCACGCCGCCGAACAGGCTCAGCGCGGCCAGGCCGAGGCCGCCTTTGAGCAGGTTGCGCCGGCCGCGGTCGACCAGTTGGTCGAGGGTGGGGTTGGCGCTGGGGTTGATCGACTGGTCGTCGTGGGCGGCCAGCGCCGCGTGGAACTGCCGGAAATCCTCGCGCATCGCGACTCCTTGCTGATCGGTGCCCGCCCGCCGGGCGGGGCGTTGTCCGTGTTGTAGGCGTCCGCCGTGACAGGACGGTGACGGCCGGGCACATCCGGCAACATCCGCACAGGTGCGCGCGACGCGACTATCGGTTACATACTGCTTGTGTCTGGCCGCACCCGCGCCGGGCCAGGGAACCGAGACCAGGAGGACGCATGAGAACAGTCGCGCAAATGCTCCGCGCCAAGCCCAACCAGGACATCTACACCATCGCGCCCACGGCGACGGTGCTGCAGGCCCTGCAACTGATGGCGGAAAAGAACATCGGGGCGCTGATCGTCACCGAAGGCGAGCAGGTGGTCGGCATCGTCAGCGAGCGCGACTACGCGCGCAAGATGGTGCTGCAGGGACGCTCGTCGGTGGCCACCCCGGTCAGCGCGATCATGGCCGCGCCGGTGATCAGCGTCACCTCGGCGCAGACCACCCGCGACTGCCTGCGCCTGATGGGGCGCGGCCACCTGCGTCACCTGCCGGTGATCGACGACGGCAAGCTGCTGGGCATGCTGTCGGTGGGCAACCTGGTCAAGGAGGCCCTCGCCGAGCAGGACGAGCTGATCCAGCAGCTGGAGCAGTACATCCGCGGCTGAGGACTACTTGAGTCCCTTGCCGGAGAACACCAGCACCTTGTCGTTGCCGAACTGGATGCTGACGAAGGCGCCCTGCTCCTTGCCCCAGGAGCAGCTGGTGAAGCCCAGGGCGCCGGCGCATTCGGTCGGCGCGCCCAGCAGCTGCTCGACCTCGGCCTTGCTCATGCCAGGGCGGATCTTGGAGAAGTTTTCCTGGTTGACCTTGTTGCAGGCGGCCAGCAGCAGGCAGCAGGCGAGCAGGGCGAAGGAACGCAGCGACATCGGGGAACTCCTGAACGGGGAAAGGGCGGCAAGCATGGCACAGGCGCCGCCCGCCAACCCTGCGTTGGACGGCAAAAGCGCCGCCGCGTTCCGGCCGGACGGCACGACGCCGGCACGGGGCCGGCGTCGGGGATGGCAGGAACGCAGCCCTGCCGGGAGCGGAGCGCGGATCAGCCCTGGTGGTAGCCGGTGATGCGCTCGACCTCTTCCTTCGAACCGAGGAACACCGGCACGCGCTGGTGCAGCGAGGTCGGCTGGATATCGAGGATACGCTGCACACCGTTGGTCGCCGCGCCGCCAGCCTGCTCGATGATCATCGACATCGGGTTGGCCTCGTACATCAGGCGCAGCTTGCCGGCCTTGTCCGGCTCGCGGGCATCGCGCGGGTACATGAACACGCCGCCGCGGGTGAGGATGCGGTGCACGTCGGCCACCATCGAGGCGATCCAGCGCATGTTGTAGTTCTTGCCCAGCGGGCCTTCCTTGCCGGCCAGCAGCTCGCCGACGTAGCGCTGCACCGGGGCTTCCCAGTGGCGCTGGTTGGACATGTTGATGGCGAACTCGGCGGTGCTTTCCGGTACGCGGATGTCTTCGTGGGTCAGCACGAAGCTGCCCAGCTCGCGGTCGAGGGTGAAGCCCTTGACGCCGTTGCCGAGGGTCAGCACCAGCATGGTCTGCGGGCCGTAGATGGCGTAGCCGGCGGCCACCTGGCGGGTGCCCGGCTGCAGGAAGGCTTCCTCGCCGAGGTCGCAGCTGTTGTCGCACTCGTCCGGGCAGCGCAGCACGGAGAAGATGGTGCCGACCGAGACGTTGACGTCGATGTTGCTGGAGCCGTCCAGCGGGTCGAACACCAGCAGGTAGGCACCCTTCGGGTACTGGCCGGGGATCTGGTAGGCGTTGTCCATTTCCTCGGAGGCCATGCCGGCCAGGTGGCCGCCCCACTCGTTGGCCTCCAGCAGGATCTCGTTGGACAGCACGTCGAGCTTCTTCTGCACCTCGCCCTGCACGTTCTCGCTACCGGCGCTGCCCAGCACGCCGCCCAGCGCGCCCTTGGACACCGCGTGGCTGATCTCCTTGCAGGCGCGCGCCACCACTTCGATGAGGAAGCGCAGGTCGGCCGGGGTGTGGTTGCTGCGGGTCTCTTCGATCAGGTAGCGACTGAGGGTAACGCGGGACATGGACGGCTCCGAGGGTGGGGCAGGATAAAATGCGGGCATTTTAACCCGACTCGGCCGCCGCCGCCTCATGCCGCGCGTCAATCCGGCCCCATCCAGGCGACCGCCGGACGACAAAAACAGCTGCAGGCGCGCCTCCGTCTGCTTATCATCGCGCGCCTTCCGCCCTGCCACCCTGCGACCCCCCAATGAGCAAACACCTGCTGGTCGGCGCCGATCCCGAGCGCCTGGAAACCTGGATCAAGTTCAGCGGCAACGACATGTGCCACGACTGCCGCGCCACCTGCTGCAGCCTGCCGGTGGAGGTGCGCCTCAAGGACCTGATCCGCCTCGGCGTGGTCGACGAGTTCGAGGCCGGCGAGCCGCCCCGGCAGATCGCCAAGCGGCTGATGAAGGACGGCATCGTCGGCCGCTTCAACCAGAAGTCCGGCATCTTCATCCTGGAGCAGCACTCCAGCGGCGATTGCCTGTACCTGGACCAGAAGACCCGCCTGTGCACGGTCTACGCCAACCGCCCGGACACCTGCCGCAACCACCCGCGGATCGGCCCCAAGCCCGGCCACTGCGCCTTCCGCCCCAAGGCGCTGCACCGCTGAAACGACAAAGGGCGCCGAACGGCGCCCTCTGCTTTTGCTGCCGGGATCAGGCCAGCGGGAACAGCACGTTGCACTGCCCGGTGCCCGAGCTCTCGAAGTACGGGGTGAGCACCTCGGCTTTCCCCTGGTAGTTCTTCCAGCCGAGCAGGCCGTAGAGCATCGCGGTGTCGTGCATGCCGCCCTCGCCGTCGCAGTCGCGAGCGTACTGCGGCAGCATGTCGAGGAAGTCGGCGTGGTCGCCGCGCTGCCACATGTCCATCACCTTGAGGTCGACCTGCTTGTTGAACGGCCGGCTGATCTTCTGCAGGTGGTCGCTGACCTCGCGGTTCGGCGCGATGCGGTGCGACAGCGAGCCGCTGGCGAGGAAAGCCACCCGGCGGTCGGAAGCCTCCACCGCCTGGCGGATCGACTCGCCCATGGTCTTTGAGTCTTCCAGGTGCGCGTCGTACAGCCAGGCGGCGATCGAGACGATCTTCACGCGCTTGTCGATGCCCATGTAGCGCAGCGGCACCAGGGTGCCGTACTGCAGGCCGAGCGACGGCACGTCGGTGTGGCTGCGGGTGAACACGTCGTTGGCGCAGGCCGCGGCGGCGATGGCGTCGCCCAGCTCGGCGTCGCCGACGTAGTCGTAGGGCAGGTCGCGGATGAAGTGCGGGAACTCGGTGCTGGTGTACAGGCCCGAGCAGTCGGTGTTGGCGTTGATGTGGTAGCCGGCGTTGACCAGCCAGTGGGTGTCGGCGACCACGATGGTGTCGACCGCCAGCTCGCGCACCAGCTCGCCCAGACGACGATGGCCGGCGATGGCGGCGGCGCGGCAGCCGTGGTGCGGGCCGGGCTGCTCGGAGATGAACATCGACGGGACGTGGGTGACCTTGGCGGCCAGAACGATCTCACCCATGGCGGCTTCCTCTTGTTGTGGTCTCGGGGACTGGCGCCGGAGTGGCGCCTGGTGCGTCCAGTATCCGCACAGGCCGCAGGGAGAGCATTGCCGCTGGCGGCAAAAGACTAGCCTTTACGCGCAACCTGCTGCATGCAGAGGCTACCCGTAGGGTGCGCCATGCGCACCAGAGGGCATCGTCAAGACGGTGCGCACGGCGCACCCCTACGGAGCGCTTGCCCGCCCCAGCCGCGTCCGGTAGCGACTCGGCGTCTCGCCGGTCCAGCGCTTGAAGGCGCGGTTGAAGTGGCTCGGCTCGGAGAAGCCCAGCGCATAGGCCAGCGCGCTGAACGGCTGCTGCGACTGCTGCACGTAGCGCCGCGCCAGGCTGGCGCGCACCTCGTCGAGGATCTCGCTGAACGAGGTGCCCTGGCGCGCCAGGCGGTACTGCAGGGTGCGCGGGCTGCTGCCCAGCTCGGCGGCCACCGCCTCCAGGCTCGGCGTGCCGCCGGGCAGCAGCTCGAGCAGGCGCGCACGCACCTGCAGGGCCGGGTTGAGCAGCTGGTGGCGGGCCAGGTACTCGGCCACCAGGCGGTCGTTCTGCCGCGCCAGCTCCGGGTTGCCGGTGGGCAGCGGGCGCTGCAGCTCGGCGCCGTCCAGCAGCAGGCTGTTGCCTTCCGCAGCGAACTGCACCGGCGCGGCGAAGTGCTCGCGCCAGGGCACCGGATCGGCCGGCGCCGCGCGCATCAGGCTGACCGCGCGCGGCGCGAAGCTCGGCCCGCGCATGTCCTGCAGCAGCTTGCTCACCGCGCCGAGGAAGTAGTCCACCCCTTCCGGGGCGATCTGTGGCTGGCCGTCGATCTCCTGCACCAGCATGCGGAAGCGGAAGGCGTCGCCCTCGGCTTCCAGGCTCAGGTCGGCGCCGTCGTTGAGCAGCGCGGCGAAGCGCACCATGCGCTCCAGCGCCTCCAGCAGGGTGCTGCTGGCCCATAGCGAGAAGCCGAGGGCGTGGAAGGTGGTCGGGCAGACGAAGCGCGCGGCGTGCAGGCCGATGTCGGCATGCCCGGTGCGCGCCACCGCCAGCGGCCAGAAGCGCCGGGTCAGCGCCGAGGAGAAGCGCGCCTCCTGGGCGTACTTGGCCGCCGGATCGGCGCCGGCCTCGGCCAGCAGGGCGTCGGCGTCCACCCCCAGCGCCTCCAGGGTGCGGGTCACCGCGGCCAGCCAGCCGGCCACCACCGAGGATGTCTGCGTCATCTGCTGTCCCCACTGCGAGCGTTTGCGGACGCACAGCCTAGCGGGCAGCGCGCCGCTCCATCTTGCGCCGGATCAGTGCAGCCGGCAAAAGGCCACCCCGGCCAGCCGCCGCATTGTTACGGACGGCACAACTGAGCTTCTCCGCCACCACGATTTATCCACTGCCAGCCGCCTCCCTAGAATCCGGTTGCCGCATTTCCCGCCGCGTTTCCCCGTTTTCGCCAGGATCTCCCGCCTTGTCTTCTCGCACCTGCCTCGCCGGCGCCCTGCTCGCCTCCGCGCTCGTCCTCGGCGGCTGCATGAGCACCGGCGGCATCGCCCCGCAGCAGGCGCGTCTGGATGCCAACACCCTGAGCCCCGGCGCCGCCCTCGCCCAGGCGCGCCGCGAGGCCGGCTGGCCACGGGAAAGCTGGTGGCAGCAGTACCACGACCCGCAGCTCGATGCCTGGATCGCCCGCGCCCTGGAGCACAGCCCGAGCCTGGACGAGGCCGAGGCGCGCGTGCGCCAGGCCATGGCCCTGGCCGAGGTGACCCGCGCCGCCGAGGCGCCACAGATCGGCGCCAGCGCTACCCTCAGGCGCCAGCACTGGCCGGACGACGCGCTGCACGGCCCCGGCGCGCTGGGCGGCAGCAGCCACTGGAACAGCGACGCCGGCCTCGGCCTGCGCTACGCCCTCGACCTCTGGGGCCGCGAGCGCAGCGCCAGCGAGGGCGCCCTGCACGCCGCCTACGCCAGCGCCGCCGAGGGCCGGGTGGTGCAGCTGGAGCTGGAGCGCAACATCGTCCAGGTCTACGTGCAGCTGGCGCTGCGCCATGCCGAGCGCGACATCCTCAAGGCCACCCTGGCGCAGCAGGAGCATGTCCTCGCCATTGCCCGCCGCCGCCTGGCCGGCGGCCTGGGCACCGCCTTCGAGGTCAGCCAGGCCAGCGCGCCGCTGCCGGAGACCCGCCGGCAGATCGCGGAGCTGGATGCGCGCATCGCCCTGGCCGGCAACCAGCTGGCCGCCCTCGCCGGCCAGGGTCCCGGTGCGGCGGCCCAGCTGCAGCGGCCGAAGCTGCAGCTCACCACCCAGCCGGCCCTGCCGGCGGTGCTGCCCGCCGACCTGCTCGGCCGGCGCCCCGACGTGGTCGCCCGGCGCTGGCAGGTGGCCGCGCGCGCCAGCGGCGTGGACGTGGCGCGCGCCGACTTCTATCCCAACATCGACCTGGTCGCCGGCCTCGGCTTCGGCGCAGTGGGCGGCGGCGCGCTGGCGCTCTTCCAGGCCGGCAAGCTCGGCGGCAGCATCGGCCCGGCGCTCTCCCTGCCGCTGTTCGACGGCGGCCGCCTGCGCGGCCGGCTGGGCGCCGCCAGCGCCGACTACGACGCCGCGGTGGCGCGCTACAACCAGACCCTGATCAGCGCGCTGCGCGAGATCTCCGACCAGCTGATCCGCCTGCGCTCGCTGGACCAGCAGCAGCGCCTGGCCGCCGAGGCGACCGCCACCGCCGAGGCCAGCTGGCGCATCGCCGAGCAGGCCTGGCGCGGCGGGCTGACCGACTACCTCGCCGTGCTCGAGGCGCAGACCCGGCTGTTCGCCCAGCAGCGCGTGCAGCAGCAGGTGTGGGCAGCGCGCCTGGCCGCCCACGCCGAGCTGATGGCCGCCCTCGGCGGCGGCCTGCTCGACCCGCAGCACGGCCCCGCCGAGCGCCTGCTCGAACCGCGCCGCGTGCCGGTGCTGTCTGCCGGAGCCGGCTCACGATGAGCCTGCGCGACGACCTGACCGTGTGGGCGCGCAGCGAGGGCCTCTGCTGGATCTTCATCTTCAAGATGCTGGCGGCGGCGCTGACCACCCTGTGGCTGGCGATGCGCCTGGACATGCCGCAGCCGAGCACCGCAGTGATGGCGGTGTTCATCGTCATGCAGCCGCAGAGCGGCCAGGTGATCGCCAAGAGCCTGCACCGCCTGCTCGGCACGGTGATCGGCCTGCTGGCCATGCTGCCGCTGATCGCCCTGTTCAACCAGGAGCCGGTGCTGTTCCTCGGCGGCATGGCGCTCTGGGTCGCCCTGTGCACCGCCGGCGCGGCGCGCTACCGCGACCTGCGCAGCTACAGCTGCCTGCTGGCCGGCTACACCGCCACCCTGGTCAGCCTCACCGCCATCCAGCATCCGCAGACCGCCTTCATCCAGGCGCTGTGGCGGGTGCTGGAGATCGGCCTGGGCGTGCTGTGCTGCTCGGTGTTCAGCGCCGCGATCCTGCCGCAGAGCACCGGCAGCGCCATGCGCCAGGCCGTCGCCCGGCGCTTCGGCGACTTCGCCGCGCTGGCCGTGACCCACCTGCACGGCGGCGACCGAGCCACCCTCGAGGCCGCCCAGGCGCGCCTCGCCGCGCAGACCGTGCGCCTGGAAACCCTGCGCAGCATGAGCGGCTACGACGACCCGCAGCTCGCCCTGCGCATGGGCCGCCTGAGCCGCCTGAACCACGACTTCATGGCCATCGGCAGCCGCTTCCACGCCCTGCAGCAGCTGCTCGCGCGCCTGCGCAGCCAGGGCGCCAGCCTGGCCCTGGACGCCTTCGTCCCCTGCCTGGACAGCCTGAGCGGCCTGCTCGCCCCCTGGCAGCAGCGGACGCTGGACGAACGCGGCGCCGCCGAACTGGCCACGCAGCTGGAGGACTACCGCGCGCGGCTGCTGCCGCTGATCCGCCAGTGCCGCGCCGGCCTCGGCGGGCTGCCCGCGGACAGCCCGCTGCGCCTGGACTTCGACACCGCCGCCGAGCTGCTCTACCGCCTCGCCGACGACCTGCACGACTACGCGCAGACCCACGCCGCGCTGGCGCCGGCCCGCCATGCCCGCGAGCGCGGGAGCGAGCGCTTCGCGCCGCGCGCCAACCGCCTGGCCGTCGGCGTCGCGGCCCTGCGCATGCTGCTGCTGATCGGCCTGGGCAGCGCCCTCTGGCTGCAGAGCGCCTGGCCCAGCGGCCACATGTTCCTGATCACCGCGGTGATCATCGGCTCGCTGTGCTCGGCCTCGGCCAATCCGGCGCGCATGGCCCTGCAGATGGCCGGCGGCACCTTCCTCGCCGCCCTGTTCGGCTTCGTCGAGAGCTTCCTGCTATTCCCGCGCATCGGCGGCTTCCCCATGCTCGCCCTGGCGCTGGCCCCGGTGTTCCTGTTCGGCCTGTACCTGGTCACCCGCCCGCGCTGGGCCGGCTACGGCCTGGGCCTGCTGATCCTGTTCGGCTTCGGCACCCTCCCGGCCAACTTCACCGTTCACGACCCGGCCAGCCTGCTCAACAACTACATCGCCCTGGTGCTGTCGCAGCTGCTGGTGGCGGTGGTGATGGCCTGCGTGCTGCCGCCCAACCGGCCGTGGATGTGGCGCCACCTCGAGCGCGACCTGCGCCGCCGCGTGGTGCATGCGGTGCGTGCGCCGCTCGCCGGGCTGCCCGCGCGCTTCGACAGCTCCACCCGCGACCTGCTGACCCAGGCCCACGACCTCGCCGCCGGCCACCCCGCGGTGCAGCGCGACCTGCTGCGCTGGATGACCCTGGTGCTGGAGATCGGCCACGCGGTGATCGAGCTGCGCCAGGAGAAGGCCGCGCTGCCCGACGAGTCCAGCTACGCCGCGGGCACCAGCTGGCGGCTGGCCTTCGACGCCCTCGCCGCGGCGCTGGTGCGGCTGTTCGCGCGGCCCACGCCGGCGCACCTGAGCCAGGCGCTGGCCCGGGTCGAGCGGGCCATCGACGCCGTGCGGCGCACCCCGGAGGCGCGCGCGCCGCACTTCGCCAGCTCGCCGCTGCGCCGCCTGGAAAGCTACCTGCACTTCATCCGCACCGCCCTGCTCGACCCGCACTCGCCGCTGGCCGAGCGCCTGCCCGGAGCCGCCCATGCTGCCTGATCCCCTGCCGCGCGAGATCGCCTTCCACGGCGTGCTGCTGCCCAGCGTCGCCGCACTATTCCTGCTCGCCATGCTGCTGACCTGGGGCCTCGACCGCCTGCTCGCCGGCAGCGGCGTCTACCGCCACGCCTGGCACCCGAGCCTGCTGCGCATGGGCCTGTTCGCCTGCGTGTTCGCCGGCCTGGCCCTGACCGTTTACCCCTGAGCCGGAGACTGTCCATGTTGTCCCGCCAATCGTTCATCAGCTTTCTCGCCACCCTCGGCGTGGTGCTCGCCGCCCTCTGGCTCGGCCGCAGCCTGTGGGTCAACTACATGGAATCGCCCTGGACCCGCGACGGCCGCGTGCGCGCCGACGTGGTCACCGTGGCGCCGGACGTCGCCGGCCTGGTGCTGGAGGTGCCGGTGCGCGACAACCAGGCGGTGAAGAAGGGCGACCTGCTGCTGCGCATCGACCCGGCGCGCTACCGGCTGGCCGTCGACGAGGCCCGCGCCCTGGTAGCCGCACGCCGGGCCAGCCTGGCGATGCGCGAGCAGAACGCCAGGCGGCGCCTGGCGCTGGACGAGCAGGTGGTATCGCGCGAGGACCGCGACGACGCCGCCAACGCCGCCGCCGCCGCGCGCGCCGAGTACCGCCGCGCGCTGGTGCAGCTGGAACAGGCCGAGCTGGACCTGGCGCGCACCCGCGTGCTGGCCCCGGTGGACGGCTACGTGACCAACCTCGCCGTGCGCCCCGGCGACTACGCCCAGGCCGGTGCGGCGCAGCTGGCGGTGGTCGACCGCCACTCCTACTGGGTCTACGGCTACTTCGAGGAGACCAAGCTGCCGCTGCTCGAGATCGGCGCCAGGGTGGACATGCAGCTGATGAGCGGACAGCGTCTCGAGGGCCACATCGAGAGCATCGCCCGCGCCATCTACGACCGCGACAACCCGCAGAGCCGCGAGCTGATCGCCGACGTCAACCCGACCTTCAACTGGGTGCGCCTGGCCCAGCGCGTGCCGGTGCGCATCGCCCTCGACCGGGTGCCCGACGGCGTGCTGCTGGCCGCCGGCATCACCTGCACGGTAATCGTGCGCGAAGGCGCGGCGGCCACTCAGGCCCAGTAGGCGGGATTGCCCAGATCGGCCGCATCGCGCGCCAGCAGCCGCGGCAGCTCGGCCTTGAGCAGCTCGATCCAGGTCTTGATCTTGGCGTCGAGGAAGCGCCGCGAGGAGTACAGCGCATACAGGCTGCGCTCGTGCAGCTGCCACTCGGGCAGCACCCGCACCAGGCTGCCCTCGCGCAACGCTCGGGCGGCGACGAAGTTGGGCAGCAGCCCCACGCCCATGCCGGCCACCACCGCCTGCACCATGGCCTCGGAAACGTTGGCCTGGAAACCATCGCCGGGACTGATCACCTGCCGCTCGCCGGCGCGCTCGAACACCCAGTCGCCGGGATACACCGGGTCGAGCAGGCGCAGGCAGCGGTGCTCGCGCAGCGCCTCGGGACACGACGGCGTGCCCAGGCGGCGCAGATAGTCGGGCGCGGCGCACACCACGTTGAAGACCTCGCCCAGACGCTGGGCGACCAGTTCGGAATCCGGCAGCTCGCGGCAATGGGTCACCACCACGTCGTGGCCTTCCTCGAGCAGATCGGGGGTGCGCTGCGACAGGCTGAGATCGACGTCGACCTGCGGATACAGCTCGGCGTAGCGCACCACCAGCGGCATCAGGTACTGGGTGCCCAGGCCGGTGAAGGAGTGCACGCGCAGGCGGCCGCGCGGGGTCAGATGCGCGCCGCTGGCCTCGGCGGCGGCCTCGTCGACCTGGACGAGGATCTCCCGGCAGCGCTGCAGGTAGCGCTCGCCGGCCTCGGTCAGGCGCAGGCGGCGGGTGGTGCGATAGAGCAGGCGCGTGCTGAGACTGGCCTCCAGGTCGGAGACCAGCCGCGACACCTGGGCGGTGGACAGCTCGAGCGCCTGGGCGGCCGCGGTGAAGCTGCCGCTGTCGATGACCCGGGCGAACACCCGCATGGCCTGCAATACATCCATGGGAAAGACGACCTCCGCGAACAGGGATGGGGCCGATCCCCACGCGCCGGCCGCCGCTGCCAGCATAACGCAGCCGCGGCGCACCACCGCATGGGGACGACAGGCCTTCCTGCCTCGAACGGCGGCGCCCTGCCGAACGGCAAAACAAAAAAAGGCAGGCTCAGGGAGCCTGCCTAACAGGGAGCGTTGAGAAGTCAGAAACTTCGCGGGGCACTCCGTGGAGAAACGGGAAAGGAAGCGGATTACGGCAAACGGCTTACTCGCAGTACGTGTCCTGCTTGGTGTAGCTGATGGTCTTCACCTGGCCCTGGGAATCGCGGTAGGTCATCTCGGTCGGCACCAGCTCGCAACGCCCGTGGGGGGCTTCATTGATGGCGATCACCTCGGCGACATCCAGATTCATACCGTAGGTGTAGGCGGTCGCCTGCGCGTCGTTGCCTGCCGAAGCCTCGGCGGCGAAGGCCCCGGTAGAGGCCAGCATGACGGTCAGGAACAGAGCTTTGGATTTCATGAGCAACTCGACCTCTTGGGTGGAAAGCCGCCCGGAGGCTGGTTCGCTGCCGGGCATGGACATATTTTCCGCCCCGCCCGCCGCGGGAAAAATGCCGATGTGGAGAAGCCTGTTTTGCGTGGGGTGCAACAATCCGCGCCGCCCCGCTGGTGGCGCAACCTGTGCCGGAGGCGGCTGAGCGCATGCGCTGCGACACAGGCTGTCGCGCCAGCAGGGAAGATGCAGAAGACCGCCCGATGCCTTCCGCCAGGAGCAACGCCATGCTGAAGAACCTTCTCGCCACCGTCGGCCTGATCTTCGTCGCCCGGAAGGGCTACGCGCACTACCGGGAATACCGCGCACTCAAGCAGGAAAACGAGGAACTGCAGGAACAGCTGGCCAAGCGCAAGGCCCAGCCCCGCCCTGACCTGCAATGACCCGGGAGCCTCCGCACCATGCCGATTCCGCCACCGCCCTCCACCTTCCGCTGCACCGACTGTGGCTGGCGCCGCACCGTCATCCCGCGCAGCGATGCACTGATCCTCGGCGTCGACTGGTTCGAGCACTGCCCGCAGTGCGGCAGCCAGACGCTGCAATGGCGCCCGGCCAGCGCCACCGAGACCTTCAAGGCCAGGCTGCAGCAGCTCCTTGGCGGCAGGCACTGAGCGCCCGACAAGGCACTGCCCCGCTAGTGGCCAAATGCCCATCCGCCGTCTTACACTCGCCGACAAGCGGACACCGGTCACAGGCCATCCGCCAACGTCGACACGGAAGCCGCACGATGTCCGAAAACAAGGATCCACTGTTCCGCTACCTCGCCCTGCTGCAGCTGATCCCGCGCTGGCCGGGGCGCATCGCCACCCCCGTCCTGCTGGAAAGGCTCAGGGACAAGGGTTTCGAGATCGACAAGCGCTCCCTGCAGCGCGACCTGCGCGACAAGCTGGCCGGGAGCTTCCCGATCCTCTGCGACGACAGCCAGCGCCCCTACCGCTGGAGCCTCGATCGCGACGCTGCCCACGGCCTGCCCGCCCTCGACACCGCCTCCGCGCTGGCCCTGCACCTGGCCGAAAGCCACCTCAACACCCTGCTGCCGCAGAGCGTGCTGGACCAGCTCAACCCGCACTTTCGCAGCGCCCGCGACTACCTCGACGGCATGGAGCGCAACGGCCTGGCCCACTGGGCGCGCCGCGTACGCACCCTGCCCAACGGCAAGGCCCTGCTCCCGGCCCCGCTGCAACCGGCGATCTGGACGCAGGTCTGCACCGCCCTGCTCGAACGCCGCCAGCTACGGGTCGACTACCTGAGCCGCAGCAAGGGCGACGCCAGGAGCCTGCGCATCCACCCGGCCGGCCTGGTGTCGCGCCACTCCAGCAGCTACCTGATCGGCACTGCCAACGACTACGCCGACCTGCGCCAGTTCGCCCTGCACCGCATTCAGTCCGCCGAGCTGCTGGACGAACCGGCCCGCGAGCACCAAGGCTTCGACATCGACCGCTACATCGAGGGTGGAGCCTTCGCCTGGCGCCAGTCACCCGACGAAGTCGAACTGATCGCCGACGTCTCCCCGCAGATCGCCTGGCTGCTCGACGAAACCCCGCTCAGCCGCGAACAACGCCTCGAACCGCTGCCCGGCAGCGACTGGCAACGCCTGCACGCCCGCGTGCCGCTGGACCAGGAGACCCTGTGGTGGATCTTCGGCCTCAACGACCAGATCCGCGTGCATGCGCCGCAGGTGTGGGTGGAGGAGATAGGGCGGAAGGTGGAGAGGTTGCGGGGGATGTATGCCGCGCCGATTGTCTGCGACACGCTACGTCGCAGCACTGTGGAAAGTGGACATTAGGAATCGGACAACACAGCATCAGTCGGGAGAACAATCCATGCTGAAGAATATACTCGCCGCCGCCAGTCTCTAGCGACTAACAAAGCAAGATAAAAACACCACCAAGACAACGCTTGGCAAACAGTAAAATTACAAACAAAATAATTTTAACAGCCAGCAGAAAGCCTACCCCACCCAACAAAAACACCCATCAAAACTCTGCCACACCAAGGAACAAAAATGGAAGAAAAAAATAAATTATCCGCAAAAATGGAAGAACAGATAACTGAAAAACTGAGTGACGCATTCGAAAGCGTTGTAAAACAGAAAAACGAGTACTACCAAAACAACCCACAAAAGATCCCAGAAATCGGATCAACCGGAAAGCTCATAAGTTCAGCAGCGCTTACAAACTCCGCAATATCCGGCGGCGCTAGCTTGATACCTGGGCCATATGGGATGCTAGCCGTAGTTCCAGAGATAATACTTGTAACACGAAACCAGATATCCCTCATATATGACATCGCAGCTGCACATGGAAAAAGGGACCTCATGACCAAAGAACTGGCAGCCATGGTCTTTGTGTCCGCTATGGGGTCAGGAGCCGGCAGTCTTCTTGTAGTGCACGGCGGAAAATATTTGGTAAGACGAACCAGCCTGAGAGTATTCCAGCGACTGGTAACAGCTTTAGGCGGAAAGATCACTCAGCAAGCATTAAAATCAACTATAAGCAAGTGGCTTCCTGGTGTTGGGGCTGCGGCGATGGCTGCTTGGACAAACTACCTAACACGACAGATCGGAAAAAAGGCCACAGAAATTTTTTCCTCCGAATTAGAATTCGAAGACAACATAATTGACATTGAACTCATAGAGGAAAAGGAGAACAGCCCTGCCGAAGATGGATCAAAAAAATCCAACGATTACTACAAGATCCAAGCTCTTTCCAATCTAATGAAAATTGATGGTAAGTCAGACGAGGAGGAGCTAGCACTCATAGCCTCAACAATTGAGCAGAGCAACCTTACACCAGAAGAAAAAATATCGTTGATATCAAACATCTCCTCAACAGAAACAAAACTTGAGGGAATCGAAATTATCGCAGACTCACCATCAGAGTCAATCTCCCTAATAGCCGAAATGATTGCGCTAGCAAAAGCAGACGGAAAAATTCATATAACTGAAAAGTTATACATAAAACAAGTAGGAAAGATGCTTGGATTCTCAGATTCAGACATTGAAGAAATGATCTCTGCTTAAAGTTCGAAAAAACCAGGACCCACTACCAGAGCTGCGTCAAGAAAAATAGAAAAGCCCCGCCGGATCACACCAGGCGGGGCTTTTCATTTCAGCTCAAGGCCGACTCAGCGATCAGACCTTGCTGCGCTCGTAACGCTTGCGGTCGTTCTCGTTGAGCATCTTCTTGCGCAGACGGATCGACTTCGGGGTCACTTCCACCAGCTCGTCGTCGGCGATGAATTCCAGCGCCTGCTCGAGGGTGAACTTGATCGGCGGAACCAGGGCGATGACTTCGTCCTTGCCGGAAGCGCGCATGTTGTCGAGCTTCTTGCCCTTGGTGGGGTTGATCACCAGGTCGTTGTCGCGGCTGTTGATGCCGCACAGCTGGCCTTCATAGATCTCCTGGCCCGGCTCGAGGAACAGCTTGCCGCGGGCCTGCAGGGTTTCCAGCGAGTAGGTCAGCGCGGTACCAGTGGCCATCGACACCAGCACGCCGTTCTGACGGTTGGTCACTTCGCCGGCCTTGATCGGGCCGTAGTGGCTGAAGGTCGAGGTGAGGATGCCGGTGCCCGAGGTCAGGGTCAGGAAGTTGTTGCGGAAGCCGATCAGGCCGCGCGCCGGGATGGTGTACTCCAGGCGCACACGGCCCTTGCCGTCGGGGATCATGTTGGTCAGATCGCCCTTGCGCAGGCCCATCTGCTCCATCACCGGACCCTGGTGCTGCTCCTCGATGTCGATGGTGACGTTCTCGTACGGTTCCTGCTTCTCGCCGGCCTCGTTCTCGATGATCACCACTTCCGGGCGGCCCACGGCCAGCTCGAAGCCTTCACGACGCATGGTCTCGATCAGCACCGACAGGTGCAGCTCGCCACGGCCGGAGACCTTGAACTTCTCCGGGGACTCGCCCTGCTCGACGCGCAGCGCCACGTTGTGCAGCAGTTCCTTCTCCAGACGGTCCTTGATGTTGCGGCTGGTGACGAACTTGCCTTCCTTGCCGGCGAACGGCGAGTCGTTGACCTGGAAGGTCATGCTCACGGTCGGCTGGTCGACGGTCAGCGGCGGCAGCGCCTCGACGTTGTTCTGGTCGCACAGGGTGTCGGAGATGAACAGCTCGTCCATGCCGGAGACGCAGACGATGTCGCCGGCGGTGGCTTCCTCGACCTCGACGCGCTGCAGGCCGGAGTGGCCCATGACCTTCAGGATGCGGCCGTTGCGCTTCTTGCCGTCGGCGCCGATGGCGGTCACCGGGGTGTTGGTGCGCACCTTGCCGCGGGCGATGCGGCCGATGCCGATCACGCCGAGGAAGCTGTTGTAGTCCAGCTGGGAGATTTGCATCTGGAACGGGCCTTCGACGTCCACCACCGGGGCCGGCACGTGGTCGATGATCGCCTGGAACAGCGCGTCCATGTTGTCGTCCATGGCCTCGTGGTCCATGCCGGCGATGCCGTTCAGGGCGCTGGCGTAGACGATCGGGAAGTCCAGCTGCTCGTCGGTGGCGCCGAGGTTGTCGAACAGGTCGAAGATCTGGTCGATGACCCAGTCCGGACGCGCGCCCGGGCGGTCGATCTTGTTGACCACGACGATCGGACGCAGGCCGGCCTTGAAGGCCTTCTGGGTCACGAAGCGGGTCTGCGGCATCGGGCCGTCCTGGGCGTCGACCACCAGCAGCACGGAGTCGACCATCGACATCACGCGCTCGACCTCACCGCCGAAGTCGGCGTGTCCGGGGGTGTCGACGATGTTGATGTTGTAGCCGTTCCACTTGATGGCGGTGTTCTTGGCCAGGATGGTGATGCCGCGTTCCTTTTCCTGGTCGTTGGAGTCCATCACGCGCTCGTTCTCGGCTTCCTTGCGGTCGAGGGTGCCGGAGAGCTTGAGCAGCTTGTCGACGAGGGTGGTCTTGCCATGGTCGACGTGGGCGATGATGGCGATGTTGCGCAGTTGTTCGATCACTGGGGTGTCTTCTCGATAGGTAACGCTTGGATTCGGATGCCGGACGGGATTGTTCCCGCCTGCCGGCGACAGCTTGATTAACGCGGGCAGCGCCAATCGGGGGGGCGGTGGCGGATGCTGCCCCCCAGCAGGCCCGGCTGCCTAGGCCGGACGATAAACGCGCACATTGGCATGCCCCTCGCTGAGCAGGTGGTGGGCATGCAGGCGGCTCATCACGCCACGGTCGCAGTACAGGAGGTACTGGCGGTTGGCATCCAGTTCCTTGAAACGGTTGTTGATCGCGTAGAACGGCAGGGCCTGCACCTCGATGCCGGGCAGCAGCAGCGGCTCGTCCTCGGCGGCGTCGGGGTGGCGGATGTCGATGACGATCTGCCCGGGCAGCGCCTCGCGCACCTCCTCGACCTGCAGGTCCTGGCCCAGCTCGTCGATCAGGTTGTCGATGGTCACCTTGCGCGCGCGCTCCAGGGCGCGCTCGAGGATGGCCATGTCGAACTGCGCCTCCTCATGCTCGACGCGGTAGCGCTTGGCGCGGGTGGTCGGGTTGACCGAGATGACCCCGCAGTACTCGGGCATGTTCTTGGCGAACTCGGCGGTGCCGATGCGCGTCGCGGTGTCGATGATGTCCTGCTTGTGCGCGGCGATCAGCGGGCGCAGCACCAGGGTGTCGGTCACCGCGTCGATCACCGACAGGTTGGGCAGGGTCTGGCTGGACACCTGGGAGATCGCCTCGCCGGTGACCAGCGCGTCGATGTGCAGCTCGTCGGCGATCCGCGACGCGGCGCGCAGCATCATGCGCTTGAGCACCACGCCCATCTGGCTGTTGTCGACCTTGCCGAGGATCTCGCCGACCACTTCCTCGAACGGCACGCTGATGAACAGCACGCGGTGCGAGCGGCCGAACTTCTCCCACAGGTAGTGGGCGACTTCCATCACCCCCAGCTCGTGGGCGCGGCCGCCGAGGTTGAAGAAGCAGAAGTGGGTGAGCAGGCCGCGACGCATCATCTGGTAGGCCGCCACGGTGGAGTCGAAGCCGCCGGACATCAGCACCAGGGTCTGCTCGATGGAGCCCAGCGGATAGCCGCCGAGGCCCTCGTGGCGGGCGTGCTCGACCAGCAGGCGGTCGTAGCGCGCCTCGAAGCGCACCTCGACCTCGGGATGCTTGAGGTCGATGCCGGAGGCAGAGCACTCGCGGCGCAGGCGGCTGCCGACGTGGGCAGCCAGGTCGACCGAGGAGAAGTCGTGGGTATTGCCGGAGCGCTTGCAGCGCACCGCGAAGATCTTGCCGGAAAGCTTCGCACCAAAATGGAGCTTGCACTTCTCGGTGACGTCGTCGAAGTCGCCCAGCGGGTACTCGTGCACCTCGAGGAAGTGGGCGATGCCCGGCGTGCAGCGCAGGCGCTCGAGCATCTCGCGCAGCACCTGCGGGTCGCTGACCTGGGTCTGCACCTCGACGTTGTCCCATTCGCCCTCGGTGCGCAGCGCCGGATCGAGATCCCTGAGCACGGTGCGGATGTTCTTGCCGAGCTGGCGGATGAACTGCTTGCGCACCGGCCGGCTCTTGATGGTGATTTCCGCGAAGGGTTTGACGATCAGTTTCATGGGCGAACGGCGCGAAGGCAGGAGCAGCGAAAAGAGGGGCGCGGATTATAGCGGAAATTGCTCAAGCTTTGAGCAGAAATCCGCGCGACGGCAAATTGCACCAAAATGAATCAGTGCAACACTTGAAAGCACCCCCGTGGTGCACGATCCTAGCCCGCATCGCGGGCGACGCCCGGAAAAGCCGCATTTTCCGCGGCCCATGCCCATTTCCAAGCACTGGCACGCTCCTTGCTTTTGAAATCCGGACATTTTCCGGCGGGCCGAGGCCCGATGAAAAACGAATCTCGGGCGCCCCACCGCCCGTGTGTACCCCCTGGAGGACAGCATGTCGAAGGCGCTGCAACTGATTCAAGAACACAACGCGAAGTGGATCGATCTCCGTTTCACCGACCCGAAAGGCCGCCAGCACCACATCACCATGCCGGCGCGTGACGCCGACGAAGACTTCTTCGACGTGGGCAAGATGTTCGACGGCTCCTCCATCGAAGGCTGGAAGGGCATCGAAGCCTCCGACATGATCCTGCTGCCGGACGACAGCACGGCGGTGATGGACCCGTTCACCGAAGAGCCGACCCTGATCCTGGTCTGCGACGTGATCGAGCCGTCCACCATGCAGGGCTACGAGCGCGACCCGCGCGCCATCGCCAAGCGCGCCGAGGAATACCTGAAGACCACCGGTATCGGTGACACCGTGTTCGCCGGTCCGGAGCCGGAATTCTTCATCTTCGACTCCGTGAAGTACAAGTCGGATATGTCCGGCTCCATGTTCAAGATCTTCTCCGAGCAGGCAGCCTGGAGCAGCGACGCCGACGTCAACGGCGGCCAGGGCAACAACGGCCACCGCATCGCGGTCAAGGGCGGCTACCTGCCGACCCCGCCGGCCGATCCGGATCACGAGATCCGCACCGCCATGTGCAACGCCCTGGAAGAGATGGGCCAGATCGTCGAGGTGCACCACCACGAAGTGGCCGGCGCCCAGAACGAGATCGGCGTGAAGTTCAACACCCTGGTCGCCAAGGCCGACGAAGTGCAGACCCTGAAGTACTGCGTGCAGAACGTCGCCGCCGCCTACGGCAAGACCGTGACCTTCATGCCCAAGCCCCTGTACGGCGACAACGGCTCGGGCATGCACGTGCACATGTCCATCGCCAAAGACGGCAAGAACACCTTCGCCGGCGAAGGCTATGCCGGCCTGTCCGATACCGCCCTGTACTTCATCGGCGGCATCATCAAGCACGGCAAGGCGCTGAACGCCCTGACCAACCCGTCGACCAACTCCTACAAGCGTCTGGTCCCGGGCTTCGAGGCTCCGGTGATGCTGGCCTACTCGGCCCGCAACCGCTCCGCCTCCATCCGCATCCCGTACGTCGCCAGCCCGAAGGGCCGCCGCATCGAGGCGCGCTTCCCGGATCCGTCGGCCAACCCGTACCTGGCCTTCGCCGCCCTGCTGATGGCCGGCCTGGACGGCATCCAGAACAAGATCCACCCGGGCGATGCCGCCGACAAGAACCTCTACGACCTGCCGCCGGAAGAAGCCGCCAACATCCCGCAGGTGTGCGGCAGCCTGAAGGAGGCCCTGGAGGCCCTGGAAGCCGACCACGAGTTCCTGCTCAAGGGCGGCGTATTCACCAAGGACTTCCTGGACTCCTTCATCGAGCTGAAGTCCGCCGAGGAAATCAAGGTGCGCACCTTCGTGCACCCGCTGGAGTACGACCTGTACTACAGCTGCTGATCGCTGATCGGTGATGTCGCAAAGGCCTCCTTCGGGAGGCCTTTGTGCTTTTCCTGTCGCCAAGCGCAGCGGATTGCGCCGCCCCGCACAGCCCAGGACGACGACGCTTGCCAGTGCCTCGCGGCGGTGCAAGGCTTGCTGCACCGCCATCCTCTTCGCAAGGATCCGCCCATGCGCCCGCTCTGCGCCTGCCTGCTGCTCGCCCTGGCCCTGCCGGCCAGCGCCGAGATCTACCGCTACATCGACGACCGCGGCAATCCGGTCTACACCAACCAGCCGCCCGAGGGCGTGGCCAGCGAGAGCGTGCAGCTCGGCCCGACCAACACCGTGGCCGCCCCCGCACCGGCCACACCGGCCGCCGCGCCCGCCGCCGCTCAGGCCGCGAGCTACCGCCGCGTGGAAATCACCGGAGTGCCCGACCAGGACGCCACCCTGCGCGCCAATGCCGGCACCTTCAGCGTCGGCGTCAGCCTGGAGCCGGGCCTGCAGGACGGCGACCTGCTGCAGCTACTGCTGGATGGCCAGCCGGTGAGCCCCCCCGGCCGGCAGACCCAGTTCCACTTCGAGAGCCTCGACCGCGGCAGCCACAGCCTGCAGGCGGAGATCCTGCGCGACGGCGAGCCGCTGCAGCGCAGCGCCAGCGTGACCTTCACCGTGCAGCGCGTGCATATCGGCAGCCCGGCCCTGCCCCGCCCGCAACCGAAGCCACAGAACTGACCCCATGCGCGCCCTGCTCTGCTTCCTGCTGCTGACCAGCCTGCCGGCCTTCGCCGGCGTGTACACCTACCTCGACGCCGACGGCAACCGGGTGTTCACCGACAAGCCGCGCAGCGCCAACGCCCAGCGCGTCGAGCTGGCGCCGGCCAACAGCGCCAGCCTGCCGGCGCCGCCGCCCGCCGAGCCGCCGGCGCTGCCCGCCGCCCTGTTGCCGGCCTACCAGCTGCTGCGCATCACCCTGCCCGAGCCGGACGCCACCATCCGCGACAACGAAGGCAACCTGCTGGTCACCCTGGAGAGCGACCCCGGCCTGCTCGCGGGACACCGCTACCGCCTGCTGCTCGACGGCCAGGTGCACGGCGCGCCGGCGCGCAGCCCGGTGTTCACCCTCGACAACCTCGACCGCGGCACCCACCAGCTGGCCGCCGAGATCGTCGACGCCGAGGGGCGCATCGTCGAGCGCACGCCCAGCCAGCCGTTCCATCTCAGGCGCACCACCCTGGCCGACAAGCGCCGGGTCAACCCCTGCCAGAAGGGCGACTACGGCGTGCGCCCGGAATGCCCGCTGGCCGACAAGCCGGCCGAGCCGCGCCGCTTCCTCGGCGTGCCCCTCCCCTGAGCACGAGCGCACCACTTTGGTGCGCACAATGCTCCCGCGACCTATACTGAGCCACGAGTCACGCCCGGCTCGCCGCCTGCTGCGCCCCGCAGGCGGCCGCTGCGCACCCTGCCGGTGCCCGCCCCTCGCGGGGCGCAAGCCCTGTGCCACGGGCGCTGCGCCATCCGCGCGCCATCGGCGCAGTCCGCGCGGCCATGCACAAAAAGGCGGCAGACGGCCGCCCGGACCTGCACCCTCATGTCGCTGGCGCACTTCTTGCAAATACGCTGCACCCACAGGAGCGCATGCTAGCCATGGCCTACGACTCACTGCAGCGCCTGCTGCTCGACAACCTGACCACCGCGGTGATCCTGCTCAACGCCGAGCTGCGCCTGGAGTACATGAACCCGGCCGCCGAGATGCTGCTGGGCGTCAGCGGCCAGCGCAGCCAGGGGCTGTTCATCAGCGAGCTGTGCAACGAGAGTCCCGACGGCCTGCCGGCCCTGCGCCAGGCGGTGGCCAGCGGCCACCCGTTCACCAAGCGCGAGGCGCAGCTGATCACCGCCGCCGGCCAGCAGCTGGCGGTGGACTATGCGGCCACGCCGATCCCCGGCCTGAGCAGCTTCCTGCTGCTGCTCGAACTGCACCCGCGCGACCGCCTGCTGCGCATCACCAAGGAGGAGGCGCAGCTGGCCAAGCAGGAGACCACCCGTCTGCTGGTGCGCGGCCTGGCCCACGAGATCAAGAACCCGCTGGGCGGCATCCGCGGCGCCGCGCAGCTGCTGGCCCGCGAGCTGCCGGACGCCGGCCTCAGGGACTACACCGACGTGATCATCGCCGAGGCCGACCGCCTGCGGAACCTGGTGGACCGCATGCTCGGCTCCAACAAGCTGCCGCAGCTGGCGCCGACCAACATCCACGAGGTGCTCGAGCGGGTATGCAGCCTGGTCAAGGCCGAGACCCAGGGCAAGCTGAGCCTGGACCGCGACTACGACCCGAGCATCCCCGAGCTGCTCGCCGACCGCGAGCAGCTGATCCAGGCGGTGCTCAACGTGGTGCGCAACGCCATGCAGGCGATCGCCGGGCAGAAGCAGCCGCACCCGCCGGGGCGCATCCTGCTGCGCACCCGCACCCTGCGCCAGTTCACCATCGGCCACCAGCGCCACCGCCTGGTGTGCCGCATCGAGGTGATCGACAACGGCCCGGGCATCGACCCGGCGCTGCAGGACACCCTCTTCTATCCCATGGTCAGCGGGCGTGCCGACGGCACCGGCCTCGGCCTGGCCATCGCGCAGAACATCCTCAACCAGCACCAGGGCCTGATCGAGTGCGAAAGCCAGCCCGGGCGCACGGTCTTCGCGCTGTTTCTGCCGCTTGAACAAGGAGCACCAACCCCATGAACCGACCGGATACCGTCTGGATCGTCGACGACGACCGCTCGATCCGCTGGGTGCTGGAAAAGGCCCTGCAGCAGGCCGGCCTGCCCAGCCAGAGCTTCGACAGCGCCGACAGCCTGCTCAACCGCCTGGGTCTCGAGCAGCCCAGCGTGATCGTCTCCGACATCCGCATGCCGGGCGCCAGCGGCCTCGACCTGCTGGCGCGCATCCGCGAGCTGTACCCGCGCCTGCCGGTGATCATCATGACCGCCCACTCCGACCTGGAGAGCGCGGTGGCTTCCTACCAGGGCGGCGCCTTCGAGTACCTGCCCAAGCCGTTCGACGTCGACGAGGCGGTGTCGCTGGTCAAGCGCGCCACCCTGCACGCCCGCGAGCAGCAGGCGCTGGCCACCCCCGACGAGCAGGCCGCCACGCCGGAGATCATCGGCGAGGCGGCGGCGATGCAGGAGGTGTTCCGCGCCATCGGCCGCCTGAGCCACTCCAACATCACCGTGCTGATCAACGGCGAGTCGGGCACCGGCAAGGAGCTGGTGGCGCACGCCCTGCACCGCCACAGCCCGCGCGCCAACGCGCCGTTCATCGCTCTGAACATGGCGGCGATCCCCAAGGACCTGATGGAGTCCGAGCTGTTCGGCCACGAGAAGGGCGCCTTCACCGGCGCCGCCGCGCAGCGCCGCGGCCGCTTCGAGCAGGCCGACGGCGGTACCCTGTTCCTCGACGAGATCGGCGACATGCCGGCCGACACCCAGACCCGCCTGCTGCGCGTGCTGGCCGACGGCGAGTTCTACCGGGTCGGCGGCCACACCCCGGTCAAGGTCAACGTGCGCATCATCGCCGCCACCCACCAGAACCTCGAGAACCTGGTGCGCGCCGGCAAGTTCCGCGAGGACCTGTTCCACCGTCTCAACGTCATCCGCATCCACATCCCGCGCCTGGCCGACCGCCGCGAGGACATCCCGGCACTGGCCCGCCACTTCCTCGCCCGCGCCGCCCAGGAGCTGGCGGTCGAACCCAAGCTGCTCAAGCCGCAGACCGAGGAATACCTGCAGAACCTGCCCTGGCCGGGCAACGTGCGCCAGCTGGAGAACACCTGCCGCTGGATCACGGTGATGGCCTCCGGGCGCGAGGTGCACATCGACGACCTGCCGCCGGAGCTGCTGCAGCAGCCGCAGGAGGCTCCGGCCGGCGGCAACTGGGAGCAGGCGCTGCGCCTGTGGGCCGAACAGGCGCTGACCCGCGGCCAGACCGACCTGCTCGGCAGCGCCCTGCCGGCCTTCGAGCGGGTGATGATCGAGAGCGCCCTCAAGCACACCGCCGGCCGCCGCCGCGACGCCGCCCAGCTGCTCGGCTGGGGGCGCAACACCCTGACCCGCAAGATCAAGGAACTGAACATGGCGGTGGAAGGCAGCGACGAGGACGAGAGCCTCTAGCCAGGCAAAAAAAGCCCCGGCGGGCGCAAGGCCCAGCCGGGGCGAAGATTGGCAGGAAGAGCGGGCGGGGCAACCGCACCTGTCTCCTGCGCCGACACGGGAAGCACCCCCCGATCCGATCAGCGCGCGGCCTGCTCCTGCAGGTCGTCGCGCACCTGTTCACGCAGCACCCGGCGCTGCGCCAGCAGCCAGACGCAGAACACCAGCAGCACCACCCCTTCCAGCGCCAGGGTCAGCGGCGCGCCGATGCGCGCGGCCAGCAGGCCGGCGAGCAGGCCGCCGATGGCGTCGAAGCCGAAGCGGATGGAGGTGAAGAAGGACACCACGCGGCCGCGCAGCTGCTCCGGCGCCAGGCTCTGCAGCAGCATGTTGATGCCGACGTTGCCCACCGAGATGGCGAAGCCGAGCACCGCCATGGCCAGCAGCGCCAGCGGTACCAGGTGGCTGGCGGCGAAGGCCAGCAGGGCCAGGCCGCTGAGCACCGCGCCGACCAGCACGATGCGCACCAGGCCCGGCAGCGCCTGGCGGGTGGCGAGGAACAGGGTGGAGAGGAAGGCGCCGCAGCCGGCGGCGCCCCACAGCCAGCCGAGGGTCTGCGCGTCGCCGGCGAAGATGTCGCGGGCGAACACCGGCAGCAGCACCGCGTAGCTGGAGGCGGTGAGGTTGACCATCGCCAGGCTGAGGATCAGCAGGCGGATCGGCTGGTTGCCCCACACGTAGGCCAGGCCCTCGCGGAACACCGCGCCGGTCGAGCCCTTGGCGCGCGGCGGCGCGTCGATGCGGATCAGCAGCAGGCCGGCCAGCAGGGCGAGGAACGACAGGGCGTTGAGGGCGAAGCACATCGCCTCGCTGGTCAGCGCCAGCAGCAGGCCGGCCAGCGGCGGGCCGATGAAGCGGCCGATGTTGAACAGCATGGCGTTGAGCGCCAGGGCGTTGGGCAGGTCGTCGCGGCTGCCGACGAAGCTGCCGATCAGCGCCTGGCGCAACGGCGTGTCGAAGGCGTTGAGCACGCCGAGCAGCAGCGACATGGCGACGATCAGCGCCGGGCCGATCCACTCCAGCGCGGTGAGCGCGGCGAGCACCAGCGCCTGCAGGCCGAGCAGGGCCTGCACCAGGATCAGCAGGCGGCGCTTGTCGTGGCGGTCGGTCCAGGCGCCGGCCAGGGGACCGACGATCAGTTGCGGCAGCAGCGCGGCGAAGGTGGTGACGCCGAGCAGCGCCACCGAGCCGGTGAGGCGGTAGATCAGCCAGGACAGGGCGACCTGCTGGATCCAGCTGCCGAGGATCGACACGGCCTGACCGGCGAAATACAGGCGGAAGTTGGGGTGTTGCAGCGCGCGAACGGCGGCAGGCCAGGAACGCTCGGCGGACGAAGTCATGGCGCCTCCTGCGGCTACGGGGCCACGTCTGGCAGCATCGGGGGGAATTAAAACGCCGCCGCCCCTGAAAGAGGGGAACACCGCAAGGTGCCGGGGCGGCAGCAGATGTTTAACATCTTAACGTTTGCCGCGAGAGGACGCCAGCCCCGCCGGGCGGCAATCGCTCTCAGGCCACCTGGTCGCGGCTGACCACGCGGAAGGCGCGGCTGAAGTACACCAGGCTGTCGCCCTCCTCGCGCACATGGATGTCGTCCAGCTCGACCAGCAGCACCGAGTGGGTGCCGATCTCCTGGGCCTCGGCGATGCGCCCCTGCAGGTTGGCCAGCGCGCCTTCCAGCACCGGCAGGCCGCCCTCGCCCGCCTGCCAGGCGTCGCGGGCGAAGCGCTCGTCCATGGCCACGCCGGTCATCCCGGCGAAGTGGCGGGCGGCCTCCTCCTGCGCGGCGGACAGCACGTTGACGCACAGGCGGCCGTTGGCCTTGAACACCGCGTTCATCTCGCTGCCCCGGTTGATGCAGACCATCAGGGTCGGCGGGGTGTCGGTCACCGAGCACACCGCGGTGGCGGTGATGCCGCAGCGGCCGGCGGTGCCGTCGGTGGTGATGATGTTCACCGCGGCGCTCATGTGCGCCATGGCGTTGCGGAAGGCGAGCTGCCTGGGGTCGAGCTGGGACATGGACGAACAATTCCGGTGCAGGGCAAGGCCGCGCAGACTGCCGCTAGCGCGCGCATCAGGCAACCCCCAAACGCATGAGCCCGGGCCACAAACGAAAAGGCCCCGCCATCCGGCAGGGCCTTTTCGGGAACGGGCAGCCGCTTAGGCGGCGCGCTCGACGCGGCGGAAGGCGCGGCTGAAGTACACCAGGCTGTCGCCCTCCTCGCGCACATGGATGTCGTCCAGCTCGACCAGCAGCACCGAGTGGGTGCCGATCTCCTGGGTCTCGACGATGCGCCCCTGCAGGTTGGCCAGCGCGCCTTCCAGCACCGGCAGGCCCTGGCTGCCGGTGGTCCACGGATCGAGGGCGAAGCGCTCCTCCATGGCCACCCCGGTCATCCCGGCGAAGTGCTTGGCGGCCTCTTCCTGCTCGCCGGACAGCACGTTGACGCACAGGCGGCCGTTGGCCTTGAACACCGCGTTCATCGCGCTGTTGCGGTTGACGCAGACCATCACGGTCGGCGGGGTGTCGGTCACCGAGCACACCGCGGTGGCGGTGATGCCGCAGCGGCCGGCCTCGCCGTCGGTGGTGATGATGTTCACCGCGGCGCTCATGTGCGCCATGGCGTTGCGGAAGGCGAGCTGATTCGGGTCGAGCTGCGGCTTGGACATGTTCGGTACTCCTGGCGCAAGGTGGATGGCCGGGGCTGATTCCGGCCCGCGGCATCGCGTGGGGATGCCGTCGAGTGCTTGGCTGCCGTGCGTCGGCAGATGACGATGAGCGAATCATGAACATCGAAACGAAACAGCAGAATACCTTTTCCGCACTTTGCCTTGTACTTTTCGTCGCCCCGGGGCGCCAGCAACGCACGGCACAGCGGCTTCAGGGCGCGCATCGCCCGCCTGCGGCCGGGGGAAACTGGACTTTTCCCCAACTCGCCGCCCGGCCTTTCCCCGGCGGCGGGGCTTGCCCTGCCCCGCCGCCGGCGTGCTAGAGTGGCGACCATGAACCTGTTAACCGTTTCCCGCGTCCGCTATTACGCCTATTACCGCACCTCACCGAGGCGGTAGGCGCGTGCGCGCATCCGATCCGCCTGAGGCGGACCGGATCGTTTCTCCACAGTCTCCTCAGACGTTTCGCCATCCCCCCAAGGAGACTGCAATGCCCCCGATCGACACCGACCTGCTCGCCCTGCTCGAAGAGCGCGGCTTCGTCCACCAGAGCACCGACGCCGACGGCCTGCGCGCCGCCCTCGCACGCGGCCCGCTGACCGCCTACCTGGGCTTCGACGCCACTGCCGACAGCCTGCACGTCGGCCACCTGCAGGGCCTGATGCTGATGCGCTGGCTGCAGCACGCCGGCCACCGGCCGCTGCTCTTGATCGGCGGCGCCACCACGCGCATCGGCGACCCGAGCTTCCGCGACAGCAGCCGCCCCATGCTGGACGAGGCGACCATCGCCGCCAACATGCGCGGCATCGAGAGCGCGTTCCAGCGCTACCTGCGCCTCGGCGACGGGCCGTCCGATGCCCGGGTGGTGAACAACGCCGACTGGCTGGACGGCCTCGGCTACCTGGAATTCCTCAACCGCGTCGGCCGCCACTTCAGCGTCAACCGCCTGCTGACCTTCGATGCGGTGCGCAGCCGCCTGGAGCACTCGCTGTCGTTCCAGGAGTTCGGCTACACCCTGCTGCAGGCCTACGACTTCACCGAACTGGCGCGCCGCCACGGCTGCACCCTGCAGGTCGGCGGCGCCGACCAGTGGGCCAACATCATCAACGGCGTCGAGCTGTCGCGCCGCCAGGACGGCCCGCAGCTGTACGGCCTGACCATGCCGCTGCTCACCACCAGCGACGGCCGCAAGATGGGCAAGTCGGCGCAGGGCGCGGTGTGGCTGAACGCCGAACGGCTGGCGCCGTTCGACTTCTGGCAGTTCTGGCGCAACTGCGACGACCGCGACGTCGGCCGCTTCCTCGCCCTGTTCAGCGAACTGCCGATGGCCGAGGTGCGCCGCCTCGGCGCGCTGCAGGGCGCCGAACTGAACGAGGCGAAGATCGTCCTGGCCAACGAGACCACCCGCCTGGCCCACGGCGCGCCAGCGGCCGAGGCGGCGGCCTTGGCCGCGCGCGGGGTGTTCGACGGCGCCAGCGCTGGCGAGGGCCTGCCGACCCTGCAGCTTGCGCCCGCGCGCCTGGCTGCCGGGGTCAGCCTGGCCGAGCTGGCGGTGGAAGCGGGCCTCGCCCCCTCGCGCAGCGCTGCCCGGCGCCTGGCCGCCGGCGGCGGCCTGCGCCTGGACGGCGTGGCGGTGAGCGACGCCGACCAGGCGCTGGCCGGCGACGGCAACGAGTGGCGCCTGTCGGCCGGGCGCAAGCAGCACGTGCGCATCGCCGTGGGCGAGTGACCGCAGGTGCGCGCGGCGCACCCTACCCCGCGCAGTGCCTTGGCGCCCCTGCCCCGAGCAGGGAGCGCCATGCGCAGCGTCAGGCGGCAGCGCTCACTCCCGCGCCACGAACCCCTCCAGCGCTTCGGCCGCGACTTCGAAGCGCTGCGCGGCGGCGTGGGCCAGCGCGTCGGCCTGCACGCGCTCCTGCTCGATCATGTAGCGCAGGAAGGCGGCGTCCCCGGCATCCGCCGGCGGCGCGACCGCGCGCAGCCCGGCCAGGTACTTGCCGGTGCCCTCGGCCAGCATGGCAAGGAAGCGCTCGGGGAACAGCCGGGCGAACAGGATCGAGCCCCGCGCCTTGAGCGTGATCCACCAGCCGCCGCCGCTCAGGCCGTGGCGCGCGGCGACCGGCGCATAGCGCGGCGCGTTGTACCGCTCGAGGGCGACGTAGGCCGCCCAGAAGCGGCCCTGCGGCGTGCCGCGGTGGTGCCCGGCCAGCGCGCCGACCACCTGGCCGGCCAGGGCGCGGTTGTCCAGCTCCCTGGCCAGCGCGGCGCGGAAGGCGTCGTCGGCCGCCTGACTGCCCAGGCTGGCCAGGGCCAGGCCCAGGGCGGCGAACAAGGTCGGGATTCTGCGCATGGGTACTCCTCTTCCGGGCGCGCCCGCCTGGGCAGGCGCGCGGACATAAAAAAGCCCGCCACACCGCTGCCGGGGTGTGGCGGGCAACTCTCGCTCAAGTCGAGAACCTCAAACGACCGACCGTCCATGGTCGCGCGGCGTCACGCCGGCTGCTCGCTGCCAAGCTCGAAACCGCACAGCCGGCGCCGTGCCGCGCCTACCACTCCAAGAACGCAGCGGAGCGGCCGCTCCGCCCGGAATTTCAGTAGGCGATGCACACCGACTTGGTCTCGGTGAACGCCTCCACCGCGCCGCGGCCGAACTCGCGGCCGATGCCCGACTGCTTGTAGCCGCCGAACGGCATGTTGGGATCGAGCACCACGTGGGAGTTGACCCACACGGTGCCCGCCTCGATGCGCGGGATCAGGTCCATGGCCTGGGTCAGATCGTTGGTCCACAGGCTGGCGGCCAGGCCGTACTGGCTGTCGTTGACCAGCTGCAGGGCCTCTTCGACGCTGTCGTAGGCGAGCACCGAGAGCACCGGGCCGAAGATCTCCTCGCGCGCCGCGGCCATGCCGTGGTCGACCCCGGCCAGCACGGTCGGCTCGACGAAGAAGCCGGGCAGCGCGGGCGCCGCGCCGCCGGTGACCACCCGCGCGCCCTGGGCGCGGGCCTTGTCCAGGTGGCCGAGCACGCTGGCCTGCTGCTTGCGCGATACCAGCGGGTTGATCTGCGCGTTCGGGTCCATGCCGGCACCGATGCTCATGCCCTTCACCGCCGCGCCGAGGGCCTCGACGTAGGCGTCGTGGCGCGAGCGGTGCACGTAGATGCGCGAGGCCGCCGCGCACACCTGGCCCTGGTTGAGCAGGCCGCCCAGCAGCGCGCCGCCCACCGCCTTGTCGAGGTCGGCATCGGGCAGCAGCAGCATCGGGTTCTTGCCGCCCAGTTCGAGGGAGAAGCGCGTCATGTTCTGTAGCGCGCTGGCGCCGATCTGCTTGCCCACCGCGGTAGAGCCGGTGAACGACACCTTGCTCACCTGGGGATGGGCGACCAGCGCGGCGCCGGCGCTGGCGCCACGGCCGACCAGCACGTTGAGCACCCCGGCCGGGATGCCCGCCTCGATGGCCAGCTCGGCCAGGCGCAGGGCGGTCAGCGGCGTCTCGTCGGCCGGCTTGATGACGATGGTGCAGCCGGCGGCCAGCGCCGGGACGATCTTCCAGATGGCGATCATCAGCGGGAAGTTCCATGGCACGATGCCGGCCACCACGCCCACCGGCTCGCGGCGGGTGCTGGCGTTGTAGCGGGTGCCCGGCGGCACCGCGATCGACACGTCGAGGGTCTGGCCTTCCAGCTTGGTCGCCCAGCCGGCCATGTAGCGCATGTACTCGACCGAGGCGCCGACCTCGATGGCGCGGGCGATGTGGATCGACTTGCCCTGATTGAGGGTTTCCAGCTGCGCCAGCTCCTCGGCATGGGCCTCGACCACCTCGGCGAAGCGCAGCAGGATGCGCTCGCGGTCGGCCGGACGCAGGCCGCTCCACGCCCCGGAACGGAAGGCGTGGTGCGCGCTGGCCACGGCCTGCTCGACCTGCGCCTCGCCGCCCATCAGCAGCTGGCTGAGCGGCGCGCCGGTGGCCGGGTTGAACACCTCGACGACCTCGCCGGCATGCTCGGCGACGGGTGCACCGTCGATGAAGGAAGTGTGCCGGCGGTTGAGGAAGGCGGTCACCTGGGCGAGCGGTTCGAGGGCGGCGCTGGACATGGCTGTAACTCCGGGCTGATCGGGGAATCGGCGCCCTGCCCCGCCCGGGCGCCGATGGCGCTCCGGAGTCCTGGCAGGACGCCGCAGGGCGGTGGCGACGCGAGGCGCGCCACGGCCCAAAAGCATGCATCGATGATAGTCGGCAGGCCGCAGGCTGCCTTGCCCATGCCTGCCAGCTTGTTGACCGTGCATGCCGGCCTGCCACGCCGGCCGCGCAAACCGGCACGCACAGGCAAGCATCCGGCATCCGCGAGCAAGACCCGCGGCCAGGCTTGCGCCACTAATGGCCGCCCATCATCTGCCCCCGGAGGGATCCATGAAGGCTCTGCCGCTGCTGCTGTCGCTCGCCCTGACCACCTGCGCCGCCCAGGCCGAGGAGGTGCTGCGCGTCTCCAACTGGCCCGACTACATCGCCCCCGCGGTGCTCGCCGACTTCCAGCGCGAGACCGGCGTGCGCGTCGACTACCACGAGCACGCCAGCGCCGACGAGCTGGACGCCGCCCTGCGCCGCGGCGAGCGCTACGACGTGGTGGTGCCGTCGCACTTCCAGCTCGCCGCGCTGATCCGCGAGCAGCGCCTGGCGCCGCTGGACCCGCAGCAGCTGCCGCAGCTCGCCGGCGTCGACCCCGACCTGCAGGCCATGCTGTCCGCCATCCAGGCCGCCAACCGCTACGTCGTGCCCTACCAGTGGGGCGTGCTCGGCCTGGCGCTCAACCGCGCGCAGGCCGAGGCGGCGCTGGGCGGCCCCGCCGCGCCGAGCTGGGGACTGCTGTTCGATGCGCAGCAGAGCGCGCGCCTGGCCGGCTGCGGCATCGGCCTGCAGGACGCGCCGGAGGAGACCTTCTCGGTGCTGTTCACCTACCAGGGACGCAGCCTGGCGCGCAGCGGCCCGCGCCGGGTCGGCCGCGCCGGCGAGCAGCTGCTGGAGCTGCGCCGCCAGGCGCGGGTGCTCGACAACACCCGCCACACCAGGGCGCTGCAGGCCGGCGAGCTGTGCCTGACCAGCGCCTGGAGCGGCCAGGCCCTGGCCGCGGCGGCGCAGAGCGCACAGCCGCTGCAGTTCGTGATTCCGGCCGAGGGCGCGCCGCTGACCATCGAGAGCCTGGCGATCCCCAGCAACGCCGCGCGCCCCGACCTCGCCTACCGCTTCATCGACTACCTGCTGCGCCCGGACAACGCGGTGCGCAACTCGCAGGCCACCTGGTTCTACAGCAGCCTGAAGCCGACCCTCCCCGAGCTGCAGGCGCTGGCCAAGCAGCAGCCGCAGCTGCTGCCGGAGCCGGCGCTGCGCAGCCACCTGTACTTCGCGGAAAGCCCCTCGCCCAAGCTCAAGGCCGAACTGGACCGCCGCTGGCAGGCACTGCGCCAGGTGCCGACCGGCGCCAGCCAGTAAGCCTCTCCCATCCGATTACCAGGGCAGGGTCGCGTCCTGGTAGTCGGCGAAGCGGCTGTCGGATCAGTCGGCAGCTGCTTCCACCACCGCGACCAATCCGCGATGCTCTCGGAGACCATCAGCGGCACGCTAGCTAGCCCGCCGCATATCGGAATGCACGCAGCCGGATTGTCGTTTCAGTGGGTTGATGGCGCACACCCAGCCGCACATTGGAGGATTGCGCCCCGCGGCAGCCCCGTGGGAATGAAAAAGGCCAGGCCGCCCGTTGCCGCGGGTCGGACCGGCCTGAGGGTGAAACCGTAAGCAACCAGCCAGGGGGAGGGGGAGCCGGCTGCCGCCGACATGGAGGTATCAGCCCCATGTCGGCGCGCCGTGACCTTGCGTCTGACTACCAAGCCATCGCGCCGCCTAGGTGTCGCTGCGCACTAACCGCGAGATTGACGCTCAGAGCGCAACCAAGGTTTCCGGCAAGGTTGCGCCCCCATCGACAACGAGGGTCTGACCGGTGACGTAGCTCGCCGCGTCGGATGCGAGGAACAACATGGCGCTGGCGATCTCCTCCGGCAGCCCGAGGCGCCCCAGCGGGACTGCGGCAGCGATACGCTCGCTGTGCGCCGCGTCGCCCAGATTGTCCATCGCCGGCGTTCGGATCATCCCAGGCTCGACGCCGTTGACCCGCAAGCCGTGGCGAGCCAACTCAAGTGCGGCGTTGCGGATGAAGCCATTCACCCCAGCCTTGGCGGCCGCGTAATGGGTCAGCCCCGGATAGGCGACCCGCGGACCGGTAACCGAGGAGGTCACCAGTATGCTACCGCCGCCGCGGCGAGCGAACAGCGGCAGGGCAGCCTGGGTCAGCCAGAACAACGCCGACAGGTTGACCGCCAGGGTTCGCTCCAGCACCGCCTCATCGATCTCCGCCAGCGGAACCAGCGGGAAGTAGCCGGCGTTGTGCACCAGAACGTCGAGCTGCTCCAGCCGCTCCAGCATAGCGAAGATCGCCGCTCGATCGGCCAGATCCACCTCAAGCGCCTGCGCCTCAAACCCCTTACCCAGCAGTTCGGCAGCCAGTGCCTGCGCCAGCTCGACATTGAGATCGGCGATCAGCACCCGCGCTCCGCTCTTAGCAAAACCCTCGACGATGGCCCGGCCTATGCCCTGCGCCCCACCGGTAACCAGCACCTGTCGCCCGGAGTAGTCATAGTGCGCGCTCATGCAGCACCTCCGAGCCGATCGAAGGCCAAGGTAGGCACATCGACGATGCTGGAGCCACCGTCGGCGACCAACGTCGCTCCGGTGACAATCGCCGCCTCGTCGCTGATCAGGAAGCGGCAGACGGCAGCGATCTCCTCGGGCGTGGCCGGGCGACGCAGCGGCACCTCTGCAGTGACCCGCGCATAGGCCGCATCAAGGCTCTCTCCGTAGTGCTCCATCAGCGGACGCATCTCCTCGTCAGCCATCGGAGTACGCACCCAGCCGGGACACACGCAGTTCACTCGCACACCGAGCGGGCCATAATCGCGCGCCAGCGAGCGATTTAGACCAAGCAGTGCGTGCTTGGCGGTGGTATAGCCGCAGACCTCCGGCCCGGCGGCCAGCGAGGCGATGGAGCCGAGCAGCACGATACTGCCTTGCCGTTCGACCAGCAGCGGCAGGCAAGAGCGGGCACTCTGGAATGCACTATCCAGGTTACTGCGCAAGGCTGCCTGCCAAGCCTGTTCGCCAGTCTGAGTGGCGCTGCCCAATCCGAGCCCTCCGGCGCAGGCCAGCAGCGCATCGATACCGCCAAAACGCTCGCGGATCTGCTCTACGAAACCGTCCCACGCAGCGCTGTCGGCGGCATCGCCCACCAGTACCAAACCGCCGGTCTCTGAGGCTATCTGCTCCAGAGGCTCACGTCGGCGACCGATCAGGATCACATCAGCGTTTTCGGCGGCCAGGCGCTTGGCACAAGCTGCGCCGATACCGGTGCCAGCACCGGTGATGACAACGGATCGGCGCTTGCTCATACCGGCACTTCGGTGCGGTTGAGGATGGTGCAGTGCGAGGCTACCGGGAAGTTAACCAGCTCGTCGAAGCTGCCACCGGAATAGCCATAGATCTTGCCGTCGCTGCGGTGGGCTTTGAGGTCGATCAGAACCAGACCGAGGGTGGGCACGATCTTTTCACGCCAGACGAACAGGTACAGCTCATCAGCGATCTTGTAGTAGTGGCAACGGTCGGTGTCGCACAGCCCCTGCTCGACGCCCTTGTAGCAGACCCAGGTGTAGAAGTTTTCGTTGAGGTAGATGTGCTCATAGACCTCAGTGGGGCTGTAACGGTACAGATTGCGCAGGCCAACCAATTCATTGGTCGGAGCGTGCGGGCAGGCGCCCTCCTGCCAGGGCTTGTCGATGCTGCCGTGGATGAACTCGACCTTCACACCGGTCAGCTCCTTGCCAGCCAAACCACGGTAGTAAAGACCTTCGCGAGTCTCCGCTTCGTCAGGCAGATGGCCGATCACTGCGGTGAACGACTGGCTAATGGTGTCCAGCACCACGCTGATCGACCAATCCTGACCTTGCTCGCGCTTGAGGAAGTCGACCAGATAGATTCCCGGACGCAGGGCAGTGGCGCGGTATTCTGCACTACCACTCGAATGGCCGTCGGTGGCGTGCCAATGCAGTCGGTCGGACTCGAAGCGATGCTCGATCTCCCAGCCGTTGGCGAAGAAGAGAGTCATGTTCCGACCGGACAGGTCGGCCAGCTTGGGCAGAATGAAGGACTCGGGAGCGAAGCCGTCGGCAAGGGCACCTACGGGGATCCATTCGGAATTGTTGTTGTTCATGGCACGTTCCTCTACTACGGGTTGGGGACGCGTCCATCGTATGCAACCTTTGGCACACGCAACATCAACCGGATGGTTGATCCGCGACTACAAAAACAGCAATGAAACCAGTTCGGTCCGGTTGCGCGCACCGACCTTGCGAAACAGGTTGAGCAGGTGGGTCTTGACCGTCGGCAGACCTATGCCTAACCGCTCCGACAGCAACTTGTTGCTCGCGCCATCGCGCAACAACATGGCGATCTGCCGTTCGCGGGCGGAGAGCTGGAACGAAGGAGACGATGGAGTGGCTGGGAGAGTGGCGGCGGCCATCTGCATCAGCGCGTGCAACGGCTCCAGCCGACCCAGTTCGACGGCCTCGAAACGCCCCCGGGTTGCATCGCGCAGCAAAGAGATACCGGCTGCGGGGCGGCCTCCGACGCGGGCAATCACCTCCACCACGTCAATCACCGCGTGGCGACGCAGGAAGCCCTGATAGAGCCGGTTGTCCGCCTCGCCCTGACGCGCCATCCCCTCGCGCAGCGGGATGACTTTGGCGCCATGTACGTCACAGTGACCTGGGCGCAGGGGATCGAGGTGACGGTAGTGTTCGAGGTAGGCCTTGTGCATGGGCCCGGGCATGGACCACAGCAGGAAATCCCGCGCCTCAAGCGTGGAGTCGATGCGGTAGAAGGCGGCACAGCTTGCAGGCACGGCCTGCACGAAGGCGCTCAGGCAATGCTGGCCGAAGGTGCTCGAGTCCATTGTCGTGCTCCTCTAGTGAAGGGAGACGGGCCGCCCGCTTGAGCGGCCCATGACAGATCAGACCACAGCGAGATAGTGCTTGACGAAGGCCTCGCTGGCGACATCCCAGAGCACCGGGGTGCCCTTGGCGACGAACCAGCTGTCACCGGCTTTGTACGTGGCGGCCTGACCGGTGGCCTCATTGGTCAGGGTCACTTCGCCACTGACCACGGTGGCCTGTTCGTTGAACGGGTAGACCATGCGGAACTTGCTTCTGGTCACGCCGAAGTAGCCCGAGCTGACCGGATCGGTCGGCGCGCCGTAGGTCATCTTGCCGAAGGCCTTGCCCTCCCCCTCGAGAATCACCGAGCCGAGATCGGCGACGGTGCCCCAGGAGTCCAGTTCGGCGATGGTGGTGCCTTGCTTGATCGGATACATCTTTGGTTCCTCGTGACGCGGGTTGCTTGAAGGGTCAGCGGCGACCGGTCCAGTAGCCGGACAGCTGGTGCCAGCATTTGCCGCCGGTCAGCATCAGGGCGCGAAACTGGTCCTTACCCGGGATCACTGCATGGTGGATCAAGCTGATCAGGTCGTAGCGGGCCGAGCCCTCGCTCATGCCCTCAGCCAGTACCTTGCAGATGATGTGGCTGGGGGTGACGCCGAAGCCCGAGTAACCCTGCACGAAGAAGGCGTTGGGCCGCCCAGACAGCGTGCCGAGCTGCGGGAACAGGTTGGCGCTGCAGGCCATCGGGCCACCCCAGGCCAGATCGATCTTCACATCCTTGAGGTAAGGGAAGATCTTCAGCATCAGTTTGCGATTCCAAGCTTTCAGATCGCCGGGGATGTGCTCGATGAATGGGGTAGCGGAACCGAACAACAGGCGGTTCTCGTTGGTCACCCGGTAGTAGTCGATGACCGGACGGATATCGCTATAGGCGCCACGGATCGGGCTGATGCGCTCGATCAGCTCGTCCGACAGCGGCTCGGTCATGAGCTGGAAGGCATAGGTATTGATGGTGGTCTTGTGCAGCTCCGGCTCCAGCCTGTTGAGGAAGCTGTCGCAGGCCCATAGCAGCTTGCTGGCCCTGACCGAGCCCTTGGCGGTTCGAACCTCGATGCGCTCGCCATAGCTGACCTCCAGCACCGGGCTGTGCTCGAAGATCTTCGCCCCATAGCTGGCCAGCGCCTGGGCCTCGCCGAGCAGGAGGTTTAGCGAATGCACATGACCGCCGCCCATGTGCAACAGACCGCAGCTGTAGGCATCAGAGCCGATGAGGCGCTTGAGGCCAGAGCCAGTAAGCAGCTCGATCTCCTGATGCGGAGCGAGCTTCCTGAACTCGCTTTCCCAGGCACGCAGGGTCTTCTCCTGACGGGCGTTGAAACCCATATAGCCGTAGCCGTGACGGAAATCAGCGTCGATACCGTACTTCTCGATGCGCGCCTTGATGATCTGCGCGCCCTGATCGCTGATCTCGAAGATGCGGCGCAAGCCGTCCTCGCCGACGTCCGCCTTGATCGCTTCCAGATCGTGGCCGATGCCGGCCATCACCTGACCACCGTTGCGGCTGCTGCCACCGAAACCAAGGTAGCGGGCTTCAAGCACGACTATATTGGTGATGCCCTTCTCCGCCAGCTCGAGCGCGGTGTTGATGCCGGAGAAGCCGCCACCGATCACCACGACGTCCGCTTCGAGGTCGGCCTCCAGCGACGGGAAACTCAGCTCATATTTCTTGGTGGCCGTGTAGTAGGTGGGCTGTTCGATGTTGATCATGACGCAATCCCAAGGATTTTTTTGTTATAGCCGGCACGCAGCGCTGGCAAGCCCAGCACTGCCAGATTGCCGCCTTGCCTCGTAAGCCTATTAGGCCCCCCTAGCCACCACGGCGTCTTGGTCAGCGCCGCCAGATTATTTGCCCAAGACTGCCAAGCGGGATGCGAGGCAGATGTGAGGCAGGAATATTCAAAAAGCTCGGCAGGCTGGAAAAAGACAATCGCCCCGGCACTGATCAATGATTGTGAAACCTTGCTCGCACCCCACCCCCTGCGGCTCCCGCAGCAACACGGGCGACGAGACATGACAGGCGCCGCCGCGCCGCTTTTTCACACTCGGACGAGATGCACCCATGAACAAGAACAACACGAGTGCCACGCACGATAGCCTTCCAGAAGAAACATCCAGCAATCGGCCACTCAAGCGCAGCCTGGGCTTCGCCACCATGATCGCCATCTGCATCGGCGTGGTGGTGGTGCAGGGCAGCATGGTCAGTGCCCTGCAGGGCGTCGGCTTCGGTGGCGCCGGCTTCCTGGCCGCCGCCGTGGTGGCCTTCATCCTGGCCCAGTGCAACGCGATGACCTTCGCCGAGCTATCGCTGATGTTCCCCCGCTCCGAAGGCACCCTCGGCAGCTACACCGAGGCCGCGCTCGGTAATTTCCCGGCCATCGTCGCGGTATACGCCGGCTATGTGGTGGTGGCGATGTTCGGCCTGTCCGCCGAGTTGCTGCTGGTCGATGCCGTGATCGGCCAGCTGTTCCCAGGAATGGTTCCGGAGATGCTGGTGCCGTTAGGCATCCTTATCGTGCTGGCAGTACTCAACTTCTTCGGCACAGACGTGTTTGCCAGCCTGCAGAACGTCTTCACCTTCGGCATGGTCGTCGCTCTGCTGCTGGTCGGCCTGACCGCCGTCACCGGCAGCGCCAATCCGGCGCCAGCCGAGCTGGCCGGTGCGGTGCAGTGGAACTGGGATGGCATCCTCGACGGCAGCTTCCTCAGCCTGGTGGCACTGGCCATGTGGCTGCTGGTCGGTGTCGAGTTCATCTGCCCGTTGATCCGTGAAGTGCGCAACCCCGAGCGCAACGTGCCGCGCGCGATGATGCTGTCGCTGTGCCTGATACTGGGGATCTTCCTGCTTTTCATCTGGGGCGCCAGCCGCTACCTGTCGGTCGAGACACTGACCACTTCGCCACTGCCCTACCTGGACTACGTCGACGCGGTGTTCGGCAAGGCCGGGCTCATCGTCGCGACCGTGATGGCAGTGACCGCCACCTGCAGCACCGTCAACACCGTCCTCGCCGGCGTGCCGCGCATGCTGCACGGCATGGCAGTCAACGGCCAGTCGTTCCCGCAGCTCAAACGCCTGCACCCGCGCTATGGCACCCCCTGGGTTGCGCTGGTGTTCATGGTGACCATCATCGCCTTGCCCTTCCTGCTGATGGGCATCGACTCGATCATAACCCTGCTGATTGCCGCCTCGACCAGCTGGCTGCTGGCCTACATCATCGCCCACATCGACGTGATCGTCCTGCGTCGCCGCCAGCCGCAACTGCCCCGCCCGTTCCGCACACCGTTCTACCCGCTGCCGCAGCTGCTCGGCATCGCCGGTATGGCTTACGTGGCGCTGAACAACTCGCCGTCGCCGGAGATGACTCAAACCGTCTACATGCTCACCGGCGTAGTTCTGCTGATCATCAGCGTGATTGCAGCCCTGTGGGTGAAACTGGTTATGAAGCGCGACTTGTTCCAGCCGGAAATGCCTAAGGGCTGACTTCTACACCATCAAAGTGTTAGCGAAGGGCGCCTCAAGGCGCCCTTCTCGTTAGCAGCCTGTCGATCAGACTCACCACTGATCTGGCACAGCCATTACAGTGAGTGTTATGTTCGAGGTTCTGAACTGCCCCGCCCTGGCCTCAGGAACGACCCGGGTTGTGGAGTCTCCCGGCCTCGACAATCACGCGGAGCGACACAATGCGCAAACAAGATCCTGCCACCTCCCAGAATCGCTGCCAGGCCGACGACTTCGACGTCTGGGCCAACGCCCTGAGCACATCGTGTGGCACTTTCCATCCAGTGAGATCAAGCGCCTTCGACCGTCATAGCTTCATTGGCAAGGTGGTTCCGGTCACTGCGCCCGGCTCGCGCTCGACCTCCTACATCACCACCAACTGCGAGCACATCTATCGCAAGCGTAAAGATATCCACAGTGACGACCAGGACTTTTTCTATCTGGTCATGCAGCAGCGCGGTCATGCCAGAATGTGTCAGAACAGCGAAGATGCCGATCTTGCGCCGGGCGATATGGTTCTGCTGGATGCTGGCCAGCCGAGTGATTTCTACTATCACGGCCTTTCACAACAGTTGTCGATTATCTTGCCGCGTTACCTGGTGGACGACGTATTCCGCCACAAGACCATCAAAACAGGACAGCGCATCGCAGCTGACCTCAAGATCAATCGGATGATTACACTATTGGCTGCCTCCACCTTATCTCTGGAGGAGGCAGACCGCGAGGAACAGCACGCCTTTCTCGAGGCATTGGCGGCGCTGCTCAAGCCGGTCGCCTGCACCACCGACTTGCGGGATGTCTCAGCGCAGAACCAGCACCTGCTGAACAAGGCGATGACCTTCATCGACAGCATCCTCAATCAGGGGAGCATTTCCGCAGCCGCAGTCGCACGCGAGATCCATGTTTCCGAGCGCACTCTCTACCGCCTGTTCGCACAAGCCGGCATGAACATCAGCCGCTACGTTCTCGATCGCCGGCTGGAGCGATGCGCCCTCAGCTTGGCGGAAAGTCGTGATGGTCGGCCGATCTCGCTAATCGCCGAGCGGGCCGGCTTCTGCGATCTGAGCCACTTCTCTCGTACCTTCAAGCAGAAGTACGGCATCTCACCCCGCCTCTATCGCCAGTAGAAGCTCGGCAGTAATAACACCCACTGACCCTTGGGCCGGCCACCTTGCCGAGGTGGCGCACTCGTTCAAGCAAAATGGCCGGCTCGAAAAAAAAATCCCCTGGTGTTTCCTCCATCCTTGACCCACTTCAGGCGGCCTGACTTCAGGTCGACTGTCGCCACGGTTTTGAAGGGTGGCGAGAAGAACAAGGCATGACCAGCATAACCAATGGCTCCCTGTAGCCGCGGGCAGCGATCACCGCGTTCTTCTCCACCGAACACAAGAAAGCATTCGGCCGTAGCCCGACCGATAGTGCACAAAGGGGAAGCCTTCATGAGCAAGCCACGTACTCGCCACCTGGCGCGGGCCATCCGCGTCGCCACCATGTCCAGCCTTCTGGCCAGCGCCCCCTTGACCTGGGCACACGAACTCTACGCCCAGGGTGACAGCCAGCTCAGTGCCGATCTGGAAGCTGTCTTCGGCGTATTCCACAGTGCCGAAAGCTACGCTCAGTCCGGCACCTTGGAGGAAGGCTCTACCTCTTGGCAGGAGGCTTACCTCAAGTATGGATTGAGCGGCAGCCAGGGGCTTTCCGCAGCCGGCGATCAGCTCTATGGCAAGTTCAACTGGGTGAGTTCTGGCACCTTCGGCGACGGCGACGCTGCCGGCTGGAGTAACGGTAGCGAACGCACCACAAAGATCGAGGACGCCTATCTCGGCTGGCGCTCCGGCCAGCGTTTCTCGGCGCTGGGCGAAAACGGCGTGGACATCTCCCTCGGTCGGCAGAACATCGTCATCGGCGACGGCTTCCTGGTGTCTGGCGACGCACTCAACTTTGGCGACGAAATTGCCGATGGAATGCTGGATCGTGGCGGTGCCTACTACCTGACCGGCCGCAAGGCCTTCGACCAGACCGCCGTGCTGCGTTTGGGCGGAGACACGGGATTGCGCAGCGACCTGATGTGGCTCAAGTCCAACAACCGTGCCCAAGGCAAGGCCGAAATGGCCGTAGCTACCCTTGAGCAGGTGAGCGACAAGGGCACGGTGGGACTGACCTACCTGGACGTTCTGGATACCGACGAGGAGTTCGACTTCATCGGTCGCAAGGGCATCAGAACCTACAGCCTGCGCGGCCAGGGCAATGCCGGGGTGGACAACCTGTTCCTCGCTGGCGAATACGCCCACCAGGACCGCAATGGCGACGACGAAAATGCCTGGTATCTGGAGGCGGGCTGGACCTTCGCCGAGCTGCCTTGGTCGCCGAGCGTCAACTATCGCTACAGCCGCTTCTCGGCGGACTACGATCCGCTGTTCTATGGCAACGGCCGCGCACTGGGCACTTGGTTCCAGGGCGAAGTGGCATCCAACTATGCGGGCCCATTCAACAACAACACCCAGGTCCACCATGTCGGCATCAAGGCTTCGCCGATGGAAGGCCTCAGCGTCGGCGCGCTGCTCTACGATTTCGACACCTTGGAAACCGACGATCGCCTCAACCTGAGCGGCCGGGAGCTGAACCTGTACGCCGAATGGGGCGTCAGCGAGCATCTGTTCGTCATGCCGGTCCTCGGCTTCTACAAGCCGGATGTGGACGCCAGCAACGGTGGCACTCAGCTCGGCAACGACGATACCAACGTCTACGCCCAACTGATCATGGCCACCATGTTCTGAGCATTCTGCCGCTGCATCCGCAGGTGCGGCGGCAGCTGAGAAGAACCTACAGCTCCCGCGTCTCCGCAGCCCCTGGGACCGCGCTTCCATCAATCGGCGATGTACGCCGCCTTGAGCCCGCGGAACGCCTCCACCGCGCCGTGGCTGAACTCGCGACCGATGTTCGACGGCTTGATCCCGCCGAACGGCAGGTTGGTGGCCAGCAGCATGGAGTGTTGCCCCTGTATGCCGACCACGTCCGCAGGCGCATCAGCCACTACCAGGGTAGCGCCTCGCCCTGGTGGTCGACGAAGCGGCAGTCGCGCGTGCCGGCGGCCGCCTCGACCACCGCCACCAGTCCGGTCACGCTCTCCTCCACCGTCAGCGGCGCGCCGGCGCCGCCCATGTCGGTCTGCACCCAGCCGGGGTGCAGCGCCAGCAGGGCGAAGTCGCGCGCATCGCCCAGCTGCGCGGCCCAGCTGAGCAGCAGGCTGTTGAGCGCCGCCTTGCTCGCCGCGTACAGCGGCATGTCGGCGCCGGGGCTGAGCTGCAGGCTGGCCATCACCGAGCTGGTCGCCGCCAGCACCGCATCCGGCTTGAGCCGCGGGCGCAGGGCGCGCGCCAGGCGCAGCGGGGCGACGGCGTTGCTGACGAACAGCTGGCCGATCTCGGCCTCGCTGGCCGTGGCGACGTCCTGCGCCGCCGGGCCGTAGACGCCGGCGTTGAGCAGCACGCGGTCCAGGCGCGCGTCGCCGAGGGCGGCGAGGATCAGGCTGCCGGCCTGCGGGTCGTTGAGGTCGCAGGCGATGGTCTGCAGCCGCGCGCCGAACTGGCCGGCCAGCTCGTTCAGCCCCGCCGAGGCGGCCGGATCACGCGCCACCGCGAACACCCGCGCGCCGCCGTGCAGCCAGGCGCGCACCAGACCCAGGCCGATGCCCCGCGAGGCGCCGGCAATCAGTACGTCGAGCATGTGAATCTCCCGCAGTGAAAGCGGCAGGGTAACCGCGCCGGGCCGGAAAAGAAAAAGGTTCTTCGCGGGATCGTGGGGAAGAGCGGATTGACAGACAGGGAAGCAGGTAAATTGGCAGTCGCCAAACACACCAACGCCTGCCCCCTGCTGTCACCGTGCATCCTATTGATCTTGCTGCTTTCTGGCCAGGCTACGACGTTGTAGCCTGCAGCCATTCCGTCGAAAAAA